>JBNKMO010000145.1:0-5370 GCA_050293165.1 Anaerolineales bacterium | reverse complement strand
AAGGGACGTTTTTTTATTCCCTGAAATAATATAATTATAAAAAATAAAGGGAAACAAAAAAAATGGATAAAATTTTCGGCTTTGTAGTTCTGGCGCTAATTCTGTGGTTTGCCTATTATTATGGCTATCTTGAAATGATTTGGAAAGAGTTCAACGGGTGCATTACATTCGTTATCGTTGCTCTTGTTGTTAGTGCTATCATTTCTCTATTCAAAGGCAATAGCAATCCAACAACTCCACGATATCCTCTTGATAATGCACCCGCAGAATCCGCCGAATACCAAGCTGATATGATGGAAAACGACAACAGCCGAAACAATGATCCATGTGCACAAGATATAATGAATGGTGTGCCTGACGAATTTTCTCGATGCAACAATTCTGCTTCACCTACATATGACGAATACTATTATGAATATACAGACACAGATTCTGACACATTTGAAACATCGTGTCCAACAGGATGCACAACCCATATAAACGGGTGCAACATCAAGGGCAATATATCACAAGACGGAGAAAAAATTTACCATGTTCCTGGTCAAGAATATTACTCCACAACGCAAATAGATGCCCAGAATGGCGAACGCTGGTTTTGCACAGAAACAGAAGCTCGAGCTAATGGTTGGAGAAAATCATACCAATAACGAGCGCGTATAAGCAATCAAAAACGTCCCTTTGTGGGGAAGTTTTTTGATTCCAGACTTCACACAGATTAGCGAAAATTCGCGGTTACTTTACCGCATCCCGCCCGGCTTGAAAAGCCTTGCGATTCAACGCCAAAAATTTTGGTGGCACACGCGCCTCGATGACTTTCAACCAAGGTTCAGCATCGTGTTCAAGGATTTTCGAGAGTGCGCCCAAGAGCACCACATTCGCAGCTTTGGCATTGCCAAGCCCTTCAGCAATTTCCACGCCTTTTACCCAATGAACGTTTTTTGTGACTGGTGCGAAGGCGGCTTTCATTTCTTCATCTGACGGGTATTTGCCCGTCCCTGAACTGACTGTGATCGGCACGATCTCGTGATCGTTGATCAGCACCATGGCACCGGCATGGATGCTATCCAAAAAACGAATTGCTTCGAGCTTCTCAAACGCGATCAAAATATCGGCTTCGCCTTCAGGGATAACGGGCGAGAAAACCTGCTCCCCCCAACTGACATGCGAGACCACACTCCCACCACGCTGCGACATGCCGTGCACTTCCGCTTTTTTTGCATCGTAGCCAAGGGCAATGCCCAATTCTGCAAGCACGTTGCTGGCCAGGATCGTGCCCTGTCCACCAACACCAGCTAAAAGAAAACGTGTTTTTTTCATTGTCATGTCCTATACCATCTTCAATTCAACCATCTGGTCACGGAAAAGAATTGCATCCCGCGGGCAAACCTGTGCGCAAATTTCGCAACCCGTGCAGAGCAGCGAGTCAATCTCTGCCAACGGACGTTGAGTCTTCTCATCAAGCTCATCAGATTTCAGAATTGCGGGACAACCAATGCGGAAGCAGAGCGTACAACCGTTGCAATTATCATTAACATCGAGGGTCATGTACTTCTTGCGTTCTTCCGGTACCAAAACACAGGCATGGTCCGTGATGAGCACAGCCGGCTCGTCGATTTTGAGCCATTCCTTCAGCGTACTCTCGATAGCGGCAACATCATAGGCCTCCACGCGCTTGACATTCTTCACGCCAACAGCACGTACGAGCATCTCAATATCAATCTCGTTGGTGGGTTTCCCTTGCAGGGTCATCCCGGAGCCGGGATTATCCTGCTGTCCCGTCATGCTGGTGATGCGATTATCCATGATGATGGTGATGACATTGGACTGGTTGTAAACCACGTTCATCAACGCCTGAACACCAGAGTGCATAAAAGTCGAGTCGCCAATTACGGCAAAGTGACGTTCCTTATCTCCCGCCATGATCGCACCATGCGCAACGGCCGTGCTTGCGCCCATGCAGCCACAGGTATCCATTGCGCTCAGGGGCGGTACAACGCCGAGGGTGTAGCAACCAATATCGCCGTTGATCGGGCGTTTGAGTTTATTCAGGATGTAAAAAGTGCTACGGTGCGGACATCCCGGGCAAAGGACAGGAGGGCGATTTGGCAAATTCTCCGCCAAAAGGGTCGGTAACTCCAATCGAATTGACGCCGTTGTGGAAGCAGCCGTAGCGCTCTCCACATTAGGTTTGGCACCTGTTTCCTTGGGCAGTAACCCAGCCCGAATGGCGTGCGTGCGGACGATCTTCGGGTTTAATTCGCCGACCATGGGGAAGATCGACTTGAAGTGTGGATACGGATTCGCTTCCCAGCCATCCGGTTTATAGAGATCAACGCCCATCAGCAGAACCTGCTCTTCAATGAAGGGATCAAGTTCTTCGAGCACGATCAGCTTGTCTACTTGCGCCGCAAAATCTCGGATCATATTCTTGGGCAGCGGATAAGACATACCGAGTTTCAGCACGCTCGCTTCCGGGAAAACTTCACGCGCATATTGATACGCGATGCCGTTGGCGATGATACCGCGCTCGGTGCCACGCATTTCAACGCGATTGAGTTCAAAGGTTTCAGCAAACTCGGCCAGTTTTTCGAGACGCTCCTCAACGAGGGGATGACGACCGCGTGCATTGGCAGGTACCATGACGTATTTTGCGTGATTACGCGGATACTTCCCCGGCTCAGCGCCTTGATAACGATCAGGGCTGGCTTCGACAAGCGCACTCGTATGACAAACGCGCGTGGTCGGGCGCAAGAAAACAGGTGTATCAAACCTTTCACTAATCTCGAAACCTGCCAACATCATATCTTTGGCATCTTGGCTATCCGCAGGATCAAGACAGGGAATGCGCGCAAACTTGGCGTAATTACGATTGTCCTGCTCATTCTGCGAGGAGTGCATCGATGGATCGTCGGCAGAGATAATCACCAAACCCGCTTCCATGCCTGTAAACGCAGAATAAAAGAGCGAGTCGGCTGCCACATTCACGCCGACGTGCTTCATCGTAGCAAGGGCGCGTTTTCCAGCATAAGCCGCTCCAATGGCAACATCCAACGCGACTTTTTCGTTCGGTGCCCACTCAGCATAAACGCCAGGCATTTTCGCCAAGGTTTCAAGAATTTCAGTGCTTGGCGTGCCCGGGTAGCCGGAAGCCACTTCCACACCGGCTTCCCATGCGCCGCGCGCAAGCGCCTCGTTACCAGAGAGGAGGCGTTTTACAAGTTCTTCAGTCATAAAGTCTCCAACAAAACTAGGAAAGGGGAAGCGAAGCAGATGCTTTCACTTCGCTCAAAACAACGCTCGTATGGATGCGAGCCACACCCCGAACAGGCGTAAGCACGTGGATTAAAAATTGCTCAAGATCAGCCGTGTTTTTCGCAACGATCTTGAGCAAGTAGTCGTAATCACCCGTGACGTGATGACACTCCAAAACTTCAGGAATATTCTGAATCGCTTCGTCAAACTCAGTCACCTGTGCCAGCTCATGACGCTGCAGGCTAACCCCCACAAAACAAAGCATATCGTAACCAACCATTTGGCGATTAAGCTGTGCAGCGTATTGACTAATATAGCCCTGCTCCTCAAGCCGCTTCACCCGCGTCAGAATTGCAGAGGGAGAAAGCCCCGCACGGCGTGCCAGATCGGCATTGCTGATACGTGCATTCCCCTGCAACTCTTGCAGAATAATCTTATCTACATTATCCATCATACGAAAGAATATACAGCAAAACGACTTGAAAAGCAATTTATCTACAGCACCAAAGCCATCCTGACAAAGATCATATAGTTCCAAAAATAAAACACCGAGAGCTTTTCAAACTCCCGGTGTCGGTTTCCTAAAACTGAATATCCTTTACATTCAATTGCAGTGACCTGCGCCCCTGCCACTCGTTGATTTCAAAGCTGTAGAGCAAATCCACTCTGGCGGGCAAATCCGGTTTAAGATGCCCCAGGCGAAAGGCGATGGCATCCAGTTTCGCATCTCCATCCGCGACCGTTAATTTTAGATGGGATTGGTCGCGTCCGACTGTGCGCGAGCTAACGACCCGCACATTGCGGGATACAAAGACTGGCTGCGGATTACCGTATCCGGTTGGCTCAAGATATTGAAGATGCTCGTGCATTTCAAAACTGAGCGCATCGAGCGCAAGTTCCATATCTGCTACCACGACCGGACGTAAGTCTGCCCCGAAAAGTTCTTCCGCCGCAATCGCCTTTAGACGTTTGACCAGTTCCCCGACATTCTCATTGCGGACAGTAAATCCCGCTGCCGCGGCGTGGCCGCCATGACGCACGAGCAAGTCAGCGCACTGATCGAGAGCATCCGTAATGTGGAATTCCGCAATTGAGCGGCATGAGCAAACGGTGGTTTCCTCGTCCACTTTGCCAACGATGGCGGGACGATAATATTTCTCTACAAGGCGTGAAGCTGCCAAGCCAACCACCCCCTCGTTGAACTCGGGTGAAGCAGCAAAAAGCAAGAAGGCCTCGTCTTCGGCGGCTAACGCGATTGTTTCAGCAACTTCCTGCATATCACGCGTGATCTTCTGGCGCTCCTGATTTTGCATCTCCAACTCTTGCGCCATATTGCCTGCACGCATGAAGTCAGTCTCTATTAGCAACTCGTAGGCAGCCAACGCCGAATCCAAACGCCCCGCCGCATTCAGGCGCGGGCCGAGGCTGAAGCCGATATTCATCGCATTTACTTCTTTGATATTGACACTTGCTGCACCCGCAAGAGAGACCAGGCCCTGCCGTTGAGCGTTGCGCATTACGCGTAAGCCTTTGCGCACGAGAGCATGATTCTCCCCGCTAAGCGGCGCAAGGTCGGCAACAGTTCCTAGGGCAACTAAATCGAGCAGATGGTCGGGTGTCAGGCCGCTGACAGGGCGTTTTTCGAGCAGGGCTTGAGCGATCTTATAGGCGATACCAACGCCAGCCAGCATTTTTTCGGGATAGATATCACCTTCTTGTTTGGGATTAATGACCGTGAGCGCAGGTGGCAGCACCTCGCCCGGGTGGTGATGATCTGTAATAATGAGATCAAGCCCAAGGTCGCGAGCGTGCGCGACTTCATCCACAGAGCGAATACCGCAATCAACCGTGATGACCAAATCCACACCATTTTGCGAAAGCTGGGAGAGCGCATCCAGATTAAGCCCATAGCCTTCATCAAAACGATTCGGGATGTAGGCTTCCACATCTGCATTCAGCGCACGCAAAACCTGCACAAGTAAGGCCGTGGACGTGACGCCATCAACATCGTAATCGCCATAAATGACGATCTTTTCGGCATTATCGAGTGCCTGCAAGATGCGGGGAATGGCAATGTCCATCCCCTTCAATTCCCACGGCGACATATCATGCGCAGGC
>JBNKMO010000144.1:0-3729 GCA_050293165.1 Anaerolineales bacterium | reverse complement strand
GAGGGATCGGCACGAAATGCCAAATCGTCCTCAGCAACATAAACGGAGAGCGAATCGGCGGGAAGCGGAACGGGGTCTTTTTTCGCGGGCGGTTGCGGCGGAATCCCGTAAGCGTCAAACCAGAGCACAGCGCTAATCTCGCTTTCCAATTTTTGCCCGTTATATTTATAGCGTTGCGTCAGCAAAACATCCTTGTCGGGGCCATCGCCACCATAACGGTAGGGGTCATAAAGGACATAATCATCGCCCTTCTTTTCTTTGACCAAAACAAAGTGCGTCTGAATGCCAGCCTCCTTGTTCCAGTCCACCTGCAAGATGACCGGTTTTCCGGCAGCCACCGCCGCATCAATGCGCGAGATTGGCGCAGGAAAACTTTCGCAAGGTTCCATATCTTTATAAACAATATTGGGGAATGCATAAGGCAAAACACTCGGAATAAAGAAAGCGCCCTGAAAACCGCCTTTAGCTTTCATTTTCTCGTTAACAGTGTCGGGGGTCTCGTTATAACCAATTCCGTTGAGCATCATGGTCACGGAGGTGAGAAGACACCCCCAATTCTTAATCGTCTCATTCGAATTGCCTAACTTCTTGCTTCCCCACTTATCATCATTCTGATACAGGTTTTCAGTTTTGAACATACTTGCTCCTTCTGAAGACTCGTGCTTAGCTTTTAAATAATTCCATGGTACTGGAGTACTGACAGAAATTATACAGTAAAACTCCGATTTTCCAAGCAAAGGAATTTACGATTCTGCAAGGAAACTGTAATGTTTCGCTTTTAATTTGAACTTGGCGCCATTTAACGGGCAGGGTGCGGCACATTTAACGCGTGCGCCGCACCCCATCCCCCTTTAGGATTTTAGCCCTTTAATCTCATCCATCACCGCCCCATTGACCAAAGCGGAGGTATCCCCCAACTCCAGCCCCAAATACGCCGAGCGGATCATGCGACGCATGACTTTGCCGTTGCGCGTCTTGGGCAGATCGCTGATGAAGAGAATTTTCTTCGGCGCGAGCGGTTTGCCCATTGCGGTGGCGACCATGGAGCGTAGTTCGGCACGCAAATCGTCGTTCGCATCCACCTCTGCGCCCAAAACGGCGAAGACGACCACAGCGCTCCCTTTGACAGGATCAGGCACGCCTATCGCTGCCGCCTCGATGACATCATCGTGCTCGACCAAAATCGATTCCACTTCGGCGGGACCGAGACGTTTGCCTGCTACTTTGATCGTATCGTCTGACCTACCGAGGATATACCAAAGCCCATCGCTGTCTTTGGCGGCGAAGTCGCCGTGTACCCAAACATCCTTCCACTGTGACCAGTAGGTTTCGATATAGCGTTGCGGGTCTTTCCAGAAACCGCGCGTCATCCCGATCCACGGGGCGCGGATGACCAGCTCGCCGACTTCGTCGGTCACGCTTTCGCCACGCTCGTTGACCACATCCGCCGCGATACCGGGGCAGGGAGCCGAGAAGGCACAGGCTTTCAGCGGCAAGATCGGATTACCCATCACGATGCCGCCAGAAATTTCGGTGCCGCCCGAATAGTTGATGATCGGCACATTCCCGCCGCCGACTTTCTCGAAAAGCCACATCCACGGATCAGAGTTCCAAGGTTCGCCCGTCGAGGCGAAGAAGCGCAGCGAGGAGAGATCATGTTTTTGCCAATGTTCGTCGCCTTTGGGGATCAGGGCACGCACGAGGGTCGGGGAGATGCCAAGCGTAGAAATTTTATGTTTTTCGACCATCTCCCACAAACGGTCGGGAGCAGGGTAGTCGGGCGCGCCGTCATAGATGAAGAAAGTGCCGCCTAAAACCAGTGCGCCGAAGACCAGCCAGGGGCCCATCATCCAGCCCATGTCGGACATCCAATAGAGGATTTCGCCAGGATGCAAATCGGTGCCGAACGCCATATCCTGCGCGGCTTTGAGCGGGAATCCGCAATGGGTGTGGACAGCGCCTTTGGGGCGTCCCGTCGTGCCGGAGGTGTAGATGACCATCAGCGTGTCTTCGGCTTCGGTGATCTCCGTATCCGCTTCGGGCGATTGCGTATCCACTATGTCTTGCCACCAATGATCGCGCCCCTCGACCATGTTGATCTCAAGGTCGGCGCGGTTGACGACGATCATGTGTTTAAGTGTTGGGGTCTGCTCGGCTGCCTGATCGGCAACGGACTTCATATCCACCCCTTTCCCCCGTCGAAAAACGCCATCGGCGGTGAAGAGCGCTTTGGCGTCCGCATCCACAAGGCGCGTGGTGACGGCGCTGACACCATAGCCCGAAAAGAGCGGCAGGATGATGCCGCCGATCTTGGCGATGGCAAGCAACGCAACCACGATTTCGGGGATCATCGGCATGTAGATACCGATGGCATCGCCCTTGCCAAGACCGAGCGAGCGCAGGGCGTTGGCGGCCTGATTGACCTGCCGATAGAGTTCCCCGTAGGTGACGGTGCGACTCGCGCCCTCTTCGCCCTCCCAGATATAGGCGGGGTTGGCTTCGGCGGGCGTACCGATATATTTATCGACGCAGTTGTGGACGATATTCATCCTGGCGCCCACACACCACTGCGCCCACTGGATGCCCTTGTCGAAATTGGCAACTTCTGTATAGGGTTCGTAAAAGTCAATGTCGAGAAACTTGAGCACGGCATCGGTGAACCAGGGCACATCTTCGGTCGAGCGTCGCATGAGCGTCTCGAAATTGGGGATGTCGTGCTGGTGCATGAAAGCGGTCAGGTTTGCGTTTTCGATGTGGTCAGGCGTGGGATTCCAGACAATCTCACCGCCGAAGTCAAATGTCTCGCTCATGGGGTCTCCTTTGGTTGTAGATGGGGGATTGGCTTGAAAATTATAGTTGATTTTGAGTTTTCAAATCGATAAAATCTTGTCGTTTATAATAGCGAAGAGTTGCTTTTGTGTCTTGCAAAAAGGAAAAACATGAAAATATCAGTCTATATCGCAACAAGTTTGGATGGCTATATCGCCAGAGAAAACGGCGACCTTGATTGGCTGCCTGGCAGCGACGGACAAAGTGATGGCGAAGATTACGGCTATCAGCAGTTCATGGATTCGGTTGACACGCTCGTCATGGGACGTCATACATATGAGATGGTGCTTTCCTTTGGCGAATGGCCTTATGGGGAAAAACGCGTTATCGTTCTCAGCAGCCAAGAGATTGAAATCCCCGCTCATCTAGCAGTCACAGTAGAATCAAGCTCTTCTTCCCCAGCAAAGTTGGTGGACAAGCTGCATAAATCAGGGGCGCAACACCTGCATATAGATGGCGGAAAAACAATTCAAGGGTTTCTGAATGCTGGTTTAATCAATGAAATGATCATCACCAGAATCCCCGTGCTTATCGGCAGCGGCATTCCGCTTTTTGGCGCACTGGATCATGACCAAAAATTACGCCATATTGAAACGTCTTCCTTTGCGAATGGTTTTGTACAAAGCAAGTATGAAGTTTTGAAATAAGAGAAAATCATATGTCCCCCCCCCTACACGGCATCAAGCTCCAGCAGTTCGTCGAAGAACTCGTCGCTCATTACGGCTGGGAGGCGCTCGGCCAGCGCATCAACATCCGCTGTTTTCAGCATACGCCTTCGGTCAAGCCCTCGTTGAAGTTTCTGCGCCGCACACCCTGGGCACGGGCAAAGGTCGAAGGGCTTTATCTGGATAATGATAGAGCAATAGACGTGCGTCGCACCAGGTTCGATGAGATTCTACC
>JBNKMO010000143.1:0-13788 GCA_050293165.1 Anaerolineales bacterium | reverse complement strand
CAAAACCGAAGGCTTCACGGCAGGTATTATCAACCAGATAGAGTTCGCCAAGAGGGTAATATTGATTGTTTTTAACGGGGGAGCCAGCGTCTTTTTCGAGGAAGCGGTCGATATAGTCGAGCTTTCCTACATCTTGCAGGCCAGCGTCAGCGATAACACCGAGCATGAAGCTTTCATCGGTTAGGCTGCGTTTGAAGGCGAACTGAAGGGTTGCTTCCATCGAAAAAGTGGTACGCACCCAGGCAAGGTCGGGATCGGTAACAAGCCCACCAGACAGATCGAATATCGGGGTTTCGTATCCGTCCGTTTCCAGGGGCGCATCGGAAAGAACTGCCGAGAGGCCGGCGGTGTTGTGGTTATTATCCCGGAAGACTTGTACGTTTTCATTCGTCCAATCCTGTGTATAAGGTGGGCCGGCCCAGACGATTATATCGCCGAAGCCGTCGGCATCGTTGTCGATCTCAACGCCATAGTGAATGCCCATCTCGTTGTTGGGATTCTTGCCAACTAACTCAATTGAGACGTAATACCACTCGCTATCACTGCTGACGTTGAATGTGATAATGTCCAGATCTGAAACGTAGGTCATGTTTTGCTGGAAAGGGCGCTCAAGCAGGTTGATTTTGTACGAATCTCCATAGGGCGCGCGTTTTTCTGGCGCGGTATCTACGGAGGTGACATCGTAAACGCGTTTGCTGGATGGCGCTGACGCCGCCGGATAAAGGACATGAATAATATCGGGCGTGACAGTTTCGATAGCGGTCGCAGGATTAGTGACCATTATCGGCGTGGTCGGTGTGGCAGGAATCGTTGTTGTTGGTTGCGTTGTTGGCGGTGTTTGCGGCGCTGGTGTGGGTAGATTGCAGGCCAGAATGAGCAGGCTGATTGCGATGAGCACAATTGCGGTTTTCTTCTTCATTGAATTCTCCTTTAAATATCTTTTTTATTCTATTTATAGGCAAAGATATGGCAATGATGCATAAGGACTATTTAATGATGGAAGTCTGGTATCACGCCTTTGATTTTTGTATAATTTTGATAGTCTTGCAATTCTGTAAGGTGTGCATAAAAGGAGAATAGATGATGAAAAGGATATTTCTTTGTGTCCACGTGGGGGTGATTTGTGTTTTATTCATCACAGCCTGCAATCTTCCAATAAGCGATTCAACACAAGTTAATGTTCCTGTAGAGGATACTGAGCCGCTCATGTCTACGGCCGAATCTCTCCCTGAAGGAGAAACCGCGGTGCCTGAGTCCGTGATGCCCCAGATTCAAGTGTCGGGGCCAGCTTTGGGGACTGAAATGCTTTGGTATGACGGCAGCTTGCTGGTCTATGTGCCGGGTGGCGATTTTGTGATGGGGCAAAATGTGGAAGTCGCGCCGCAAGACCATCCTGAACATCCGGAGCATGTGGTAACCCAAAGTGGATTTTGGATTTATCGCAGCGAAGTAACGAACGGCATGTATGCCAACTGCGTGGCAGATGGTGGGTGCACGTCTCCCGCAACTGATATTACAAGCGATTATTTAAATCCTTTGCATACTAATCATCCGGTTGTAGGCGTGGATTGGTATCAGGCGCAGGCCTATTGTTCATGGGTGGATGGGCATTTGCCGACAGAATCGCAGTGGGAGAAAACTGCCCGTAGCCCCGATGGGAATGCGTACCCGTGGGGTGAGGACAGGCCGACATGCGATCTTTTGAACTACAACAATTGTGTGGGTGAACTGCTGCCAAGTGGCACCTACATAAGCATGACTAGTCCGGTTTTAAAGTATTTTGAAGGAGCATCCTATTATGATGCTTATGACTTGGCGGGGAATGTCTTCGAGTGGGTGCAGGACTGGTGGCAGTTTGACTATTATTTTGAATCCCCTCTGGTTGATCCGCCCGGGCCTGCCGATGGGACAACGCGTGTTGTGCGGGGGAGTGCCTTCCGCAGTCAGGCGAGTTTTGTTCCGTCAGTGCTTCGAGACTTTTTCCCGCCGGATGAATACCGTGACGATCTGGGCTTTCGCTGTGTATTGGAAAAGCCGGCATATTATGCGCCTGCTTGCACATATAATCCGCCGCAGGAAAGTTGTCCGTCTCCAACATTAGATATTACCGATACTTATTGTCAACGCCGGACAGGTTTTGTTGAGTTTTCAGTAAGTGAGGGGGCCACTGTCAATTCAGCGGCTTGCGCTGAAACAACCCCTGATCATTATATTTGTTCCGGAGCATCTGGCGGCTACGTGAATGTGGAAGTCTGTGATAATTGCGGTCCCGAAGAAGGTGACTCTTGTGAGCCGCGGCAGTGTGCAGAGGGCTACGTTCAGAATATGGAAACCTGCAAATGCGTGCGCCAGCCTCAAGAAACCGAAATTGACGAGGGCGGTGTGATATTGTACTCACCAGCGCAAATGGTACTGGACCCTTGTCCCCCCGGACGTTATTGGGATGAACTGGCGCAAATGTGTGTCCCGGCAGATAACCCCAACGATTGCTTTGCGCCAACGCTAATGGCCGTTATCCCCGTTGAATGCGAAGAATGCCCTCCCGGCTCTGTTTTCAACGAAGAAAGCGGTTGTTGTGAGCCGGACGGGACGCTGGATACAGGTCTGTCTGCGACCACGGTTTGTGATGGCTACACTTTACAGCTTGGAACTTGTAATAATCCCCCGCCGCAGACCGGATGTACAAATCCAAGTCAGTATAGTGATGGCGCAAGCTGTCAGGCGGCAGGATGTTTATGGACGCGTAATCCGAATGTTGTTACGGCAGTTGTTTACTACTGCACGAATCCGTGAAGTTTGATTGAAAAATGACAAGCGCCCGTCTATCAAAGGCGGGCGCTTGTGTTTAAGCCAGAATTGCATGTTCATACGCATACCCGGCTTGCAGCACCTTCTTCTCCTGCCATGCTGCGCCGACGATCTGTAAACCGATTGGCAAATTCCGGCTATCTGTGCCGCAGGGCAGCGAGAGGGCAGGCAGTCCCGTTAGATTGAAGGGCGCGGTAAAACGTGTCAGCAGTTTGGCTTGCTCGACGGCATCCGGCCCTTCGATGGGCGGCGCTGTCACGGCTGTGCTGGGCAAAATCAGCAGATCGTAGTTCTCGAAGAATTGCGCCATGCGGCGTTTACTTTCTGTCTGTGTGCGGCGCGCCAGCGCATATTCCGTGCTGGTGTAAGCCGCGCCAATCCGCAGGCGGCGCAATACGTCTTCGCCGTAAACTTCGGGCGTGGCGTTCATTCGCTCATGGTGATAAGCCGCCCCGTCGGCGGGCGTCATCAATCCGTTTGCGCGCGCGGCTTCGGTCAGCCAGCTAAAGTTGACGCTCTCAACGATTGCGCCCAAAGATTGAAATACGGATGCTGCTTTGCGCACAGCCGCCGCGACTTCCGGATTCGCAAAATCCAAATAGCCTTCTTCGGCAAGCGCGATACGCACGCCTTTTAGGCTGGCTTCCGTTATCTCGGCGTAATTTTGCAGAGGCGCATTTACCGTTGTTGGGTCTTCCGCATCGTAACCAGCCATGACATTGAGCATCATCCCCGCATCCAGCACGGAGCGTGTCATCGGTCCGGCATGATCGAGATTCCATGAGAGCGGCATGATGCCACGCAAGCTGACGCGCCCGTAGGTTGGCTTTAATCCAACCACACCGCACAACGCTACTGGGATGCGGATCGAACCGCCTGTATCCGTGCCAAGCGCGGCGGGGCACATCATCGCAGCCAACGCCGCCGCCGATCCGCCCGATGAGCCACCCGCAATACGCGAATGGTCATGTGGGTTGTGCGTCGCCCCATAATGTGGGTTGACCGTTGTCACACCGAGTGCGATTTCGTGCGTATTTGTCTTGCCGAGCAGGATCATCCCTGCGTTCTTCAAGCGTGTAACCACTTCGGCATCTTCGCTGGGAATGTCATTTGCGCGGTAAGATGTGCCGCCTGTGGTGCGGATGCCAGCCGTGTCATACAAATCTTTCGCTGCGAAGGGGATGCCCAAGAGCGGTGGCATCTCATCAGAGGGGCGTTTCATTTGCAGGCTTTCTGCGACTTTGGCCTGAGCGCGTGCTTCCTCTGGGGTGACGGTGATGAAGGCGTTGATCTTCGCCTCCGCACTGTCAATTTGACGGAGACAAGCCTCCACAAGTTCGACCGGGGAAATTTTCTTTTGGCGGATCAGTGCTTGGGCTTTATGAATGTTCAAGGTGTGGAGTTCAGTCATCGGGCGTCCTGTTCTAATAAAACTATGTAGTAAGGGCTTCAGCCCTTAGGCATCTGATGAGTCTGGCTGCCAGCCTGTCTGCTTTGCCCATTCTTCTGCAGGAAAGTAGATCAGATCAACGGCCGGGTCTTTGACTTCTGGGTACATGGTAAAGTCGGCGAGATGCGTGGCAAGGCGGCGTTTGAGTTCGGCATAGGAACTAGCCATAGCGGGATGCGCGCGCAGGTAATCGCGGAAGAGCAGTGGGTAGCGCTGGTTCAGGCGACCGGGTAGTCGTACATGGATATGCACCCTGCGCGCACCATCTGCTTCGCGGAAATACCATTTGCTCCACTCGTTTTTATCCGGGTTGGCGGTGGCAGGACAATGATCTCCTGTAACGCGGGGACGATGAACATAGCTCAGTGGCGTGATGGCTTGCCTGATTTCGTCGCGTAATTCAGGTACGGTGATCTGAATGTCGATGATGTCCTTGGCTGCCAAGCCGGGTACGGAAGTCGAGCCAATGTGATCGATGCGCAGGGCAAGATCGCCGAGTGCTTGGCGCAGTTCTCTGGCAATGGCTTGGAACTCTGTCTCCCAGCGTTCCTGGTAAGGGATGATGGTAACCATGTTGTTCTGTTTTTCCTCTTCTAATTGTTTTCGGAATTTTTTACCTGCATTCCCCTTGTAAGGGAACAGACTCGGCACACAGGCTTTGTATTGTCGATATCTTTCTCCGAAGGTTTCAAGCAGGCCTCGTTCTTCTACTTTGACCATGTTTTTAGCGAACAAAATAATCAGCATCCACGGCAGGATGAATAAAATATCTTCGTTCCACAGGATTGCGATGGGGGGTAAGGATAGGGTTAGTATGCTATATAGAGGGTGCCTGACGTAGTTATAGGGTCCATGCGTGACCAGTTTGTTTTCTCCCCCAGCGAAATGAACGTTGATGAGGCGTAGCGTTTTGTTAAACCAGATGATGCCTGAAAATGCGCATAGCACGCAAAGGATGGTTAGTGCGATTTTCCATCTTTGTGGTACTGTGATCGGAAAGCTGAGATAAGGTTGGATGGAGAAGGTCAGTACTTCAAGCAAGGCGCTAATGATGACCAGGTATCCGCCAACACCAAGCACTTTTTTAAATCTGCCTAAAAAGAGTGTGAATTTCTTGGGCTTTTCCATCAGAACATTATTTTCCTTATTCTTCAGTGAATTGTATGGCGATTTTGCATTAGCAAGTGCGTTTGCTGTCAAAATTGTAGCACGGACTTAAATCAAAAAGGTTGGAAAGTCCCCCAGAGAACTTTCCAACCTTTAGACTGAGCTTGGTAAAGCCTTCATCGATGGCATAACTTGCCCAGTGATTTCGACCAGCAACCCCACTGGAAGGGATTTTTGGCCGCGCCCTCATCCCTGCGGTAACTGGGTATGGTTTATTCAGGGCTGGTCAGATTTCGTCTTGTAGTTGTAAACTTCGTGTTTAGTAGCAAGGCGCCAATCAAATTGACTTGCGCCGTTGTTAAATCTGGTGCAACAGAAAAGCCACGATCTAACAACCAGGTCATCCCCAGAATGTAAGTTAGTGTCATCAAAGTTTTCAACGGGCTTGGTAAATTGCCAAGTCTAGGCGTTACGCTGAGGTGTTTACCCCGCTCTTGCGTAAGCAACAAAATGATCAGGATCAGGGAAAGCAGGCTTTGTAACACATAATAGCATTCGGCCAGCAGTTCTGCCCATGTGGGAGTGGACGCGCTGATCCAGAAAAATGAGGCGTAAGCGACCGAGATCAAAACATTGCCAATAAAAATGATAAATGCGGCAAATTCTTGCCAGTCATCTGAGATGCGCAGCAAACTTACCAAGAAGACAGGTAAGCTGTAGAGATAGATTGCAATTTGATAGCCACCCGTAAGTTCAAGAAATTCTGTGGTCACATGATTGCTGCCAAAGTAATTCTGGTGAAAAATAAAAGTCCCAAAGAGCAACAGGGTGCTTTCCACATTAACCAATGGTGATAACCAGTTCTGGAAGATATCCTTTACTTTCTCCATGTAAACAAGTCTACCATTCATTTTGAGGATTATGCTCTACCTGATTGTGCCGAAATCTTATAGAGAATTGTGAATGTCAACTGGCTTTAATCAAAAAAGGTTGGAAAGCTCCCCAAAGAACTTTCCAACCTTCAACTTATAACTTGTACCTTGCGACTTAGAACAGCCCAATAACCTTGCCGGTTTCCAAGTCCACATCCACATCATAGTAGGCGGGACGAGTCGGTAGGCCAGGCATGGTGCTCATCTGTCCGACAAGCGGATAGATGAAGCCAGCGCCAACGGATGCGCGCAGCTCACGGATCGGGACGATGAAGCCGGTCGGGCGACCTTTCAGGTTGCCATCGTGGCTCAGGCTCAGGTGAGTTTTTGCCATGCACATGGGCAGTTCATCAAAGCCGAAGCGGGTATAGCGTTCGATCTGCTCTTCGGCTTCTGCCGAGTATTCCACACCGGCTGCGCCGTAGATCTTTGTGCAGATGGTTTCGATCTTCTCTTTGATGGTCGTTCCCTTGAGCGGATACAGGAATTTGAAGTCGCTCGGTTTTTCGCAAGCTCGGACAACGGCCTCACCGAGGGCAACTGCCCCCGCGCCACCTTCCATCCAGTGGCGGGAGACGACTGCGTCTTCTGCCCCGGCAGCAATGGCAGCCTGGCGAACGAGTTCAACTTCAGCTTCGGTGTCATCTTTGAAACTATTGACTGCGACGACGACGGGGATACCGAAGCGTTTGGCGTTTTCGATATGTGCTTCAAGGTTGGGCATACCAGCAGCGAGCAATTCGAGATTTTCTTCCACGTATTCAGGTGCCAATGGCGCGCCAGCTTTGACAGCCGGACCACCACCGTGCATCTTCAGAGCGCGGACGGTTGCAACGAGCACAACGGCATCCGGGATCAAGCCGGAGTAGCGGCATTTGATGTCGAAGAATTTCTCCATACCGATGTCAGCGCCAAAACCGGATTCGGTCAGAACGTAGTCAGCCAATTTCAGGGCGATGCGATCAGCGATGATCGAGCTGTTGCCATGTGCAATATTGGCAAAAGGCCCGGCGTGGACGAAAGCAGGCGTGCCTTCAACAGTCTGCATCAGGGTCGGCATGATGGCGTCTTTCATCAAGACGGTCATTGCACCAGCGATGCCGATGTCCTCACAGGTGACGGGTTCGCCTGCGCGGCTGGTTGCCAAAACGATGCGGCCGAAACGTTCGCGCATGTCAGCGAGGTCGGTGGTCAATGCCAAAATTGCCATAATTTCGCTGGCAACAGTGATGTCATAACCGGTTTTGCGGGTGTGGCCCATTTCTTTCGGGCCCTGACCAATGGTGATCTCGCGCAGGTGGCGGTCATTGATATCGACAACACGCCGCCAGGTAACGGTATCGGGATCAATGTCCAGACGCACGAAGCGGCTGATCTCTTCCTCGGTCAGGTCATTCGGGTTGGTCTTATTAATCCCCAATTTTTCGAGGCGTTTCAGCATCGGTTTGGCAAAAGTGCGGCTGCCGTCTTTGGCGGGCGGGCACAGGCGTTTGAAGAGAGCTTCGTCGCTCTGGCGGGTTTCGTGGAACATGCGGGTTTCAAGTGCCGCTGCCACGAGATTGTTCGCAGCCGTGATGGCGTGAATATCGCCGGTCAGATGCAGGTTGAAATCTTCCATTGGGATGATCTGGCTGTAGCCGCCACCTGCAGCGCCGCCCTTGATGCCGAAGGTCGGTCCCTGTGAAGGTTGACGGATGGCGGTGAAAACCTTTTTTCCAAGGTGTGCGCCAAGCGCCTGCGAAAGACCAACGGTGGTCGTGGTTTTGCCTTCGCCGAGCGGGGTCGGGGTAATGGCGGTCACGTCGATATATTTGCCGTTCGGGCGATCTTTCAAACGTTCGAGAATGCTCAAGGAAACTTTTGCTTTATGCGGCCCGTACAGGATCAATTCTTCATCGAGAATGCCGACTTCTTCGGCAATCAGCGAGATGGGTTTGAGTGTCGCTTCCTGCGCAATATCAATGTCCGATGGGACGGGGGTGCGCAAGTTGAGCGGGGTTGGGGTAAATTCTTTGGTCATTCACAAACTCCTTTTGGGTTGTAAAGTAATGAAAAAATAGCCTACTTATTGTCCTACGTTTTAAGTTGTCTGACAAGTGACATTCTTCTATTTCGACGTGATGAGCGTTCCTGTCTTTTCTCCTTCTAATGCTTTTTCAGTTGCGCCTATGATCTCGCCCGAAAAAAGCTGCACAGATAAACCTTCAATTTCTTCAACAAGCGCCAACATCTGACGCACTTTGGAATCCATGCCGCCAGTTACATCTGTCCCTGCGGATGCACCGATGCTCTGCTCGATTTCTTTGTAGGATGCCAGCGTAACGCGCTCGACCTTATGCTTGCGTGCCGGAAAATCGGCGTAGATCCCATCTTCGAGACCCGCCAATAAAATCCGTTGTGGATGCAGTTCTCTGGCGAGGTGCATAAACAAATCCTCGGTCGAGAGAATGGTGCCACCGCGCACCTCGTCGAAGATTACATCGCCAAACACGACAGGAAGGATACCGCTTGAGAGCGCCCGCAGAATTGGATTAACGTTCCATGTGACAACTTTCCCGTCTTTAGCAATCACGCTCGCCGATGCGGGTAACGCCATCGACGGGACGCCCGCCTTGCGCAGCGCATCCATAACGTGGATATTCAACGCCCTTGCTTCATGCCAAACTTCGCTGAAGCCGAACCAGTATTTTTTTGTGTCAGATGTTGGGACTAACCCGTCGCGTGTCTTAAATTCTTTGGCTGCGACATGCCCAAAAGACCCCGATCCATGCCCGAGTAACAGAAGCAAGTTCGGGTCACGTTCGCGCGCGGAGGCGATCTCTTTGCAGAGCCGTTTCAATACATCTGGTCGCACCGTGCGTGGACGAGTTTTATCTGTAATCAGCGATCCGCCGAGTTTGAGAAAGATCAAATTATCCATACTTCTGTTTTACCACAAACTACTTGAAAAAGGATTTTATTTCCTGTATAATATGTCGTGACGCGACATATAGGAGTATATATTTGATAATGTCAACAAACTTGAAACAGGAACTGCCGCTTTCCGAAGCCGTTTTTTTGATTTTGCTGAGTTTGGCAGAAGCACCAAAGCACGGCTATGCCATTATGAAAGATGTCCATGAGTTGAGTGATGAGCGTGTTTCGTTGAGCACGGGAACGTTATATGGTGCGCTCAAACGTTTGCTCAAGCAGGGATGGGTGGCTCGTGCAGGGGAAGATGCCGTGATCGAGAATGGGCGTGAGCGCAAGCAATATGTACTCACAGAACTTGGATTGCGCATCCTTGACGCTGAAGTGGCGCGGATGCAGGTGCTGGCTTCGGTCGCCCGATTACGCCGTGCGGAGAATCAATTATGAGCCACATTATTCGCTTTGTGACGAAGCTTCACCGAGTTCTATTATGCACGTATCCGCAAAGTTTTTTACTTGAGTTTGGCGAGGAAGCTTCCTTGACTTTTGAAGATGCTGTAGATGATTCTATGGCTAAGGGTGGTTTTGCTCTGTTCAAGTTGGGGTTGCGTGAGTTATGGGATTTTCCTGCGGCGGTTTTAAGCGCGTATTGGCTTGCGCTGCAGGAAAGAAACGGAAGGAACACCATGTTTAATTTGAAGCAGGAAAAGAATTGGAAGATCGCGGATCCGCGCGATGCACGGATTGCTGCCTTACCGCCTCTGATTTTTGGGCTTGGTTTTGCTTTGGGGATTTTAATTATCCATGAACCGTGGCAACAGGTGCCCGCCTGGCGAATGTGGTTAGGGATCGGTGTGATCGCGTTGGGGGGCATGGTGCTGGCTGTCGGTGCTTTGCGGGCGTTGTGGCAGCGCATTCCGGACTGGGGCTACTCGTGGATCGGATTTGCCTATATAGGGTTGATGCTTTTTATTAAAACCCTTGCCGAAGAGCAGGCAGATTTTGGTTTACCGATGGTTTCGCCTATTGTGGATCAGATCATTGTGGTCGTTATTTTGTTGGGATTCGTAGCCTTTTTGGGGATAGCCGTGCTGCGTGGTTGGCAACAGGCGGGGTTGTTGAGTCTGGGCTTTGCCGGGATGATGGGGATTTCCATTTTTGGCATGTTGACTGCTGCGCCCGTTCAGCGCCTCGATTTGGCGCTCTTCATTATCCCTGTTAGCGTTGTGATGGCGCTGTTGGTGTACCTGTATTGCGGGGCAAGTGACGCCCAGCGTATTTGGGTTTTGTTGGCTTTCATTCTGCTCTATGGCGTAACCCTCTGGTTGGTCTTCTACGCCTGGCAAGGATGGCATCAGGCACATGGTGGCGGAGCGCCCTTTGTGCCACTCTTTGTGATCTTTTTGATCCTGTTGCTGTCCGGTCCCGTTGGGGGGATATTGGGGACGCCGCTGCGGCGTATCTTGCACAAGAGCCAGTAAAGAAAAAGCGCCCAACCGGGCGCTTTTTTTACTCGCAACCATTTGCGATATGTTCTTCGAAGGTTTCCGCGAAGGAATGCAGACCGCTGCCATCACAGCGCGCACGGAAGTAGTAGTAGGGTGTCTGCGCAGGAAAGGCGACCGCTTCGAGTGACCCTAACGATGGGTTGCAGATTGGCGTGGGAGGCAAGCCCTCGTAGATGTAGGTGTTGAAGGGTGAGTTGATTTCCAGATCGGCGTACGAGAGCGGGCTTTTCCACCAGTTTTGGGATGCGGCGTCATAACCAAGTGCATATTGGACGGTTGGGTCGGCTTCGAGTTTTTGCCCGATAGCGATGCGATTGAGATAAACCGAGGCGATGGTCGCGCGCTCGTCCGGGATGATGGCTTCGCGCTCGACGATGGAAGCAACGATGATGCCTTCGTAGAGACTCAATCCCTGTGCGGCGAACCCCGCTTGAATGTCGGGCGTTAGCTTGGATGCAAAATTCTCCGTTAGCAGAGCGACGAGTTCATCCGCGTTGAGATGGCGTGAGATGGAGTAGGTGTCGGGCAGCAAAAATCCTTCGTGCGAGGGAGCTTCGGGGGCGAGAGCGGTGGGGGGATTCTGCGCGGCTTTGAGAAATTCTTCGGGGGTGATGTCCAAGCCCGAAGTCGGGAGCGACTCGATGATCTCTTCCATCCGCCAGCCTGAGATGATGGCAAAGTCGATTTGGGATGCGCGTGTATCCTGAAGCAGTCCGGCGATGCTGGGAATAGTGAGAGCGGAACTGATGCGGTAGTCTCCGGGGAGCAGTTGTGCATCTGTGCCTGTGTAGACGATGAATGTGATAAAGGCATCGGCATCACGGATGAGCCCCTGTGCCTCGAGGCGCGCGGCGATCTCGTAGGGGGATTCGCCGTTTTCAAGGGTGAAGCTTTGCTCTGCGCCGAAGGGATCGGCTGGTAACTGAATGACGTTGTCATACCAGAGAATCTTGGCGGCGTATTGATAGCTTTGTGATGCACTCAGACGCGGATTTGGCTCGCCGTAGTGATGCGCGGCGAGAGCAGGGACGAGCAGTACCGGGGCGATGATGAGCAACAACAACGTGAGTATGGCGAGGAGGGTGAGAGTCTTTTTCATGGAATTCAGTCTCTGAGCGGCGTGTCGAGCGAATGCGATGTGCGTAGTCGAAATGCGGGATTGTAGCAGTCGTCCTTCGACTGTGGTGGAGACTGCTTCGTCGCTTCGCTCCTCGCAATGACGCTAACGGTGTGCATCCAAATACGATTGCAAAATAACCGTCGCAGCGATGCTGTCGAGATGCCCGCGTCGTTTTTTGCGCGAGACGCCCATCTGAATGGCGGCTTGGCGCGCGATCTGCGTGCTGTGGGATTCGTCCCAGAGTTCGACGGGTAGGTCGGTTTGTTCGCGCAGGGCTTTGGCGAAACGCGCCGAGCGGCGTCCCTCGAAGTTGGGTTTGCCGTCGATGTCAAAGGATTGCCCGATGACGATCAGCTTGGCGTTGTTTTCTGCGGCTATGGCGGCTACTTGTGCTGCGTCGATCGCGCGCTGGACGTGTTGAATGACGGTCAGCGGATTGGCGATGGTGGCGGTCTCGTCGCTGAGGGCGATGCCGATATTTTTTTGTCCGGGATCTACAGATAGAATTCTCATAATTAAGGGGATGCAAGGTAGAAGAGTTTTACCACGAAGAACATGAACTGAAAAAGCTTTTCTTTGTGTCTCTTGTGGTGAAATTTATTCTACAATCACCTCGCTGCGGAAGGGCGCGATCGGCAGCCATTTCCACCATGAGGGCGTGATCTCGATTGTAGGCGTGCTCTGCAAGGCGAGTTGCATTTTGAGCGTTTGCGCAGCAGTTTCGGGGCTCTGTCCCTGCACCCAGCCTGCGACCTGCAATGCCGAGATGGAGGGGACTAATTCCTGTTCGACATGCATTTGCCATGTCGTTACGCCGAGGTTGTCCGTTTCGAAATCACCGAGCAGGGTGTAGGTTAGCGTGCTGGGTTCGGGTGTGTATCCCTGCGGCATGGAGACCGAGAGTGCGGCCTGTGCCAGCGTCTCCAGGTCGGCGGTTGTGGCGTATTGGGCTTCAACGGCGATACGCGTGGTCAGTGTCAGGCGGTCGGCTGGGTCGCCTTCAGGCGGATCGTAGCTCTCTTCGAGAATTTCGATCTCCGTCAGTGTGTCGGGGAAGAGCAGGGTATTTTCATCCATTTCCTGTGCCACGCGCTTCTCCATCTCTGCATATAACGAGGCCAGCATCTGTTCGCGCAGTTCTTCGCGATCACGTTGGGTGGGCACGCGGACGTAACTGTTACCGCCGCCTGCCGTCGGGGCGGGGTTGGTGGCAGCCAGCGAAAAGCGCAGATCGCCTTCAATGGCCTGAAGCAAGTCCACATCCAGGTTGCCGCTTTCGCCAAAATCGAGCGCGCTCACCGGCACTTCGATGTCCTCATCCACACCTGCGTTGACCAGCGCTTCAAATTCTGTCTCAAAGCGGATGGAGGCATCGTTGATGCTGCGGATGATCGTTCCTTTGGGGATGCGGATGGGTTGGTCAGTTAGATTACGAAAGATGACCGATCCGCGCGCGCCCTGACTGGGTACCGCTATCTGACCGCTTGCCGGCAGTGATCGTTCTTTCGTCAACGTGACCTGGACAGTGTATGCCGGAACACTACCTGCGATGAAGACATCCTGCACATCGCTGCTTGCCCGCACGGGGATGGTGATGCTCTGCGTCCGCCGTTCGGGGTGTAGCGTGATGCGCGCGGAGGGGATAAAAGCGACCAGCAGGCTCAACAGCGCCAGGCCGACCAGCAAAAGCGACATGATCCGCACAGAGACGTGATTGCGCCAGTTTGCTTCCTGTGGGTGGATACTGGTGCGCGCCTCGCGTAGATCGGGGCGTGGGCGGCGACGTTTGGTTTTTCCTCGGCGCTGCGTGCCTAGCGGTGTCCATGTGCCGCGCTGGGCGGCGAGATTATCGGCAAAGGAGGGGATGCCCAGCTCTTTGGCTGCGCGGATGACTGCAAGCGACTTGGTGACCAAACCCAACTCCGCGCCCAAACTATGCGCGTGGCGTTGGAG
>JBNKMO010000142.1:0-17449 GCA_050293165.1 Anaerolineales bacterium | reverse complement strand
GAAGTCGTTAGAGAGGCAGGCGCATTGGCTGAAACGCTTGCTCGGCGGAAGTTGACCGAAGTTCCCTCCTGAGTTGTCTAAGTGAAGAGTTGCAAGTCGCAAGTTACAGGTTGCAAGTTGGTAGTTTAGACCGTAGGCTCTACGTTATCAGGGCAGCCGATGATTGTCGGCACAGAGTGGACGGTTGTGTCTAGGCATAATTGTCAACGTGGGTGGTACCGCGGGAATTTCCCTCCCGTCCCATTAGTGGGATGGGAGTTTTGTTTTAAGTTGCACCACAAAGGCACAGAGAGCACAAAGGTTCTCTTTGTGCTCTCAAAGAAAAAACTTTGTGATCTTCGTGTCTTCGTGGTGAATTAATGAAGGAGGCAGTTATGCTCGAAAAATTGAATGAAATCCAAGCTGCTGCGCTGGAGTCTCTCGAATCCGTTTCGGATGATGAGGCATTACAGGCGTGGCGTGTGGCAAATGTGGGACGCAGTTCCCCGTTGATGTTGCTCTTTAAGGAATTTGGCAAGTTGACGAAGGAAGAACGTCCCGTTGTGGGGCAGAGGGCGAACCAAGTCAAAGTTGCGCTCGAAGCTGCTCTAACGGAGCGCGCTGAGGCGATCAAAACAGCGGAATTAGCTCGTTCGCTGGAAGAAGATCATCTTGACGTGACCCTGCCAGGGCGTCCCGTGCGTCACGGCGGTATCCATCCCGCCACGCAGACTTTGCGGCGCATGCTCGGCATTTTGGCGGATATGGGTTTTCAGGTCTACACATCCCGTGAAGTGGAAACGGATGAGTACAACTTCCAGCATCTGAACTTCCCCGTTGGGCATCCCGCG
Source organism: Anaerolineales bacterium (assembly GCA_050293165.1). Lineage (GTDB taxonomy): Bacteria > Chloroflexota > Anaerolineae > Anaerolineales > Villigracilaceae > Desulfolinea. The sequence goes on along the minus strand of JBNKMO010000142.1, from coordinate 16,619 downwards.
CGTGAGATGCAGGATTCGTTCTACGTTGAAAGCGACCCTTCGACAGGCTCAGGGCAAGCCGATAACCCGTTGCTGATGCGCACGCATACCTCGCCCGGACAGATCCGTGCGATGCGCCAGTTCGCTGCGACCGACCCCGATAACCCGCCCCCGATCCGCATTTCGCTGCCGGGGATGTGCTACCGCTACGAGCAGATCACGTCCCGCTCGGAGATCCAGTTCAACCAGGTCGAGGGCTTGGCTGTGGGCGAGAATATCACCTTCAGCGATCTGAAAGGGACACTCTCCGATTTCGCACGGCGGATGTTCGGGCAGCACGCTCGTACGCGTTTCCGTGCGCAGCATTTCCCCTTCACGGAACCTTCCGCTGAAATGGATGTGGAATGCTTCCTGTGCGGCGGCGAAGGCTGCTCAGTGTGTAAGAAATCGGGCTGGCTGGAAATTCTCGGCTGCGGCATGGTGCATCCGAATGTTTTGCAGGCTGGCGGTTACGACCCGAAACGCTATACCGGTTTCGCCTTTGGCATGGGACCCGAACGTCAGGCGATGCTGCGCCATCATATTGAAGACATCCGTTATTTCTGGGGGAACGATGTCAGATTTTTGGAGCAATTTTAGTTAGATATTTCACCACAAAGGACACGAAGGAGCACGAAGTTAAAAGAAAACACCAGTTCCTGAGCGGAGCGAACGATAGTGAGCGCAGTCGAAGGACGGCGTTTGTAAGAGCCGCTCTTCGACTACCGCTTCGATACGCCCCTGCGGGGCTACTCAGCGTCCGCTCAGAGACTGCATCGCTTTCCCCTTTGTGTCCCTTCGTGAACTTTGTGGTTAGAAGATAGAAAGAACCCTCCAATAAAGGAGCTACTAACATGAAAATACCCGTATCTTGGATTAAAGACTACGTCAACATCAATATCACGGTCGAGGAACTCGCCCGTTTGCTGACCCTCGCCGGTCTCGAAGTGGAAGAAATTCGCTATGTCGGTTGGGAGATGCCCAGCTACGCTGATGGCGATACGCACGAATTCAAAACCTACGGTCTCTCATGGGACCCCGATAAACTGGTCGTCGCGGAAATCCGCGAAGTCAAACCGCATCCCGATGCCGACCGCCTCGTTCTTTGCGATCTTTTCGATGGTCAGGACGAGCATCTCGCCTTGACTGGTGCGCCGAATTTGCTGCACCTGAAAGGCACAGGCCCGCTCGAAAAGCCGATGAAGGTCGCCTACGCCAAAGAGGGCGCAGAGATCTATGATGGGCACAAAGAAGGACAGGTGCTGACCAAACTCAAACGTGCCAAAATTCGTGGTATCGAATCCTACTCGATGGTTTGTTCCGAGAAGGAACTCGGTATCTCAGATGAGCACGAAGGCATCATCATTTTGGATGACGACGCTCCCGTTGGGATGCCGCTCGCAGAGTATATGGGTGACGCTGTTTTGAGCATCGACATCCTGCCGAATAACGCGCGCAACGTCAACGTGTTGGGCATTGCCCGTGAAGTGGCTGCACTGACGAAGCAACCGTTAAAACGGATCGACAAGAAACCCTACGAAACCAGCGGCGAAGCGATTGCGGAGAAGGTGAAAGTCAATATCACCAATCCTGAGCTGAATGCGCGCTTTGTCTTCGGTCTTATCCGCGACGTGGAAATTGGTCCCAGCCCCTATATCGTCCAGCGGCGTTTGCGCTTGGCGGGCATTCGCCCGATCAGCAACCTCGTCGATGCGACCAACTACGCCATGTTCGAAGTTGGTGAACCGCTGCACGCTTTTGACTACGATGTTTTGGTCGAACGAGCAAAGGGCAAGCCCGTTGTCATCACGACACGCACAGCGGAAGAAGGCGAAAAACTGGTTACCCTCGACGAAGTTGAACGTGAACTTCAGACATCCAATGTACTCGTCTGTGACGAGCAGGGTGCGCTGGCTCTCGCTGGCGTAATGGGCGGTCTCGAATCGGAGATCACCGACAAGACGAAGAACGTCCTGCTCGAAGGGGCAGCCTGGAACTTCATCAATATCCGCCGCACGGCGAACCACCACAACCTGCCATCGGAAGCATCCTACCGCTTCTCGCGCGGCGTGCATCCCGCTCTGGCGGAAGATGGCGTCAAACGCGGTTTGTACTGGATGCAGCAATGGGCGAACGGCAAAGTTGCGCCCGATCTGGTCGACAATTATCCCTTGCCGCCCGTCGATCCTGTGGTCACGGTCAGCGAAGCGGATGTGAAGCGTCTGCTTGGGGTCGAGATCTCTGCGGTAAAAATTGCGGAACTGCTCACCAGGCTCGAGTTCAGTTGCCAAGTTGAGGGCACGAGCGTCACGGCGGTTACGCCCTCCATCCGCATGGATATTGGTGAAGGCGTTGTCGGCAAAGCGGATATTATCGAAGAAGTCGCCCGCATGTATGGCTACGATAATATCCCCGAAACGCGCATCGGCGACCCGCTCCCGCCGCAGATCGGTAATCCTGTACACGATTGGGAAGAAAAACTGCGTGACCAACTCGCCACGCTCGGCTTGCAAGAGACGATCAATTACCGTATGACTTCAGCAGATGCACAGGAGCGGCTTGGCTCGCAAGGCGAATTTGTGAAGCTCGCCAACCCCAGCACGCCCGAGAAAGCGGTTTTGCGCCGCAGCCTGGTGGCATCGGTTTTGGAAATCGTTGAGAAGAATGCGCGCCTGCGTGATTCGCTGGCTTTCTTCGAGATTGGTCCCGTTTTCGTGCCCAATAAAGGCGACCTGCCCGATGAGCCGCGCAAATTGGCGCTGGCGATGACGGGACGCCGACAACTGCCCGCCTGGGATGTGAGCGATGCCCCCGTGATGGATTTCTACGACCTGAAAGGCGTGACGCACGCCCTTTTGACAGGGCTCGGTTTAAGGGATGTTGTCTATACCCCGGCAGATACCTCCGTCCAACCCGGCGCAGCATTCCACCCGGGCAAATCTGCGGATGTGGTCGTCAACGGCGTGACAGTCGGTTCTTTCGGGGAACTGCACCCTGTGGCGGCTGAGAAATTCGAGTTCGGCGATACGCCCGTTTTGGCGGCAGAATTTGATCTCGAAAAGCTGCGCAATGCCCAACCCGAATATGAGATCGAACCCGTGCCCGCCTTCCCGCCGATGCACGAAGACATCGCCCTCGTCGTGGACGAGAACATCCCCGCTGCAACAGTGGAGGGTTTAATCCGCCAGACAGGTGGCAAAATGCTCGCCGATGTACGTCTCTTTGACGTCTACCGTGACGAGAAGCTCGGCGCTGGCAAGAAATCGCTCGCCTACGCCCTGACCTACCAAGCTCCCGACCGCACCCTGACCGATAAGGAAGCGGCGAAGATCAGGAATAAGATCGTCAAGCGGCTGGCGTATGAGGTGAAGGCGGAGTTGCGAGGGTAGCCGAGAGTAGAAGGTTTGAAGGTTTAATGAGAAAGGCTCCCGAATTTTTCGGGAGCCTTTTTTTGTTTGTTATTCGGTTTCAGAGAGAAAACTATACTTGATGAAGTTTAATATCTCTTCTAAGTTGGTTTCGTGGGTTTTGTATCTAGGATCTTCTTTATCCAGATAGTGAAGATGGCATTCTGGGTGCCATAATACTTCACCATTTTCTTTTGTGACTACATCTTCACCCCCGAATTTAGTATCCTTGTCATACCTGAATGTGAATTCATTATCTTTTGACAAATACCTGTAGGTATAGTTGACAATCCTGATTTCTCCTTGTTGAACTTCTACCTGTTCTGTAAAGCTCAATGTTGAACCGTCAACAAGTTGTATACCTGATGGCTCTTTACCTTGCTTTTGCTTTCCACCTACAGTGTGTATTATTCCCGCTTGCGGAAGTTTTCGCAATGCACTTCGGTCGGCGACTATTCCAGACTTGTCTAAAATGCCTTCAAAATCGTTGAAATACAAGCGAATACTTCTTGTTTCTTTAGGCCCCATAACTTCAATAACTCAATAGCCTTACTCTTGCTTCGTATAATATTGCCCACATATTGTTTTCAAATGTATCTTGTTCATTACCTGCTATCCAGTTTTGGTAAAAAACATCCGAAGGCTTTCCGCTTTCTTTTTCATATGTGAGTAATTCTTCTGTTATAGAAAAAAGCTCGTCAATAAAATCGCTGTTGTTTTCTTCTATTGCTCTGGTTAATATATAGCTTTCTTGGGCCTCTGCAATAATCTCGCTAATGGTTATAGGAGATACAATTTCTTGAGAGACTGTTGGTGTAATTTCAAACAGATCCCGTATTTTTGTGATTAAAGAATCAAAATAAGGAAACTGTCCAACTGCTAATGCGGAAGTTTCATTTTGAAATTGTCGTAGGGGTAAAACATCTGTACTAAACATAAGGTTACTCAAACAAGTTGGTAAGTAATTTTATAAAATTTTCTTTTTCTTCAGCGTAGCACTCTTGTAGGTTAGCAAGCTCTTTTAAACTAGATGATTTGAAATGAATATTAAGTGTAACACGCAAAGAATTGTTTGGCTCAATAGATTCAAGGGATATTTGATTAATGCCGTTTTTCCCTTCGTATTTGAATACTGTGGAAATACTTGTGATATTTGATCCCGTTTGTTTTTCTATTTCTCCTAAAGATGGCTTAAATTGATTTACCAAAAAAGCATCTGAGTTTGTAGAACTTTCAAGCGGGATATGTGCAAAGTAGTTAAATCCATAACTAGTTAAGTTGCACTCAGAAAATGCAGCATACACCTTTGTGCTGATTTCTGGAATAAGAGCCCAATCAGTTTCGCTAGGATGTATTTTTTTTATTTCAACACGTCTATCATCTCTGATGACCGTAATCTCTGTTTTTTGTTCGGGGTAGCGAACGATAATGAGAGGCCCAATCTCAATGGGCTGGACGGCACTATTTTCTATAACCGAAAATAACTGATCTCTAGATATTTTTGCATTATGCAAATTATCAAATAATAAAACTATATTGCTTAGTTCGAAAGAAAGATTTTTAATATCCACTGCTTATTTTCTCTTTGTTAGTTATTGTTTTCTAGCAAAAGGGACGTGTTTGATATTATACACGATGAAATAGTTACGCAAGAACGAATCTCCTACATCTACTGCGTGTAAGAAGCTCGTTGAAATGGACTACGCTCGGTAGGGGAGAAAAAACTTGGCGCTCTTTGCGTTGCCTGTGCCCCGCAGGGGATAGCGGTTTTCGGTCATTTCGCCCAAACAGTGATAAACTTTTTCCTCCCCCCCTAAAAAAGAATCTTTTATTGTTACTATGGAGAGTTGGAAAATGAGAAGTTTTTTTTCAAAGATTAGTTTGTTCATCATTATCGTTGTTCTTGGCATCGCCCTAAGCGCTTGCTCAAACCCAGATGACGTTTCACCGGAAAAAGTACAAGCAGCCATTGCAGAAACGCAACAAGCAAGTGCTATGGTCGAGACCCTTGTTGCTGAGACCATGAATGCTCTTCCGACAGAAGCGCCGCCTACGCATACCCCTGAACCACTGCCGCCAGCATATGACTATTCCACATGGAAAGGCTACCATGCACCCGATGGATATGCCTTCTATTTCCCAACACGTTTTAATATGGAAATACGTCAGGGCGGGTCAGGCGAATTTATTGTCCTGATCGCCGAAGGTGATCCCCCGAATGCCGTCAGCTTTTCTGTTCAAAAACTCTCTGGCAGTTTGGACGAGATAAAAAACGGTGTTGATCTGGACAACACCGTCTACACGGATCTGGCACCCTACAGCATGACAGGATTTATTGTAGAGGGCACTGTCCCCGGAGATGGCTTTGGTGGCGGTTCTGTGGTCTATGAATCATATTTTGCGTTGGGAGATTTCTTGCTCCAGTTAGACTGCCCCTGGAACTATTGCGATCGTCAAGAATTTGATTTGATCCTGCGTTCATTCAAGCTGGAATAAGGATACTTTCTTCTCCTATTTATTCACTGATGTTACGCAAAAGGGGCTTGCGTAGGCTTGGGGGCTACCCTCACCCTTCGCCCTCTCCCAAAGGGAGAAGGTTAGGATGAGGGAAAACGACAGTCCATTGCTCATCTCTGCGTAACATCAGTTATTCACCGCTTCTTTCAATGAATATCCTGTCCCAAATCATCCCCTCCCTACCTGCTGGCGAGATCGAAAGGGTAGTTGTCGACCATGAATAAGAAAACCGTTGGTCTGATTGCAATAATCGGTAGCGTACTTCTTTGTACCTGTCCCAGTTTTTACCTTTGTGGCTGGGGTGTTTTGGGCATGTCTGGCGCAGCGCTTGACCAGGTTCTTAATGGCCCGAGAACACCTGAACCGATATCTTTTGGGCCTACTATTATCGCTTTGATTTGTCTTGCGTTCATTAGTTTTGTCATTCCCATCGTTGTCGGCTTCTTTTTCCTTCGAAAAAAAAGATGATGAGAGCAATTTGTCTGACTTACTGATGTTACGCAAAAAGGATATTTGTATTTGGTGTCTGTCCTCTCTGTCCTTCGGACAAAGTGCCCTTCAGGGTATCTGGTGGAAAAACTGCTTCGCATCCCCCAAATTCCAAACACGTGGAATTTAGGGGAGACCAACCGCAGCTTTATTTTTATCCCCCTATTTTGCTTGCAAAATGGGGGATGCCCCAGCGAAGCGAGGGGCAGGGGGGCAGAACGTCCGAATTTACAATGTCGCTGCGTAACATGAGCGACTTAGAAAACCGGCCTATTTGCCTTGCTGGCGAGATCGAAAGGCTAAACCCAGACTCCCGAATTCTCGAAGGCTTCGGGAGGCTTTGCATGAGGGCATTGCTGAAGGGGCTGTGCTCGTCCGCTCGTTGGGTGTTTTGAAAGAAATGATGTTTTAGGAAAAGCGTTTGAGTGTATTGTTCATAGGGATGTCGTACAATAGTGCCAGCGGATCCGGTTTTTGACTTTAGAGGTGTTTTGTATGAATCGACACTACCAAAAGACAGGCAAGATGCTGCTTCCACTGCTATTGGCTATCGGGTTGATCTTTCACCTCACAGTAACAGTTGTTGCGAAAAATGACGGGATGAACGATCTTGTAGGCAGTGGCAATGTCCGTTTTGCTGCGATCGGCGATTATGGTCTGGCGGGGCAGGCGGAAGAAGATGTCGCGAATTTAGTCAAAAGCTGGAACCCCGATTTTATTATCACGCTGGGGGATAATAATTATAATGTCGGCAGCGCCGGCACGATCGATGAAAATATTGGGCAGTATTACCACGAGTTTATTTACCCCTATACCGGTTCGTATGGGGCAGGTGCAGCAACGAATCGCTTTTTCCCCTCCTTGGGAAATCATGATTGGTACACAGACGGAGCCGCTGCTTATTTCAACTATTTCACCTTGCCCGGTAATGAGTACTATTACGACTTTGTAGAAGGGGACGCTCATTTTTTTGTGCTGGATAGTGACCCGAATGAACCGGATGGGATTACTGGCACGTCCGTGCAAGCAGCTTGGTTGCAGAATGGACTGGCTGCATCCACGTCTGAATGGAATATCGTTTACCTGCACCACGCTCCATATTCGAGTGGTCCGCATGATTCTAATCTCACGTTGCAATGGCCCTTTGCCGCCTGGGGGGCGGATGTGGTTTTGGCAGGACACGAACACACCTACGAACGCTTGCTTGTAGATGGCATCCCTTATTTTGTGAATGGGCTTGGTGGGCGTTCGTTATATGCGTTTTCAACGCCAGTTGCCGAGAGTCAGGTGCGCTATAACGCAGATTATGGTGCGATGCTTGTCGAATACGATGCCTTGCAAATAACGTTTCAGTTCATTACCCGAACAGGAGTAGTGATCGATACATACTCTCTCTATGAGCCTCCTGTTAATGATGATTATGATTCTGCAACAACAATCCCTGCCTTTGGTTCCATGCCGGTACTCACAACCTTGGGGGCGACTGTCGCTGGTGATGACCCTGTCGTAAGTCAATGTGGAATTGGTCAAGGTGTGGCTACGGTTTGGTATACATACATGCCCGATGTTGATTCTGCAATCTCAATTGATACGAAAAATGCTGATTACGATACTTTTATCGCTGTCTGGACAGGCACCCGAGGTGACTTACAGCTTGTTGCCTGCAATGATGATTTTGATGGCACAAAACAATCTATGCTTGCTTTTCAGGTTGAGAGCAGAATTCCGTATTATATAGAAGTTGGGCAACCATAAAACTTGGAGTGGCGTTGTAAAATATATCTATGGATATTCTCTTGAAAATCATTCCCTCCCTCCCCGCTGGTGAGATCGAAAAAATTGCCGTCGGCTCGCATTGGATCGCCTCCGTCCTGTGCACGGAGCGTGGACGTACCTGCGGTTTATCATCCACGCCGATCAAAGGCTTTGCAGTGGACGGGAAAATTCGTTCTTTGCTCGATAATTTTGTTGGGGTAAATGCGAATGAACTGCTGCCATCCCTGCTCAATGGCGCTGACCTGCTTCAGCGTGGCATCGGCTTGGCGACTTTGAATGCCTTACTGCCAAAAGATGGATCCGAAAACTGGATAGATCGTAATGCAGGCGATGTCATCATTCAGCGGGGACGCGGCAAGCACGTCGCATTGGTGGGGCATTTTCCCTTTGTGCCGGATGTGCGAGAAAAAGTGGGCAAATTGAGCGTGTTGGAATTACGTCCGCAGGAGGGTGACCTGCCTGCCTCCGAAGCGCCGAATATCATTCCGCAGGCGGACATCCTGGCTGTGACCAGCATGGCATTCGTTAACAAAACGATGGATGGCTTGCTCGCACTCTGTCGTCCTGAGACCTACATTATTGTGATCGGACCGTCCACGCCGCTGACGGCGCGTCTCTTTGACGTGGGCGTGAATATGCTTTGTGGCAGTATTGTCGAAGAGATTGATCCTGTGGTAGAGAGTGTCCTTGCGGGCGATGGGTTCAGGCAGATCAAGAAGAAAGGTGTTCGCTTAGTTACTTTGGAAACTGGGGCGGACGTTCTAAGGCAATACTAGTGCCCTGCTTGAAACTGCTCCCTGGATTTTATATACTAAGTCAAGCACATGATTATTTCACAACAGGAGGCTTTTATGGATTCAAGTAATAGAAATACAGCTTTGATCGCTACTATTGGCACGACAGTTCTTTGCGGCTTGCCGGGTTTGTGTCTTTGTCTTATGGGTGGGTTATTTGCAACGGCAGGCATGATCCCTGGCTCTGATATTGATATTGGCGGGAGCAGTGATCCGCAAGCTGCTATAGGTTTGAGCCTTGGAATGCTTTGCGTCAGCCTGATTTTAATCGCCATCCCGATTGTTGTTGGGTTCGTGACGCTGCGCAAGAAACCTGAAGACACCGCCATCAATGCCGCACCAGTGGCTTCACCGGCATCCGCAGTTGATACCGATCCCTTCCCCAACGACGATCCCCTCCCGCCGACCTCGTAACTTATCTTCTACCTAACCGAAACCGCGAAAGGCGAGTTCTCGTCTCTTCGCGGTTTTCGCGTTAAAATCACCCATCTTTTGAAACCTTGCCCCTTCTAAAAACCTGCCAAATCTGTGGATAAAATTATGCCCCATCCCTTTGAAAAACATCCCCATCGCACCTTGCTCGCCCTCTCCTTCCCCGTCCTGATCTCGATGACCGCCGAGCCGCTCACAGCCCTTATCGATACTGCCTTCGTCGCCTCGCTCGGATCAGTTGCCCTTGCAGCTCTCGGCGTTGGCACGACAGCCCTTTCCAGCCTTTTCTGGGTTTTCAACTTCCTCAGCATCGGTGCCCAAACCGAAGTGGCGCAATCGGATGGCAAAGGCGAAGCCGAGAAAGCTCGCGGCATTGCCAGCCTCTCTCTGACGATGGCACTCGCTTTCTCTGCCTTGCTCGTACTACTTATCCTGCCGAATGCCAACTGGATTGCCTCCCTCATGGGCGCTTCTGGCGATGTCCAAAACAAAGCTGTCAGCTACATGCAGATCCGCACCTATGGCGCGCCGGCAGTTTTGCTGATGGCAGTCTCTTTCGGTGTACTGCGTGGCTTGCAGGACATGCGCAAGCCGCTCTGGATCGCCCTCGGCGTGAATGCCCTCAATATTTTCCTCGACTGGCTGCTCGTCTTTGGTAAATTCGGCTTCCCTGAAATGGGCGTTGAGGGTTCCGCCCTTGCTAGCACTATTAGCCAATGGCTTGGTGCATTAGCCGGGGTTTTACTCATCGCAAAGAAGCTGGGCCTCTCGCGTGATTTCACCCTGGCCCAAGCCAAAAAACTGATCAGAGTCGGCGGCGATCTCTTCGTCCGCACCGGCCTGCTGACCTTTTTCCTCGCCTTCTCCACGCGCGCCGCCACGCGTATCGGCGCGGATGCGGGCGCAGCCCATCAAGCCATTCGGCAGGTTTTCCTCTTCACCAGCCTCGCCCTCGACGCCTATGCATCTACCGTTCAATCGTTGGTCGGATATTTTATCGGGAAGGATGCATTGGTCTGGGCGAAAAAAGTCGTCATAGTGGGGGCAAAGTGGGCTTTGGGAACAGGCTTCGCCCTCGGGACGCTCATGTGGTTTGGGCGTGGCCTCATTATGGATATGCTTGTTCCGCCCACGGCCTTTTCCGTTTTCATCCCCGCTTGGGCAGTGTCTGTCCTCAGCCAGCCGATCAACGCGATCGCCTTCCTGACCGATGGCGCGCATTGGGGCACGGGCGACTACCGCTTCCTGCGCAACGCCATGATCGCCGCGACACTGGTCGGCGTAGCAGGCGTACAACTGATTGATCTCTCCGCACCCAATGCGCTGCTCCTGCTCTGGTTGGCAGCAACAGCCTGGGCAGCCACGCGGGCTGCCTTTGGTTGGTTACGTGTCACTCCCGGAATTGGGAATAGCCCCTTTAAAGAAAAAAGAGCTTCCTAACGAAGCTCTTTTTTTCTACTTACTGAACAGTGATATTAAACGTGACGTAACAGAAAATTTGCGCCCCTCTTTTAAGTGCCCAGGTTGTTGAATAAGCGCCGGCCATTTCGGGTGCTGTCATGGCAACTTTCAGGGTTACTTCTCTCCCTGGTATGACATTATTGGGAATCCCCTGTGCTGCTTTTTCATGTAGTTGTGCACCAGAGATGTAGACATACTTCACATCGGCTGCCAGCCATTCTTTGCTTCCTGTATTGCTCACGGTCCATGCCCACTTGAAGGTTTCCCGTGGTTTCAAAATGGCGCCATTTCCGGGCGTTTGGGAGATGAACTTACAGGAAAATCTTCCCGGCGTGGGTGTTATTGTAGGGGTGCTCGTTGGCGATGACGTTGGCGAAGGCAGAACAATAACAAAGGTTGGTGTGAAGGTGGGCGTGATTGTTACTGGGAGATGCGTTTTGGTTGGGGTACTTGTATTGATTGCGGTTTCTGTTGCGGGCGGTAGCACCGCTGCCGTCTGCGCGACACTGGCAGCATAGGTGGCTGCTACGATCGTTTCGACATTGAGGGCATCAGGCTGGGCTGCGGGGGCATTGAATGGCAAACAACTACTTAGCAAGATCAATGACGCCAAAGAAAATATTCGATATGTTTTTTTCATCAGCACGCTCTCCTTTTGGCTCTTTGTGGCTGGCAGAAATTCCAAATATGGCTCCGCGAGGAGCGCGTTTTTGCGACGAAGCGGTCTCATTGCTGGGAGATTGCTTCGTCGAAAGTGCATCCTCCTCGCAAAATCGTCTAAATTTGAAGTTACTGTATGGCTGATTATTTCGTTGTGCATCTTTATTTTACAACACTGGAACGATAATAAAACACCCTACAGGTAAGGGGAAGGGAGTAAATTCCCTCTACTTTTTGTTAGAGAAGTTTATCCAGAAAAATTCCCGCCAGGAAAATCAGACTATAGATTAACGCAATCTGCCCGGTGCCAGCCAACGCCTGATTTAACGGGCGTCCGCTTTGGGTTTGGACGCTTTGAGCAACTTTCCACGCTCGGGGTGCCGAGAGCCAAACCAGCATTGTCCACGCGGGGATGAGGCCGAGTCCAATCAACAGGGGCAGAATGAGATAGGCAATCCCCAGCAAAACGATATATTCCTTGCGGGTTGCGGCTTCGCCCATCCGGATTGCCATGGTGATCTTATTTGCGGCTTGATCGGCTTCGATATCGCGCAAATTATTGACGACGAGGATGTTGACGATTAATAATCCGATCGGGATGGACATCCACCACGCGGCGGGGGAACTGCTGAGAGCCTGGGCATAGTAGGTGCCGACGACGGCAGCGACGCCGAAATAGAGGAAGACGAATATGTCACCCAGACCGCGGTCGCTGATGGGACCGGTGTAGGCGATGGCGGCAAGGATGGCGGTCAGCCCGATCAGCAGGATTGCCCAGCCCGCGACGACGATGAGATAGACGCCGATCAGGGCGGCAAGGGCGAAGGTGATCCACATGCCGGTTTGGACTTCTTTGGGTGTCAGCAAACCTGCCTGCGTAACGCGTAGGGGGCCGAGGCGTTCTTTGCTTTCCGCGCCGCGCAGATAGTCGAAGACATCGTTGGCAAGGTTGCTGCCGGTCTGGAGTAGCAGTGCGCCGATCAGGGCAGCGAGAGCCGGGAGTAGGGCAAATTTGCCGTCATAAAATGCTAATGCTGTTCCTGTAATAACACCCGCACCAGCGGCAGGCAGGGTTTTGGGGCGAATGGCGAGGAGCCAAATTTGAGTTTTCGTTAGGTTTTGTGCAGTATTAGATTTCATGGGTAGCCAGTGTTCTGATGGAAAATTATGCGACTTCAACTTCAATGCCTCGAAAGCGTAATGCGCGGGAAACGTTATCAATTATTATTTCACGTTTGGCATCATTAATTTCTTCAGAGCTATGTGGTGGGTTCCATGTTTTGATTGAGTTTTTTAGGATAACTATGACAATTGGATTTGTTGTAGCCATAAACTCAGAATCTATAAACATAGATTTAGTTTTTTCTGTATATCTGATCCCTGTTCTGCCAAGCGTTTTTACGGAGAAGCCTTCGTCACTTTTAACTACTTTAAACAACCGTTTCTTAAACATGGTGTATCTTCCAGATGAGTGGTGAATTAATCAAGCAACGCTCTGCGTTACAGTACAGAAAGCACAACGCAGAGCGCTATGCTTAGGGTGCGGACCATCACTTTTTACTCGTTACCGTCCCCGCAACTCCGTCAACACGCTCTCCAACTCTTCCGGCAGGGGCGCTTCAAAGGTGCGTGGTTCTTTCTCGTTGGGCAGCGTGATCGTCAGGCGTGCGGCGTGCAGGAATTGACGTTTTACAACGACGCGTTGTTTGCGGTACCCGTAGAGCCTGTCGCCCGCGATGGGTGCGCCGATAAAGGCACAATGCAAACGAATCTGGTGTGTGCGCCCGGTGTGAATGTCGACTTCGAGCAGGGTGTGTTTATCAAAGCTCTCGACCGTGCGATACTCACTGATCGCCTCGCGCCCTTTTTCAGGAGAGACAATCGCCATTTTCTTGCGATGCGAAGGATCGCGCCCGACGGGGGCTTCGATGCGTCCCTTCGGGGTGGGGGGGGCGCCATCAACGAGGGCAAGGTAGGTCTTTTGTACGTCGCGTTCCTTGAACTTGTCTTGCAGCCAACGCAGGGCACGGTCGTTCTTGGCGAGCAGAATGATGCCCGAAGTATCTTTATCCAAGCGATGCACGATGCCGGGGCGTAGTTCGCCGCCGATGCCTTCCATTTCGGGGGCATGTGCCAGCGCAGCGTGGACAAGTGTGCCGCTATCGTGTCCGGCGGAGGGGTGCACCACCATCCCAGCGGGCTTGTTGACCACCATCACGTCGTCGTTCTCGAAAATGATGTCGAGCGAGATCGCTTCGGGGATCAGGTCGGTTACTTGTCTGGGCGGGATTTCGAGCTTTACGCGCATCCCGCGTTCGAGCTTCATGCCGTTTTTTGTGACGGGTTCACCGTCCACCGTCACCATGCCATCTTTAATCAGCGCTTGCAGGCGGGTACGCGAAAATTCGGGAAGTTGCTCGACGAGGAAGATGTCGATCCGTTCGGGGTGGGGGAAGTCGAAAAGTATCTCGATGAGGCGAGTGTCCATTAAATGGAAGCCTCTGTCCCTGAGTGCGATGCCGTTTCCAGTTCATCTGCCGGATCGCTCTCTCCTTCAGCTTGCTGCCGTTTCCGTTCTTCTCGGTCGCGTTTTTCCAGTATCCAGACCCCGATCAGCATAATGGCCGTCCCGACCGTAATGCTTGCATCCGCGACGTTGAAAACCGCGAAATTGCCGATTGAAATCCAGTCGGTTACTTTGCCATCCGCCATTAAGCGGTCGACGAGATTACCGAGTGCGCCGCCGAGCTGCATGGAGAGGGCGATGCGCAGGAACCAGTCGCTTTCGTCGACCTGATGGTAGAACCAGATGATTGCGCCTGCGACGACGAAGGCAAGCACGGTGAAGACGCCCGCTCCGCTTTGGAACATGCCGAAGGCGGCGCCGGTGTTGTGCCAGTGGACGATGCGTGCATACGGTTCGAGATTCTCCCAGCCCGCGGGCAGCCAAACGCCGCCAATGGGAATATTGGTGCGGACGAGATATTTTGTCCATTGGTCGAGGGCGATCAGGATGCCCGCGATGCCAAATAGAGATAGGTAATTGCGAAATGAGACTTTCATAAAGGTTTTCCTGTTTCTGGGTTATCCAGTTTTTCTGTTTGTAAAATGCCCCTTATTCTACCCCAACGTTATCGTGTTTTATAAACCCTTGGCACGCGTGTATTGATATTGGTCAAAATCTCGTAGGGGATCGTGCCTGCCCAGCGGGCAAGGTCTTCGGCTGTGATGCGCTCGTCGCCCTGCTGACCGATGAGCACGACTTCGTCGCCGTTGTAGCCCGTGCCATCCGCGCCGAGATTGACGACCATCTGATCCATGCAGATGCGCCCGACTTGGGGGACTTTGACGCCGCGAATGATAACTTCGGTTTTGTTGGACATGGCGCGGAAGTAGCCATCCCCATAGCCGACGGGAACCGTGACGACGCGTGTGGCGATGTCCGATTGCCAGGTCGAGCCGTAGGAGACGGGATGCTCAGGTTGGGTGACTTTGAAGTAGACCACTTTCGACGACCACGAGAGGGCGGGGGTCACAGCAACGGTGCGCTGGACTTCGTCGGATGGATAAACGCCGTAAAGCAGGATACCGGGGCGCACCATGTCGAAGGTCGCTTCTGGGAGTTGCAGGATCGCGCCGGAGTTTGCCATGTGTCGCAGGCGCGGGGTGGGGAGAGAATGTTTCTCGTAGAAAGAAAGCACCTCGTTGAAACGAGCCAGTTGAAGACGGGCGTGACTCAGGTCTGCTGCATCCGAGTTGGCGAAATGAGAATAGATGCCTTCCACGTCGACATGTTTACAGCCGAGTGCAGCTTCCTGCAAAGTCTGTGCGCTGTAGTAGTGGACGCCGATGCGTTCCATGCCGGTGTCGATCTTGAGATGGACGGTCGCTTTTTTGTGGAGTGTTTCAGCAGCACGATCAATCTGTTGCAGGCGTTCGACGGAGGAGGCGGTGAGCGTGAGATCGTGCTGAATAAAGGCAGGAATTTGCTCTTCCCAGATGCCGCCGAGCACAAGGATCGGCGTATCGATGCCCATCTCGCGCAGCAGAATGCCCTCTTCGAGCACAGCCACGCCGATATAGTCGGCGTGCGGGGCGAGATGGCGGGCGACCGCGTCCATGCCATGCCCGTAGGCGTTGGCTTTGATGACGATCATCACCTTGGCGGGGGCGACGTGCGTGCGAATGGCTTTGAGATTGTTGCAAAGATGCGTCAGGTTGACTTCGACGTGCGTTGGGCGCAGGTTTTCGCTGCTGGTAATCGTAGGCTGGTTTATTTGCATAGGCGGGATTATAAAGGATTTTGGAAAATTGGAATTTCAGAACAAAATGTTGATGGTAAAATCTTGTGGAAAATACGATTGAGCTAAAAATACAGGAGTGGAAAATGGCGAAGCAAAAGAAAAAGCAGATGGTTATTTATTTTCTAATTATTGCGTTCGTGTATATATTAACTGGATGCACAAACAATCCTGAAATAACACAATCAACCGAAGAGCCCACAAGAGATTTAGCTTTAGAAAATGAAATTATTGCAGAATTGGAACAAATCAATCCTGATGCAGTTCCTGTCTACAAAGAAGCAACTGTGCTGTTGGATGCTGGGGAAGACGATGATGCCAAACTTTTATATGAGAAGGTGGCGGAGCTTGCGCCAGAGTTCTCAACTGCTTATAGACGACTAGGACAAATTGAGTTGACTCGCAATAATATTGATGAAGCGACTAATATGTCTCGAAAAGCAGTGGAATTAGACGCAAATCCCTACAACAAAAATGCTCTGGCATTAGTGCTTTTACAAAAAAACACCCCAAGAGACTCACAAGAAGCATTTAACCTTGCATCTGATGCAATAAAAAAAATACCAGATGATGAGTACGCAAATATGGTATTAGTTATGGCAGCGGGGGCTGTTAACAGAATAGATGTAATGCGAGAAGCAAACGAACACCTACTTCTTATTGCCCCAGGCAATCCTTTGGCGCACTATTATGCAGGTTTATTAGCTGCTCAAGACGGGAAATGGTTAAAGGCCGAGCAAGAATTGTTGATTTCAAAACAGTTA
>JBNKMO010000141.1:0-11709 GCA_050293165.1 Anaerolineales bacterium | reverse complement strand
GTGGATAGCATTGGTCTTATTCACGAAGCAGAGGGTCATGGATATATGATCAAAGACCTGGGTTGGGCAACCACACTCATCAACGAAGAAGCGCATGAAGGTCATGCCTATGGCTTGATCCCCTTCGTGCGTGTGACTTCGACCGACCTGAATTTCACCCTCGCGCTGGCACTGATCGCTGTTGTGATGGTGCAGGTGATCGGCATCAAAGCACAGGGCGGGGCATACTTCAAGAAGTTCTGGTTCACCGATACGATGTTCACCAAGCCGATGCTCGGTGTGATTGACTTTGCGGTTGGTCTGCTTGAGTTGATCTCGGAGTTCTCGAAGATCCTTTCGTTTGCATTCCGTCTTTTCGGTAACATTTTTGCGGGTTCGGTGCTTCTTTTCGTCATCGGCTCCCTTGTTCCGATCTTTGCACAGTCGGTGTTCCTCATGCTTGAGTTCTTTGTCGGCATGATCCAGGCTGTTGTTTTTGGTCTTCTGACCATGACCTTTATGGCACAAGCCACTCAGGGTCACCATGACGAGGCTCATTAGCCTTAACTTGTAAATTTCGGGCAAAACAAAAATATACACGCCCGGGTAAAAACCTAAAGAGGCGGTTCTCCCGCCCGAAAAATCTGATACGGAGGTATTTTCAAAATGGAATTAGAAGCTGCAACCATGCTTGGTAAATTGATTGGCGCTGGATTGGCGATGATTGGTGCTATCGGCGCAGGTGCTGGGATCGGTATCGTGACCAGTGGTGCTGTACAGGCGATGGGTCGCAACCCAGATGCTGAAGGCAGTATCCAGACAAATATGATTCTCGGCATCGCGTTTGCCGAAGCGGTCGCTATTTACTGTCTCGTTGTTGCTCTCCTTATTCTCTTCGTTTTCTAGAAAGAGGAGATATAAATGGATGCATTAGGTCTTAATCTAGGATATTTATTTGTCCAGATTTTCAACTTTGCGATTATTTTTGTTGTGCTGAAGAAATGGGTTTATGGACCTGTTTTGACCATGCTCGACAAACGTCGCGAGACAATTGCGCAGGGTATGGAAGATGCCCGTGTCGCTGCTGAAGCTCGTGCAAATGCCGAAGCTGAAGCTGCCAAGATCAAAGCCGAAGCTCAGGCCGAAGCCAGCAAGATCGTTAGCGAAGCTACTGAGCGCGCTCAGTCCGCCGCTAAAGATGTGCAAGCTGCTGCTGATGCCAAAGCTGCTGAAGCGAAAGACAAAGCCCTTGCTGATGTTGCTGCAGAACGCAACCAGATGCTTGGTGACCTTCGTGGTCAAGTTGCTGCGCTCGCTATTTCTGGCGCGCAAAAACTCGTTGGCGAAGCTCTTGACGAGAAACGTCAGCATGCTTTGCTCAGTGACTTCTTCGCTGGCGTCAAAGACGGCAAAGTTGTTGTTCTTGACAGCGCAGAATTCAAAGGCGATGCCGCTGAAGTAACTAGCGCGTTACCCCTCACCGATGCTGAGCAGGATACGGTCAAAAAAGACGTTCTTGCTAAATCCGGTGCACAGGCTGTGACCTTCCGCGTTGACCCCTCCATTCTTGGTGGCTTGGTCATCAAAGTTGGCGACAAAGTCGTTGATGGCTCCGTCGCTGGCAAGCTCGAAGGTTTGCGCCAAAACATGCGCTAAACTTCTTTTTTAGAAGCCAAAAGGGTTTTGATGTTCAACATCAAAACCCTTTTTTGTTATCATTAGACCATGAAAACTCTTTCCGATCTTTTTTCTCAATTCCCTCTTTCAATAATTTCTGGCAGTCCGACGCAGATTGAAATCCGCTCGATCACATCTGATTCTCGCAAAGTTCAGCAAGGTGATCTCTTCGTCGCCTTGTCTGGCGAATATTTCGACGGGCACAAATATATCTCCAAGGCCATTGAGCAAGGCGCGGTCGCCGTAGTGGGGGAGCAGGAGCTTTCAAACCTGTCTGTGCCCTATATTCAGGTCGAAAACGCTCGCCAAGTCCTCGCCCATCTCGCTGCCGCCTACTACGATCATCCCGCCCGTAAGTTGACCATGCTCGGGGTTACTGGCACCGATGGCAAGACAACCACTAGCAACTTCCTCTACAACATCCTGCTTGCAGCCGGTCTCAAAGTGGGCATGATCTCCACCGTCAACGCCATCATTGGTGAGCAGGTGCTCGATACCGGCTTTCACGTCACTACACCGGATGCCCTCGACACACAGCGTTATCTTGCGCAGATGGTTGAAGCGGGTTTGACGCATGTCGTTCTCGAAACCACCTCGCATGGCTGGGCGCAATATCGTGTCGATGCCTGTGAGTTCGACATCGGCGTTGTCACCAATATCACCCACGAACACCTCGATTATCACGGCTCCTACGAAGCCTACAGAGCCGCCAAGGCGCGTTTATTCACAAGTTTAGGGAATACAGTGGATAAGCCACAGGGAAACCCGCGACTAGCCGTTCTGAACAGAGATGACATCTCCTATGATTATCTTTCCCGCCTCGTCCCTGGACCTCAAGCTTGCTACAGCGTGGAAACATCCGCCACGGCCCGAGCAGAAAATATCCGCTACCTGCCCGACGGCATTGAGTTTGAGATCGTGACCGATAAGCTGCGGGTAGCAGTAAAAACTAATTTAGTTGGCTCATATAATATCTCCAATATCCTTGCCGCCTTTTCCGCCGCCGTCTTTGGTCTGGGCATCGACGCGAAAGTCGCCGCTCGTGGTATCGCCGCCCTCGCAGGGATTCCCGGTCGTATGGAGCGTATTGACATGGGACAGGATTTCACCGTCATCGTCGACTTTGCGCATACGCCAAATGCGCTCAAAGTAGCCATTAAATCCGCGCGCGAGATGACTGACGGGCGTGTGATCGCTCTCTTCGGTTCGGCAGGCTTACGTGACCGCGAAAAACGCCGCATGATGGCAGAATGCTCCGCCGAACTGGCTGATTTGACTGTCCTGACAGCCGAAGACCCGCGCACAGAATCGTTGGAGGGTATCCTTGAAGAAATGGCAACAGGTGCACGCTCAAAAGGCGCTCTCGAAAACGAGACCTTCTGGCGCGTCGAAGATCGGGGGGAAGCAATTTCCTTTGCGTTGACTCTCGCTCAGCCCGAAGACATCGTGCTCATCTGCGGGAAGGGCCACGAGCAGTCGATGTGTTTTGACGAGATTGAATATCCCTGGGATGATCTGATTGCTACTCGTGCAGCATTGGGTAAATTTCTCGGAATTGATGCTCCAGAAATGCCTTATCTGCCTACTCAAGATAAATAGAGAACTGCATTGCATGACAATGTCCCGAATACTCGTTTCTGGTCTGATCAATATCGAAACCACGCTAAAGGCAGACGGGTTTCCGATTCAGTATACGCCGGTGCGCTATCCTTTTTATGGTGTCAATAGCAGTGTCTCCGGGGTGGGATATAACCTCTCGAAAGCGCTAACCACGCTTGGTCATCAGGTTGATTTTCTGTCGTTAATTGGGCGGGATTTGGCTGGCGGGCAAGTACGAGCAACGCTAAGACAGGATAAGATTTCTGATGCTCATATCATCAGCGAGATCAAGCATACACCGCAATCAGTCATTATTTACGATGAAAGCGGCCAACGCCAGATCAATGTTGACCTGAAGGATATTCAAGAACAGGTCTACCCAAAAGAGCGTTTTGAACAAGCCATGCAGAAGAGTGATTTGTTGGCGCTCTGCAATGTCAACTTCTCTCGTCCGGTGCTGAAAATGGCTCGTGATGCTGGCAAGCTGATCGCCACGGATGTGCACACGATTGGCGATTTACATGATGATTACAACAGCGACTTCATGGCAGCCGCGAATATTCTGTTTATGAGTGATGAGAATTTGCCTGTCTCCCCTGAAGCATGGGCGGAAGCGCTCATGAAGACCTACAAAACCGAGATCATTGTGATTGGATTGGGGAAAAAGGGTGCCTTACTTGCAGTACGTAAAGATGATTTCGTCGGTCGTTTCCCTGCTGTGCAGGTGCGTCCAGTACTGAACACAATCGGGGCAGGGGATGCGCTCTTTTCCGCCTTCCTGCATGCCTATTTGCAGTCCGCGAATCCCTATGATGCCCTCAGAAAAGCAATCCTTTTTGCTGGATATAAAATTGGCGGCATCTCGGCTGCAGATGGCTTTTTGACTGCGGCTGAGTTGGGTAAGCTTGCTGCTTAGCAGAGTCTTATTTGTGGACGATCATTTGTGTCCGTTCGCCACTCACTTTTACGAAACGGATGCAAATCTCTGAACCAATTTCCCCGCTAATTTCTAAACTGGATGGAAGCTCTCCGCTGCGCACGGGGAGAACGGCTTGCTCGCTGCTCTTGAAGTTCTGCCCATCCCAATTTGGATCGACCTCCCAGTAAACCACATCCGAAAGAAAATCTGCCTCGAGAGAGATTTGATTCCCCTCCAGTTTGGCGCAGTTAGCAACCTCCGTAATAGGGAGCGGAGAGGCGGTATCCCGTTCAAAGGAGAAGGATACTCCTGCTGCAGTGAGCCTGCTTAGGGTCGTGTGTGCTGCGCGCCAGGTCGCATCTGTCGCGATGAATTGACGTCCCAATCTCGCCGCGACGAGCGCCGTTGTCCCCGATCCAGAAAAGAAATCCGCAACCAGATCACCCTCATTGGACGAGGCTTTGATGATCCGCTCCAAGAGGGCTTCCGGCTTCTGGGTGGGATAGCCAGTGCGCTCGTTGTGCAACCGTGCCACGACGGGGAAGTACCACCAATCTTCGGGGACTTTTCCGCGTTTTAGATCAGGCACTTTACCGAAGCCCGCTTTCTTGGACGATTTGAAGGTTTTGACCGTGTTCTTGTTGTACGGTTCGCGGACAGCATCGGCATTGAAGGTATGCTCACTGCCTTTCGTGTAGGAAAGAATGGTGTCGTGCTTGCGGTTGAAAGCGCTCTTGATCGGGGAGGGGCCGTGGTAGGTCCAGATAATCTCGTTGAGCAGGTGGTCTTGTCCGAAAACTTCATCGAGCAGAAGGCGGGCGTAGGCGCTGGCATGCCAATCGAGATGCAGGTAGAGCGTGCCATCAGGCGCAAGCAGGCGTTGCATAAGCAGCAGGCGCTGGTAAAGGAAGTCGAGATAGGCATCAAGGTCATCCCAATGGTCGTGATAGCCTTCTGCCATTTTCCATTCGCTCGGCTTGCGCGAATCTTCACCGCGCCCGATCCGTGCAGGGAATTTTCGATTGGTGAAAAAAGGCGGGTCGATATAGATGAGATTGATCCGCCCCTCGTACTCAGGCAGCAATGCTGCCATAATGGCAAGATTGTCACCGAGAATCAGTCGATTTTCTGGTCTGGTTGTATCTGTAGGGGAAATCCATGCCTCGGTGTCGAGGCTGGCTGGGGTGGTTTCGCGTTGAGCTTTGTTGTGCCAGTTGATGGTGGGCATAATTATGTTTTTCCCATCTCTCTTTTGGGGAGGTGGGGTGAGGCCGGTTTAGCTATAAAAAATATTGATGGTCGTCCCGTAACCGCGACTAAAATACTCCGCGCCATCGTTGACGGGCGTGAGCCAGCGGTAAAGCCATTTCGCATCTTCGTTTTTCATGTTAAGGCAGCCATGGCTCATGGGGACACCGAAATTATCGTGCCAATAGGTACCGTGGAAGGCATGCCCTTGTTCGGTGAAAAAACACGTCCAGGGGACGCCAGGAAGCTCGTAGGCTTCGATATCTGACGCAAGGCTGCCGTCACCCATATGTTTGGATGGTTTCTTCTCCATGATGTGGAAGGTGCCGGTCGGCGTCTTTGTGCTTGTGCCATCCGATCCGCGTCCATAGATGCCGGAAGATATAACCGTTGATAAGACAACCCGCCCGTTTTCGTAGGCTTTCACGGTTTGGGTTGAAAGGTCTACATCAACATACTTATCCTGAAACTCCACATCAGGTGAGATTGGCGCAACCTCTTCGTCAGAGATCAGGCGCAGATGCGTGGCCTGGACATGATAGCGCTCAGAAGTTAGTTCATCATAAACCAGATACCACGGCTCGCCATCCGGGCCATCTTCCAATTTCTCAACCCAATGAGTAGAGCCGTAATAGAGCCGATAGCGATCTTCCCAGCCGTAGAATTTGCTGAACTTCATCGCCCGCGAATAAGGGATCGTGACCTCGGCCAGATAACGTTCTCCTTCTTCAAAATTTGAGCGGATCGGGTTGTAGAGAAACTGTACATGCTGGAGATGTGCACGGTGTACGAACCCGCCCCAAACGCGATACCAGATGGGATTATATTCGGGCGTTTCGGCAGTTACCGTTTCATAGACGGTCAGCAGATCATCGCGATACCATTGTCCCGTGATGCGTGCTTCATCGGTGGGCATGCTGTGTACGCTAATTTCTGTCGTAGCAACGCGTACTAACATCCGATCATCAAAGAGGCTAAGGCGCTCTTTGCGCGGTGTAAATGCCATATTTCCAAGTGCAAGTGCACTAAGTTTGAGAAAATCTCGTCGTGAAAATGTACTCATATTGTCTGGATTTTACCTTAAGTTTCTGAGAAGCAAATGAATAGATAATCTAAAGAAAAGATGACTTGCCGCCGAGAAATCTTACGTTGACAATTAAAAAGCCCTCCAGCGGAGGGCTTGATCGTTAAGACAAGTTAGCTACGAGGAAATCGGCTCCATGCCCTTCATGATCTCTTCGATAGCCATCGTATGGCTACAATATTCGCGCGACTGATAAAAATCGCAAGTACAGACCAGTTTTCCATCTTCAAGGCTGATGCGGTGGGTGTTATTCGTGCCATCTACAGAAATTTCGAGAGTTTCGAGGTGAAAACGTTCGCGTTCTTGTGCATAGCGCTTTGCTTTTTGAATTTTTCCGATCATACCAGAGTCCATTTTAAATCTCCTTTTTACAAAATATAAAAAAGCGCACACGGAGACCGCGTACGCTTTTTTTATGAAAGGGAATATGCTTTTTTATCTCGCATAGTGACTTCAGTATAAAGTGAAAAGTCTCGCAAGTCAACGGGAAAAAGCAATACTTATGAAACTCTAACTATGTGCCCCAATCTCGCAGGTAAAGGAAGTCATACCCAATGGTTCGGTTGCTCACCTTCGCAATGGGCGGCAGCATACGTTTGAATTGATTTTGCTGAACGCGCTTAATCACCTTGCGCACGAAGCCTTCATCAAAGCCAGCCGCAATACATTCTTCCACGCGGTAACGCTGGTCGATCAGCAGATAAAAGAGTTTATCCACGTCTGCGTAGGTGAAACCAAGCTCCTTTTCATCGGTCTGATTTGCCCATAGATCAGCAGAGGGTGCTTTATCGACCACTTCGCTTGGCACACCCATCGCGCGTGAGAGTTGGCGCACTTGTGTCTTGTAAAGGTCGCCAATCGGATTCAGCGCCGAAGCCGAATCGCCAAAAATCGTCGAATAGCCCAGCAATATTTCGGTCTTGTTGCTGGTGCCTATCACCAGTCCGCCAAAAGCTTCAGACTGATCGTAAAGCACAATCATGCGGCAGCGCGCCATAATGTTGCCCTTACGCGTTTTTGACATCTCAGGATCTAGTGCAATGAGTGGATCGGCCATTTCGGTGATCGGGATGGTTAACGATTGGACACCGAATTTGTCGATGACGAGTTGCGCATGGTCGAGCGAATCCTGGCTGGATGCTTTATACGGCATCCGAACAGCGAGAACGTTCTCACTTCCAATTGCCTCCGCTGCCAGAGCGCAGGATAGCGCTGAATCAATGCCTCCCGACAATCCGACGACAGCCTTTGTGAACCCGACGCGATTTAACTCCGATTTGATGAATCCCGTTAATATTTTGCGTGCCAAGTCTGTATTGATGTTGAGATTGGAGGTTGTTGTCATAGCTATCTCCCAACCATGCGTGGATCGTTGCCGTGCAAAATACGTCCTAATTCACGCTCGACAAGTGCTGTGCGCTCATCTCGCAGTAGAGGCAGGCGAGCACGCGTGCGGTGGAGTTGGTTCAAATCCAGCTCGGTGAAGGTCAGCGCTTCCTGATGGTAGGGCGCTTGGGCGATCAGCGCTCCGTTCGGATCGTAGACGTTCGAGCCGCCCCAGAAGTTCAAACCATCTTCGTAGCCAACGCGATTGGCGTGTGCCACAAAGCTCGTAAAGAGATTGGCATACGCCTTATTCGTATGGTCTACCCAATGCGCGGATTCGAGCTTATCGCCTTCACCGAGACCGCGTCCGGGGGAAGCGGAGTTTAGCAGCAGAATATCAGCGCCATCCAGCCAGAGCAGATATGGGGGTGAGATGTGCCAGAAGTCTTCGCAGATCAGCATACCCACACGCCCGAAGCGTGTATCAAAAGCACGGATCGAGTCGCCCCAGGCAAAGAAACGCCCTTCGTCGAAGAGGCCATAGGTTGGCAGGTAGACTTTGTGGTGAACATGCAGCACTTTACCATCTGATAGATAGGCATCGGCGATGTAGAAACGGTGCCGATCATCTTCGTCCACGAAACCGACCACCATGTCGATTTCGTGGCTGGCCTCGAGCAAGGGGCGGAAAATCGGGTCATCCATGCTGGGAGTGTGAGCAACCGTCGGGGTGATGTCCTGGAGGGTGTATCCGGTTAGAGAAAGCTCGGGAAACAGTATCAAGTCTGAACCATGAGCGACCGCGTCTCCAATCAAGGTGAGATGCTTTTCGAGATTGGCATGCACATCCCCTAATTTTGTATTGATCTGTGCGAGAGCGAGTTTGAGTTTATTCATAATGTTTAGGTTAGGTAAATAGTTGCTTGGTTAAAGAAAACGCCGCCGAGCATGCGGCGGCGTAGCGGAGAGAGAGGGATTCGAACCCTCGGTAGCCCAGAAGACTACAACGGTTTTCGAGACCGCCCCGTTCAACCACTCCGGCACCTCTCCATCGAGCGGGCTGTATTATATCTTAAATTTCAAAAATTGCACCGGCTTCAGGATATAAAACTTCTTTAAACCCTTGCATTTTCAATTCTTTTTGCAGAGGGAGTGCGCCGCGATCTTCGCCGTGCACAAGGAAAACTTTTTGCACCTGATCTTTGACAGCGGAGGCATATTCGAGCAGCATCTCGTTGCCTGCATGTGCTGAAAGTCCATTGATGGTTTCAACTTCAGCTTTGCGATTGAATTTTTCACCAAATATCTTGATCTGGCTTTCGCGCTCAGCCAGGCGACGTCCGAGCGTGTAGGGAGCCTGCCAACCAACAATCAGGATGGTGTTGCGCTCGTCTTCGATATTGTTGCGTAAGTGATGCAAAATGCGTCCGGCCTCTGCCATGCCCGAGGCAGAGATGATAATGGCGGGGTCTTTATAGTCGTTAATTGCCTTGGATTCAGCGACCGAACGTGTGTAGGTGATCTCTTTGAAGTCGAGGGCGGCATGTCCGCGCTTGCGGATGTCCGCAAGGGTTTCGGCATCCATGCATTCGGGATGTTCGTTGAAGATTTGCGAGGCGTTGATGGCAAGCGGGCTGTCGACGTAGATCGGCACGGAGGGGATTTCGCCCAACTCGATCATCTGATGAAGATAGACTGCCAGTTCCTGACTACGCCCGACCGCAAAAGCAGGGATGATGACCTTTCCCCCGCGTGCGACTGTTTTCTGAACGACCTCGCGCAATTCCTGATATGCCATCATCGGCGAGCGGTGGCCTTTATCGCCGTAGGTTGATTCCATGATGAGATAATCGGTATTCACCGGGAAAACGGGATCGCGCAGAAGGGGCAGATCACGCCGCCCGATATCGCCCGAGAACCAAACGCGGAATTTGCGGTTTGCTTCCGTTATATTAAGCGCGATGCCTGCCGAGCCGAGGATATGACCGGCATCCATAAAGGTGGCACGCACGCCCTCCGCAATTTCGACGGGGGTGTCATATTCTACGGAGTTGAAATAGTTGGCAACCTTTTCTGCATCTTCGAGCGTGTAGAGCGGCTCCATTGGAGCCAAGCCCTTTTTGGCACGTTTTTTGTTGGCGTATTGAATATCCGTTTCCTGAATATGCCCTGAATCGCGCAACATCAACTTGACGAGATGTGTTGTGGCGCGCGTGGCTGTAATTCTGCCCGCATAGCCTTGTTTTACGAGATTGGGGAGGTTGCCGC
The DNA here is from genome assembly GCA_050293165.1 of Anaerolineales bacterium. Taxonomy (GTDB): domain Bacteria; phylum Chloroflexota; class Anaerolineae; order Anaerolineales; family Villigracilaceae; genus Desulfolinea. Next base: position 1,609 of record JBNKMO010000141.1, on the reverse strand, counting down.
TGTGATCGATATGCGCGTGTGAAAGGAGCACGGCATCTATCTTGCTTGGATCAAAGGGGAATTTGCGATTCCGTTCATATGTCTCGTTACGTTTGCCTTGAAAGAGACCACACTCAAGCAATATCTGCGAACCGTTGACTTTCAGCAAATGCATTGAGCCGGTGACTGTACGTGCTGCGCCGAGAAAATGGATTTTCATGCGAGACTCCTTTCAAGAGAACCTGCCTAAGTTATGAGTTTTTCCCGTTCGGCTTTCTTCAAGCCTTTGACAACCAGATCATATGAATCATCAATCATGTCGATCAGTAGCTCTTCAGGGACGCTGCCATCCAGCTTGATGGAGTTCCAATGCTTTTTGTTCATGTGATAGCCTGCTGTAATAGCGGGATATTGCGCACGCAGGACGAGGGCGAAATCGGGGTTGCATTTGAGGCTGATACTGAGCGGTTCTGCTTGCCATGCGACCAGCGCGAACATTTTCCCCATTACCTTGTAGACAAGCGCATCTGGGCCAAAGGGTGTTTCTTCGGTCGCTCTTTTCTTGTTGAGCAGGGTTTTTCGTAGGACTTCGAGTTCCATTTTTAGTTAATCTTCGAGAGTATCTCGTTTCCGTATTGCGAAAGTCGCCACGGGGATTTATCCAATATTTCTGCCAACTCATTTTTATCGCGCGGGTTTGCTTTGGCGATTTTTTCCATCAGGGTGCGTGGCAGAACAATATCGGATTCAACGCCCATGCCTTTGGCGCGCTCTTTGCGCCAGTTGCGCAATTTGTCGAGTCGTAGCAGGTAGGCATCACTTGGGCGACGATAAGGTGTCGGTTTAACCAGATCGGCCTGCAGGCCGCGCTCTACGGCGCTAAGGAAGGTTTTTCCAAAGCGGCTGACCTGATGTTTGCTCATTCCGCTTTCTTGAAGGTCTTGGCGGCTGCGGGGGGCGGATTCTGCCAGCTTGAGAAGCAATTTATTGCTGACGACTTTGAAGACAGGGCGGTTCAGTTTGGCGGCGATCTCTTCACGGGCGAGGCAGATTTCATTCAAAACGGTAGCCTGCCGAGGGTCAAGTTTGCTGCGTCCGCCTACGCGTTCCCACGTGGCCGAACTGTTGTTCTTCCCGTTTGCGATGATGTGGGCCGCTGCCATCTCGAAATCTTCTTGTGCTAATGCCCAACGCCTTCTTTCTGCCAATTCTTTTTTGAGAATGACTCGCAAGTCGATCAGGTAGTGTGTATCAAGACGCGCGTAACTGAGCATTTCTGCGCTCAAAGGGCGTTGCCCCCAATTTGCTTTTTGGAATTTCTTATCGACGATGACGTCGAATTTTTGCTCAAGAAGTTTGCCTAAGCCAACGGCGTCGTAGCCCAGAATGCGTGCGGCAATCATCGTGTCGAAGAGGTTGGCGAATTCAAAGCCGAAATCGCGGTGCAGACAGATCAGATCGTATTCGGCGGCGTGAAAGATTTTCTCGATATTCGGGTTGGCGAAAAGCGGTGCCAAACTTTCAAGGTCTGGCAGGGCAAGCGGGTCGAGTAAAAAATCTTCTGTGGGTGTAGAAAATTGGATCAGGCAAACTTGCTCCTGATAGGCGTACAAGCTATTTGACTCTGTAT
>JBNKMO010000140.1:0-22006 GCA_050293165.1 Anaerolineales bacterium | reverse complement strand
CATCCCTGCGCAGCAAAGCCGACCTCGTTCTACTCAAACCGATTGGCTTTAAGCAGCTACAACTCTTAGCTGAACGTTTCAAATAAACTTGTTAGAGCTTTCGCTTCCAATATAAAAAAACGCTCTGCGGAGATTTAAAATCCCCGTCTTTGTGAGAGAATCACTGGATTGCCTGTGCCCGACAGGATGAAAACCCAGCCAAAGCACCTGAAGCAAAAGTCCTACGCATAAAAAGAACCCTGCGGGGTTCTTTTTGATTAAACGGGGAAATCAAAATCCAATTTCTTGACACATCTCTCGCATTACGATATAAAACAAAACCGACCGGTCGGTCTTTTTTTTCTAATACACTCGCCCCTGTTGTAAAAAAGTGCATTGCGCCTTGATGAGAACTTCTTATGCACCAAAAAGCCAAAAAAACCCGCGAACGCATCCTTGATGCCGCCCTAAACATCTTCGCCAGCAAAGGTTACCACGACACCCGCATGGACGACATTGTCACTGAAGCGGGCTCGTCCAAAGGCTCGGTCTACTTCCACTTCCCCGGCAAGGAAGCCCTCTTCCTCGCTCTCGTCGATGAATTTGCCAGCCGTCTCGAAACCCGCCTGACCGATGCCATCGCATCCAAGCAGGGCGGCATGGCTCGTGTCGAAGCCGCCCTTGAAACGGGTCTGGCTGTCTTTGGCGAATATCGCCGCCTCGCCAAACTTTTCCTTGTCCAGGCAGTCGGCTTGGGGCAGACCTTCGAGACCAAACGCCTCGAAATCCTTGATAAATTTGCCCATCTCATCCAAAAACATCTCGACGAAGCCATTGCCGATGGCGATATTCTGCCCCTCGATAGCCAGATCACTGCGTACGCCTGGGTCGGCGCCATCAACGAACTCATCATGCGCTGGGTGCAAAATGGTGAGCCGACGCCCGAGCGCATCGCGCCCGCCCTGCGCACCACGCTGCTCAACAGTATCCAATTTGCGCATCAAAAAATTCATCATTCCAAATTCATGCGCTACCACCCCCTAGCCCTGCTCAATGCCCTCGCGGGTCAGCCGCGCTGGGCATGGATCACGCCCGAGGAGAGTCTCATCGCCTGGGGTGAAGCAGCCATGTTGACAGGCGAGCGTCCCGAAGATTTCCGTCCGCAATTGGAACAATTAATTCGGGATCTGGATCTCAGATCCAAGGGCGATGTCCGTCTTTTCGGTGCATTTCCCTTTGATATGGAACGGGAGACGGACGCCATTTGGGCTGGGTTCGAGCAACCGACCTTTGTCCTGCCCCGCTACATCTACCGTCAAACCCCCACCGAAACATCGCTCACCGAAATCGCCCCTGACGGGACTTTGCCGCCCTCCCGCCAATGGGATGCGCCCCCGCTCACCCCCGCTACCTGGAGCGACGACCTCGACTTTCACAAATGGGAAGACATGGTCAATATTGCCAAAGAGAGCGCCGCAGCGGGCGAGATTGGCAAAGTTGTCTTTGCTCGCACCCGCAAAGTTTCTTTTGACGAACAGCCTGAGCTAACAACGGTCTTCTCCCGCCTGAACGATGCCTATCCCGCCACCACGCGCTTTTACTTTGAGCCGCGCCCGGGCTTGGTCTTTATGGGTGCCACGCCCGAAGTGCTTGTGCGGACGCAGGGTAAAACGCTCGAAACCGTTGCGCTGGCTGGCTCCGCGCCCCAAAGCATGGATGAGACCCGTAACCAGCAGCACGGCGCAGACCTGCTCGCCAGCGTCAAAGACCAGCGCGAGCATGCCATTGTTATTGAAGATATCGTCAATGGTTTGGAACCACTCTGTACGAGTGTCGATTACCCCGCGAAGCCGCGCTTGCGCCAGTTGCCGAATATCCAGCATCTTGAGACACCCATCAAAGCGATCCTGAAAGAAGCAGGCATCTTCGCTGCAGTGCAGACGCTGCATCCTACCCCCGCACTGGCTGGGCAACCCCGTGAAGCCGCTAAAAAAATGATCCGCGACGTTGAGCCGCAACCGCGCGGCGCCTACGGTGCCCCCGTCGGCTGGATCACCCCCGATGGCGACGGCGAGCTGGCAGTCGCTATCCGCTCCGCCGTCTTCCGCCAAAAAGAAGGGCTGCTCTACGCAGGCGCAGGTCTGCTCGCCGCGAGTGATCCGCAAAAAGAATGGGACGAAACCGTGCTCAAATTCCGCCCGATGATGGATGCGTTGGGGTTAGAAGAATCCGTCCCCTCTCCCCAGCGGGGAGAGGGCTAGGGTGAGGGGAGAATCTCCGTGAATCAAAAACGTCATCGAATTCATCGAATTCTTCGGCAGCGTGCCCGTGAATTACGCCAGCCCCAAACACCCGTTGAAAACACGCTCTGGCAACATCTACGAAACAGAAATCTAGGCTACAAATTTCGTCGCCAACACCCAATTGCGCAATTCATTGTTGACTTTTATTGTGCAGAAGCGAAACTGTGCATTGAGTTGGATGGCAGCCAGCATTTTGAACCAGACCAAGCTGAATATGACAAAGCACGCACAGAATATCTTGAAGAACTTGGCTACACAGTTATCCGCTTTACGAATGATGATGTCCGTTACAGCATTCAAGCTGTAGCTGATGAAATTATGAAGACTTGTAAAAGATTAGTTGAGAAGAAAGATTAGATTTCACCCTCATCCTAACCTTCTCCCTCAAGGGAGAAGGGACTCTTGACCCCAAAATTATGTCCCAAAACCCCGCCACCCTCTGGGCTGAAACCCTTATCAACGAACTCTACTGTGCTGGCTTGCGCCACGTCTGCATTTCGCCCGGTTCCCGTTCCACGCCGTTGACCTTTGCCGCTGCCGCGCATCCGCATCTGCGCTATACTTTGCACCTTGACGAGCGCAGTGCAGCTTTCTTCGCTCTCGGCATCGCCCTCGAAACAGGTCAGCCCGCCGCGCTAATCTGCACTTCGGGCACCGCCGCCGCAAACTATTTCCCTGCTATCATCGAAGCCAGCCAAAGCGAAGTGCCGATGCTCGTCCTGACATCCGACCGCCCGCACGAACTCCGTCACAGCGGCGCCAACCAGACGATGGATCAGGTCAAGCTTTATGGCGATCACGTCCGCTGGAGCGTGGATGCTCCGCTCCCCGAGGCCGATCCGTCCGAGCGCACTCTCCGCTATCTGCGCGCCCTCGCCGATCGTGCCCTCGCTGTCTCGTTGGGGCAAAACGGCTTGCCAGGCCCCGTCCACATCAACCTGCCCTTTCGCAAACCGCTTGAACCGAGTGGAGTTTCTCCCCTAAATTCCACACTTTTGGCATTTGGGGGAGATGTCCGAGCGCAGCGAGTGACAGAGGGGGCGGGGGCGCAAACCCGCATTCACATCGCCCCTCGTGTTCCCCAAGCTGACCTTTTGGCAAATCTCGCCAAGCAAATCCAAGCTAAGCCCAAAGGCATCATCGTCGCGGGACCGCGCTGCCCCAAAGGTGACTTTGCGTTCGCTTTATCCAAACTCTCAGCACAGACGGGCTATGCCATTTTGGCTGATCCATTGTCGGGATTACGCTTCGGCGAACACGTCAGCACAGGCACGATCATCGCAGGATATGGAGCGGCGTTACGCTCCCCGTTACTGGCATCTGCCCAGCCCGAGCTGATCCTGCGTTTCGGCGTGATGCCCATCTCGCAGCCCCTGAGCGATTTCCTCGAAAACCAGCCTGTGGATGTTCTCCAACTTGGCATCAGCGAACACGGCTTCTGGAGCGACCCGACCTACAGGCTGACAGAGCTTCTCGTCGCCGATCCTCTGCTTTTTGTCGAAGGTTTGAATGAGTTGTTGAGTAAGAAAGTAGAAAGTAGCGAGTGGGCGCAACTTTGGCGTGATGCCGAGTGTGGCGTTTGGGATGCGCTTGCAGATGCACAAGCCTTTGAAGGGAAAATTGTCGTCGATGCCTTGCGCAATTTACCCACCGACACTCGTTTAGTCGTAGCAAATTCCCTCCCGATCCGCCACGTCGAAGAGTGGATGTCTGCCAATGAGAAACCCCTGCACGTTTTCGCCAATCGTGGTGTCAGTGGCATTGATGGCACCATCTCAACCGCCCTCGGCATTGCATCCCAAACATCCGCCCCAACCCTGCTCGTAACAGGCGACCTGAGCTTCTTCCACGATCAGAATGGTTTGCAAGCACTCATGAGTCCCCTCTCCCCTCGGGAGAGGGCGGAGGGTGAGGGCGGGCGCAGGCTTAAAATCACGATTTTGCTCATCAACAACCAAGGCGGCGGCATCTTCCATCGCCTACCCGTTGCCCAACACGAACCACCCTTCGAAGAAATGTTTCTCACCCCGCACGAGATGGATTTCTCACATACAGCAAAACTTTATGGCTTGCATTACGAATTGATCGACACCGAAAACGCTGCTGAAAAGGTCGCTGAAGCGCTGAACTCATCCCAATCACATTTGCTGGAATTAAAAACCGACTCCGCACATGGCGAAAAAATAAGACGAGAAATATTAAAGAAAATCTCAGCGGAGATTGAGTAGGCGGTAGTTTTTCCGCCGCCGTATCGAAATCGCAGTGGCTTCGCAAAGTCAAAATTCATCCTTCCACCTTCATCCTTCTGCATTTACCAAACTTCCTCTACAAAAGAAAAGGAACCAACAATGACCAACACCATCACTCCCGCCGCCGACTGGCAAACCGTCACCGAATACGAAGACATCACCTATCAGGTCGCCAATGGCGTTGCCCGTATCGCCTTCAACCGCCCCGAAGTACGGAATGCCTTCCGCCCGCAGACCATCGACCAGATGATCGAAGCCTTCCGCCACGCCTGGATGTCGCCCAAAGTTGGTACTGTCCTGCTGACGGGCAACGGACCCTCATCAAAAGACGGCGGTTGGGCATTCTGCGCTGGTGGCGATCAGCGTGTGCGTGGGCACGGCGGCTATGAAGGCGGCTACGAGCTGCCGCGCCTGCATGTGCTCGAGTTGCAGCGCATCATCCGTTTTATGCCGAAGGTCGTCATCGCCGTTGTACCTGGCTGGGCAGTCGGCGGCGGCCACAGCCTGCACGTCGTCTGCGACATGACCATCGCCAGCAAGGAACACGCCAAATTCCAGCAGGCCGACGCCCGTGTCGCCAGTTTCGACGGTGGTTTTGGCTCCGCCTACCTTGCCAAGCAGGTCGGGCAGAAGCGTGCCCGCGAAGTCTTCTTCCTCGAGCAAACCTATTCCGCCGACGAAGCCTTCCAGATGGGCATGGTCAACAAATCCGTGCCGCACGCCGAACTCGAAAAAGCCGCCTTCGATTGGGCGAATATCATCAATTCCAAAAGCCCCACTGCCATTCGGATGCTCAAATTCGCCTTCAATCTCACCGAAGACGGCATGGTCGGGCAGCAGATTTTCGCTGGCGAAGCCACCCGTCTCGCCTACATGACGGACGAAGCCAAAGAGGGCCGTGACGCCTTCCTCGAAAAGCGCAAGCCCAACTTCGACGATTTCCCCCGCTTTGCCTAAATCCAGTCTCTGAGCGGAGCGACTGATAGGGAGCGCAGTCGAAGAGCAGTGTTAGCAAATGCCGTCCTTCGACTACGTGCTTCACATTCGTGAAGCCCTCCGCTCAGGAACTGATTTGTATTTCCAATGAACGATTTTCTAACCCTTGCTGCCCAATCCCATCCCGAGCGTCTCGCGCTCCTCGATGGAAACGAGCGCCTCACCTACGCCGAACTTAATCATGCCGTAGGCCAGCTTGCTGCGCGTTTATTTACGCACGGCATCCAGCGCGGTCAGCGAGTGGCAGTTCTTCTCGACCGCAGCCGCGATGCCGTGCAACTCGTCCACGCCCTCGTCCGCATCGGCACCAGCCTCGTCCCGCTCAACACCCGCTTGACTGCCGACGAGATGGATTATCAAGTGGAAAACGCCGCCTGCGACTGGATACTCCGCACGACTCCTTCCCCCCTCGGGGGAAGGCTGGGAAGGGGGCTCGAAGCATCTACCCACGTGGACGATTTGCCTCGCACCGCCCTTGCCCCTAATTTGGTCGGCACCCTCGAACTGGATGCCGAGTTCGGCATTCTCTTCACATCGGGCACAACGGGCAAACCAAAGGGTGCCCGCCTGCTCTGGAAAAACATCTTCGCCTCGGCAAAAGCCTCCGCTAAACGACTTGGAACTTACCCCGATGACCGTTGGCTCCTAACCTTGCCGCTCTATCACATCGGCGGACTCTCGATCTTATTACGCAGTGCCCTCTACGGGACAGCCGTCGTCCTGCCCAACTTCACTGATGACCAATTCGACCTTGCCCAACTCCAACAGCGGATGCACAAAACTGAAACAACACTTATCTCCCTCGTCCCGACGATGTTGCATCGTTTGCTGGAGCAGAACAGCTTTTTTCCTGAGAGTTTGCGCTTGATCTTGCTTGGCGGGGCAGCCGCATCATCCCAACTCATCGAGCGAGCCTTCGCGCAAAATCTTCCCGTCGCCACCACTTACGGATTGACCGAATGCGCCTCCCAAGTCGCCACGGCTACGCCCGACGAAGCTCGTCGCAAACCCACCTCGGTTGGTAAGCCCTTACCCGGTGTCCGCGTGGAAATTCGAGATGATGAAGGTCAAGCACTCCCCTCGGGCGAGATCGGGAACGTGTACGTCGCTGGGGATGTAGTCATGTCAGGATACCTGCACCAAGCTCAAGTCCACGAGTGGTTCGACACAGGTGATCTTGGCTACCTCGACGCAGATGGCGATCTCTTTATCATCCAGCGCCGCAGCGATCTAATCGTCAGTGGCGGCGAAAACGTCTATCCCGCCGAAGTGGAAGCCGTGCTCATACAACATCCCGCCGTAGAATCCGCCTGTGTGGTCGGCATCCCCGATGAGCAGTGGGGGCAGCGCGTGGCGGCGGCTATAGTGGTGCGTCGCACCAGCTTCGACGGGACAATGCCAAACGATGAGCAAAATGCCCCTCGAAGCACAAATATTCAAAACGATGGTGCGACGCACTCTCATCTCGAAGAAGAAATCATCGCTTTTTGCCGCCAGCATCTGGCTGGCTACAAAATTCCGCGTAAAATCGGCATCTTGGATGCCTTGCCGCAAACGGCTTCGGGCAAGATAAAAAGACAGGACGTTGTGAAATTATTGATAGGTATTGAATGAAAACAAAAGAAATTTCTCTTTCTCCCACAATCACCTTTGGTGGTGATTCAATTACGCTTATTCTTGGGCCCTGCTCCGTCGAAAGCTACGAGCAGACGCGCACCGTTGGCGCATTAATCCACAAGCTTGGCTTGAAAATGATTCGTGGCGGCGCCTTCAAGCCGCGCACGTCGCCGCATTCCTTTCAGGGATTGGGCGAAGAAGGGCTTGAAATTTTGCGTGCGGTTGCGGATGAATTCGATTTGCTCGTGGTTAGTGAAGCGCTTGGCGTGGAGCACGTTCCGCTGGTGGCGAAATACGCCGACCTGATCCAGATCGGCAGCCGCAATATGCAGCACTTTCCGTTGCTCTGGGCAGTTGGTGCGCAGGAGAAGCCGGTCATGCTCAAACGCGGATTTATGTCCACCGTCGAAGAATGGCTGGCAGCTGCAGAGCATATTTCCACGCACGGCAATGACCAGATCGTCCTGTGTGAGCGCGGTATTCGAACCTTTGAGACCTCCACACGCAACACCCTTGATACGAATTCGATTGCGTTATTGAAACAGATTAGCCCTTATCCCGTGCTGGGCGATCCCAGCCATGCAACGGGACGTGGCGATTTGGTCATCCCTGCCGGTCGGGCGGCGCTCGCCGCGGGCGCGGATGGTCTGATTGTTGAAGTACATCCTGATCCCAGCGTGGCGCTTTCGGATGGCGACCAATCTTTGACGTTGGCGCAGGCCGAAGAGTTGGCCGTGCAAGCAGGCAAGATTGCGGCAGCAATGGGGCGTATGATTGCATGAAATCCCCCATCCTAACCTTCCCCCGAAGGGGGAAGGAGCGAGTTCTCCTCCCTTTTGGGGGAGTTAGAGGCGGGCGGTCATGAAAATCCGCGCCCTCGGAAACCCGCAAAACCCGTCCCTTGTTTTTCTACACGGCTTCATGGGAACAGGCAACGATTGGATTCAGATCGCATCCCGCTTCGCTGACCGTTTCTACTGCCTGCTGCCCGACTTGCCCGGTCACGGCGAAACGCCCCTGGACGATGAACTTGGTTACGCCGCATGGGTATCTGCCTTGCAAAAAGCATTATCCGCGCAAGGGATTGGGCGTGCGCATTTCGTCGGCTACTCGATGGGCGGACGCATCGCGCTCTACTTTGCGCTAACTTACCCTAAGATGGTCGACAACCTCGTTCTTGAGTCGGCAAATCCCGGCATCGTCGATGAAACTGAGCGCACCCAACGCACCGTTCTCGATGACAAACTCGCTGCTCGTCTACGTCAAAATGGGATGGGGGCGTTTCTCAAATTTTGGTACAACATCCCCCTTTTTGTCTCACTAAATCGCTATCCCGAACTCAAAACCAAGCTGGCCGAAAAACGGGCACAACAAAACCCCGAAAATATGGCACGTGTGCTGAGCGAGCTTAGCCCCGGGCGGCAACCGGAGCTTTGGTCGCGACTATCAGAGCTGAAGATGCCGACTCTGCTCATCGCGGGGGATCTGGATGAAAAATATTGCCGAATTACCAGCCAAATGGGGGCAATCCTGCCGAAGTCCACGCGCGTAACGTTGCCCGGCTGCGGGCATAATACGCATCTTGAAAATCCACATTTATTTGGCGATCATTTGGCCGAATGGTTAGATTCCCCCAACACATAAAAGCGAAGCAATGCAGGCTATTATTCGCGCATCACCTTGGCAACATAATCTTCCACGAGCAGGCACTCGCTGCTAAGATGTGGCACAATCTCATCCCAAGTGATGTGGGCGCCTTCATCAAAAACTTCACTGATGGCGCTGCTGAGACAGCCCGCGCCGCCGTAATAATTCCCCGTTGAGATTTTCCACATATCGACATAGGAACTGATGTAGACCGGCTCGAGCAGCGAGATGTTTTGCACCATCTGCCCGGATTGAGCGGCACTGGCATAGATGGCAGCTGCGAGCATCTCGATCTCTTCGGGCGTGCCGATCTTGTCGAGAATATATTTGCGCAACAGAGTTTGGCGTGTTCCGCCGAGGTTGGCGTAACCGGGTGAGCAATAATAGCCTTCGAAAAGTTCGATGCAGTTTTCAAGGTAATAATTGATATTCCAATTCAGGATCATATCCACGCCATCGGAGGTCATGTAACCAAGACCTTTTTCGTAGGCCTGATTAGTCTCACCCATGAATTGGGATTCCTGCGCAATGACGCGCTTTAGCAACATCGCGGGGATATTATATTTCTGCGCGGCCTGCAAAATCTGCGCGTTGTAACGATTTTGCCAGTCGATAACCTGTGCTTCTGCCTTTTCTGCGCCACAGGGAGAAGCGGAGCCGCCCAGATATAAGCCGCCGTCTGAACAACTGCTGGTATCCACCTGCCCGGATTGGATCAGGTTTCCGGCAAGATAAAGATAGGAATCAGTGGTGTACAACTGCACGGGGGATTCAGGCTGCTTCAATACGGCTGGCATATTGTCAACAGGCGGGAAAATCTGCCAGAGTAGCGTACCGCTGGGCAGGAGATTTTTCCACGTGCTGGCAAGCAGATCAAAGTGGAAATTCGCACCGTCTTCCGATGCACGCGCGCGATAACGAATACGGACACGCTCACTGCGGTCGCCATAAGATGACTCTGCCCAGTATTCCAGCCAGCTTCCTTGTTCATCTGTCAGGGGTAAATTAAAAAACGCTTTATCCGATTTATAGACCGTCTCACGCCCCCCCACGCGGATATGCAAACGCTGGATCCGGTATTCTTCCAAGGGCTCGGTTGCCTGCACTTCCAGCAGAGGACGTGTATCGCACCATGCGCCCGGCGAACAGTTAAAGGGCGACAAGGCGATATCAATGCCCGGAAGTTGCACCGTTTCCATATAGGTCACCGAAGCAGTGCCCAAATAGCGTAATAACAAACCTTCACACTCTGCGGTGTTACCATTTACAGAACCGTTACAGGCGGGCGTGGTCAGCCATTGTGCCAAAATCGCATCACCGCAGGAAGTGCGCACATCGCTGTAGGAGGGCCACTCCGTGTGACGCAAGAAAAGATCGCACGCTAGCGTGCCACCTGCCCACGTAGCTAACTGCCAGTGGTTCGTGGTCACTGTGACTTTGCGTTCTTCAGTGCGCCCCTCCAATTTTTCAAGAGGCTGATTTTTTTTCGCTTGTGCGGGGATTGCAGGCAAACATACGAGCACGAAAAGAAGAGATAAAGCAACCGAAGAGAGCCCCATCTTCGCAAATGCGAAAATATTCTTACGCTGCCCCGGTCGCTTTATCATAAACATCAAGAGCTACCATTAAATTCAAGCATAGATCGATCTTTTAATCACTGCGTAGGCAATGACAGATCAGGTTGATGCCCCACTCATGCGCGGATCGGATATCGGCACGGGAACTGCTACCAGATTGCGTACGCCCGCTCCACCCCAGACTATAAGCAGCTGTGGTGTACAGGGTTTGGTCTGCCGTTTCAACGTGGTTGCCCGCGAATCCATCCGGCAAGGCACCAAAGAGGAAGGGGCTGCTTAATAGGAGTGTATCTTTCCCCAATTTCTTTGGGGTTTGTTTCAACTTTTTCAGGAAAGCCAAACTGGAATCTTTCGCGCCTTCGTCAAGGGCTTCAACAAAGAGCACCTTGCCCTTTTCGAGATATTCTGTCAGCGCTTTGGTCGTCGCTGCTTTGGGAAGAAAGGCGCCTGACATGCCAAGATAAACAAGATCATAAGTATTCAGGTCTGTCAGGGGAGCATCTGCTTTGGCAGAGTCGACGACCAATTTATAGTCAGAAAGTTGCGGGGCGGCGTTGGCGAGGGCATCCCAACCGGCAACAACATCGTCCATAGCGGAACCAAGCCCAAGGACAAGAACGCGCACGAGTTCTTTATCTGCCGGAGCGATCTCGCTGCGGAAGCGCAGATCGAGCATCTCGGCGGCGGGATGGGCGGCGTCATCTGCGTTTTTGATCGGTTTGCCCGTATCTTCAATGTGAATACGTGCCAGTTCAACAGTCGGGCGTTTCGGCAGGGTTGGGCGCGCCGTGATAACAAACTCATATTGCTGATATTTGGGAGACTTTTTCGCGCCGCCCACTTCACGCTCGCCATGCGCCAAAAGCAGGAAAAGCGTGCCTTCAGATGAGTTGCCGAAATCATAGGCAACCTGCTCATTGACGACGATCACATTACCGGCCGAATCAATGGCTGCGCCTGCGGAGATAAAAACATATTGATCGGGCGGGTCGTTGGCGACCACTTCCAAACCCGTGATGATGCCGCTGCCATGCAAATTGACATTATGCGCCTGGCTTGCGGTGCGATGTTCTTCGTGTGCCTGTGTCCAAACCTCCGCCGTGATGGACATACCATCGTAAGGCGCAAGATGTTTTTGGGGAAATTTATCGAAAGCCGCGTTCTTCTTCATAGGGGACTCCTTTATCCTTCCTGCGCGTAAAAGTCGCAGATCAGGCGAATGCTCGTGTGGGCAGGCACCATCGTGCGGATCACTTCAGTAATCTTGCGATAGTACATATCTTCTGAATATTGATTGCGTTCGAGTTCGCTTTCAGGCAAACGCAATTGAACAATGATCGAGTTGGGTGTGTTTTCTGTGCCAAGTGCCACATCCACGCCGAGGGCGCTATCTTTGCCCAAGATAAAATTCTTGGCGCGCTGTTCTTCGATCTCTACTTCGCCTGCGGTATAAATTTCAAGGTAGGTTTTCAGGGCACGGTAGGTGCCGCGATATTGGTAAAGCATCATCGCGTTTTTCAACAGCGTGCGCACGCGCTCGATCGGCAGCGCAGGGTCAACAGGCAATCCCAGCCAAGACGCCAGCCAAGGGACAAATTCAGGCGGGGTCAGGTCAGGGTCAAAATAATAGGAGACCTGGTCGATCTGCTGGCTGACCGGCTTCCAGAAGCTCTCAAAAAGCATCAAAAAACGGGATGTGAAATCATCGCCATAATAGATTTCAGGCAAATATCCCAGATACTTACCTTTGCCAAAAACCGATACCTGGATCGATTCGGATGCGAGAGTCTGTGCATCGGCTGTTACCAGATTTGCGTCCGCAACCAGATATTGGTCCATCGGAAAAGTATCGATGCGCACCTGGATTTCAACCTGATACCATTCTCCGGGCGTAAAATCTGACCCAAATGGGACACGGATAACCTGCTCCTGTTCACGTTCAAGGATGGCTGGCAACTCCTGCGAAGTCTCCGCCGGGAGTTCGTAGCTTTCCACATCCATCACTTTCGGTAGGCTTAGCTGCAGGGCAGCACCCTTCTGTTCTGGCACCTGAAAACGGATGTAATAACGAACCGTCTCGCCGGAATAGCGATTCTGATAATCGACCGCCAGGGAGAGATATTCAGAAAGGACGGCGGTCTCGCTCATTCTTGCGCCTCTTCTTCGTCATACATGGTCTGCATATCGACGATTTCGATCTCATGCACAAGCGAGCAGATCAGGCCATCATTGGGTACGCGTAAGACCTTCTCGATCAGGCGTAATTCTTTTGGCTCGTCATCATCGAAGAGAGAGCCTTCCTCTACGGGAAGAACAGGGCGCGAAAACACTTTTACATCCATGACATATTTGACCGAAGAAACTTGCTGAATGAGAGAAACGATTTCGGCAGTGAAGAGATCTTTGCCGAACTCCCAGCCTTCCCAAGTTTCACCCTGGCGCATCAGCGGTGCTTGCTCATCAAGGGGCAACGGCGTCAGATAGCGTTGCAACTCATCGTTGACACGCTGCACCACTTCGGCGGGATTGATGAAATCCTGCGGGACGATCTTGGCTTGTACTTTTACACCCGCGTAATGCGGTTCACGTACCAACAGGGATGTGGTCAATAAACGGTATTGATCGACATAGCTGGTGATCTCAGCGCGTAATTTCTCGTCGAGATGCAGGGAAGCCAGCCCGTTCGCTTTTAAAGCCTCGGGCACTTCGGGCACAACCAGCACGGAGACTGCGCCAGCAGTATTGCTCCGGGTTGCTTCGGGCGGGAGACAGCGCGTGCGTGCAACGGCACGACTGCTCTTCTTGGTAAATTCTTCATAGTCCTGTGCAGTCACAGCGCGACGCTGTGCTTGTAGTTCACGTTGCGCACGTAACTTCAACTCGTCGATTGTTTCCTGATCGCGTCCACCAACGGCACGTGTCAGGTTTGAAACACGTGTGATGTAGGCCAAGGACATCAGCATGGTGCGCAGACTGCCTTCAGGCAGGTTGCCGTCCACGCCGCCACCGTAGCGGTATTTTGAAAAACGGATCATGCGTCCGCTTTCGGGTACACGTCCGTATTGGGTGACGGTGCCATCCGATTGGCGGATAGCGGGCCCGAAGGTAATCTCGCCAGTCGCCATGTTGATGACGTAGTGGCGGTCAAACTGTGTGGATTTGGAGAAATCTTCCACGCGCGTCCAGGGGACGTAGACCAGGTCTCCATTGCGCATTGTTTCCACTTCCACCGTTTCACTTGGGAGCAGGGTGAGTATCGGCGAGTTTACGAGCGTAAAACTCTGTCCGGGTTCACCGTCGCTCATCCCCAGCCGTTCGCCTTCAACCGTCACAGAATGTGTGCCGTAGACTGTTCCGCCGATGCTGAAGGGCTCGATCATGCTCACACGTGGAGATTCGGCATACATGCCCTGCAATGGGTCGCGTTGCTCGATGCGACAACGCAGCCACAAGGCATCCAAACCGTAAAGGTTGCTGGTAGCCATATCAATGGGCAGGTAGAGCACAAGCTCGCCACTTTCATTGTTTAAGCCGCCAGTGGTATCTTTTTCATCTTCCAGCGTGCTGAGTTCAAGTCTGGTCCACTTGCCATCGGGGCTGAGATACTCCCAAAGCCAGGGCGGATCTTCTCGTCGAATACCAACTGCTTCGGTCGGCTTGGTTTCAAAATGAAGCTGAAGAATATGCCCGGCAAGGTTGTTCTTGGGATCAAAGCCGAGATAGAAGGTATCGCCCGATTGCGGTCTTTCGCGATCAAATGGGTAGAAAGTTTCGAGACCCAAACGCGGTAAATAATTTTTGTTAAATTCGCCTTCCTTGCGGACATGCTGCAAGATTGGCGGAACAATTTCCAATTGAGTATCTGTCGTGAAGATGACGTCTTCATCGGTCAGTTCAGACCGGACTTCAAAATCGAGCGGCACGACAACCGTCTGTTCGCTTTCGGGCGTGATCGGCAGGGCTGCCGAAAGCCAGAATGTCAGCTCGGTGCGGGCGCTATTGGCGGGCAAGCCTTGCATGCCCAACATATCAAGAAATTTAATATAGTTTTTGTCTGGTACACGGTTTAGGCGATAGGCCAGTTGTTCCGTCATCCACGCGAAAAGTTCGATCAGCGTGATACCGGGGTCGCTCAGGTTATATTCCGTCCACTCAGGGCAGTAATGAATAATCCTTTTGCGCGCTTCATCCACGAGGTCGCGTTGAAAGCGAAGATCATCTAAATTTGGGGCTTGAAGGCTCATTCTCTACTCCTGCGCTATACGATTTCAGCTTCATTTTCGATAAAGAAAGGATGCACGATACTGCGCGTATCGTGAGTCGCTTTGATTTCATATTGGATTTCAGCCAGCAACGCACCGTCATGCGCGTCATCTGTAACCACATCAACCACAATCAGGTTGATGCGTGGCTCCCACATCCGCAAGGCTTCGTAAATATATTCCTGCAACAGGCTAACCGTGGTTGGTGTGCGTGGCTCAAATAGAAGTTCATGGGCGCGGCAACCAAAAGTGGGACGCATCACCCGTTCACCGGGGCGCGTACTCAGGATGATGCGGATCGCTTCTTCAATATCATGGCTTCCGGTTGTCAGCATGATCTTGCCTCGAGCATCCACCCTTAAAGGGAAGCTCAAGCCTGTTCCTAAAAATGTTTTTGCGTCGTTACTCATACATTACTCCGTTAAATTGCTTTTGCGCCAAGAGCGCTGTGTAGTCAGGGCTTCAGCCCTTCATAAGGACGAAAGTCCTTACTACCGGGACGCTTTACTCAGCCTTAAGCAATCATTACTGTCGGGAATCCCTTTACTATGCTATCGGGCGGGCCAGTGCAAACGCACATATCACCCATGCGAGCGGCAGGCATCCCACCGATCAGAACCGTTGGGCTGCCCGGTCCCGAGACCGGACCACCAACATGCGGGACAGGCGGTACACCGGGTGTGACCATTGGGCAAACATGCATATCACCCACACGAGCGGCGGGCTGTCCACCGATCAATACCGTCGGGAAACCAACAGTGACCGTTCCGCCGTGTGCTGTCTGATCTCCTAATCTTGCTGCTGGAGGCATATTCTTCTCCTAACTCTTGGTAAACCGGACGGATACAGAGACCTGTCTGGTTTCAAAAAACCTAATTGATCTTGACCATACCGCCTTGGATTTCGACCATCGCGCTACCTTTGACGGTTGCTTTGGCTGTTCCCTGAACATCCACATTTGTGCCTTTGACAGCAGCGCCTGTGGCTGTTAGATCGACTTGTGATGTGCCGGATTTCATGTTGGCACCGGTTTTAGCTTCCATGCTCAAATTAGAGTTTGCCTTGATATCAGCCTTCGCCATCGACTGAATCATCATATCTTGCTTGCTCTTGATGGTCAGTTTTCCACCGGCGTCAATCGTGAAATCACCGGTTGTTTTAAAGGTCATCGCGTTGGTCTTCGAGTCGATCTCGATGCTATTCTTGCCGGT
This sequence comes from Anaerolineales bacterium, assembly GCA_050293165.1. GTDB lineage: Bacteria > Chloroflexota > Anaerolineae > Anaerolineales > Villigracilaceae > Desulfolinea. The sequence continues at coordinate 6,165 of JBNKMO010000140.1, read as the reverse complement.
CTTATCTGTGATCGAGATTTTCTCCTTGCCTTGGGTATCATCCAAAATGACCATATGCCCGCTACGTGAACGGATAATGCGCTGGTTCACTTTGCCACCGACAATCGCACCTGCGGGCGGTTTATCTTTGCTGTTCCACAAGACACCCACGATATAGGGGAAATTCACGTCCCCATTTTCAAAAGCGACCAAGACTTCATCATCCACTTCGGGCATGAAGAGGATGCCGCGATCTTTCCCGCCGCCGAAGGTTGCGACGCGCGCCCAGTTGCTGCTCAATTCGGCGCCGTTATATTTCGGCATCCATGGATATTTAACCTGGACACGTCCAAGTTTTTTTGTGTCGTTAATATTGGTGATCACGCCAATCACCACGCCGTCGATCTTGTTGACTGTGTGCTGGTTGCCCATCAACAAATGCCGGAAGGTGTAGGGGTTGCGTCCCGAAATTTCAAATTTGACTTTGTAATTACCGTTGCGATAGATATGCTGCGCCTGCGTGACATAATATTTGCCGGAAAAACGGACACCCACATTAGCCACTTTAACGACGGTACCCGCTAACAGGTAGGGATCGCCAGCGGGTAATTCACCACTGGCACGGATATATTCACTCTCATGCTCCGCAAAACGGGCCTCTGCCATTTGCTTGGCAAGACCGGCCGTACGTGCGCCTGAATCGATGACTTCATCTGCCGCACTGGACATGAAGGCCACCTTGATCGCTTTGCTGCCCTTGATCGGGTCAACCGTTTTGGCGACTGTATTGCTCGAATGAGATGAAACTTTCGAGCTAACACTCTGTTTTTTATCAGAGTCCCAACCCGTAGCTGTGACTTCAGTGACTTGTCCGGTTGAGACGAGTCTCGGTGAAAACTTACTCAAGTTCTCACCCCAAATCAGCGTGGAGGGCCCCATCAGGTGGCGCTCTGCGCCTGCTTTTTCAAAGTGCAGCGTGCGGTCATCAACATAGACCTGATAACCCAAAAGTTGTGCACGCGCCCACAAAAAATCCCAGTCATTCTGGTTGTATTGCATCACATAGTGATAGCGCGCATTCATTAAGCCGCTCATATCGATCTTGGGTATCAACCCCGCGCCCATCGCAATATCTTTGACGATCTGTGCTTCAGTAATGGTTGCCGCAAAGGGGTTCGCATCGCCAAAGGTGCGCGTATTGCGTCCCATCGTCAGGCGGTGTGAGCGGTCGTAGCCGCGAATACGCAGTAGGACGCGTCCATCCTCGGAGAAGACCGGTTCAATGGCTGTGATCTCCCCTTTAATTAGGGTATTGCTCATCGCCAGCGGATTCATAGGCAGACCGTTCTTGGCGCTAATACTGACCGATGCGCCAATCCGGAAACGCAGCGCATTATCGGTATGTTTGAGCGCGGGCGCACCGGGGATGACTTGATTGTCTTCAATCAGGATCGAAAACATCCCGGGCAGGTAGACATTCGTATCAACCACAATTTCAACCACGTCTCCGAAGAGGAGAGGGTCTGATATTCCGCTGATTTTGATGGTGAATTCTTGAGCCATAAAACCTCTGTCAAATTGACGGGGTTAGGGGTACTTTACTTTTTGTTGGTAGACAGCTTCGTTAAGGGAAGCAAGTAAAAGGCCAGGGGCGTTCCGCTTTTCTAATCCGGCTGTGGAATGACGATGAGTTGTCCATCTTCCAGCGAGAAGGGGTCATCCAAACCGTTGGCTTCTGCCAGCGTGCGCCAGTGACGGGCGTCGCCGTATTCTTCGTGGGCGATCTGGTCGAGACGCTGCCCGGCGTGGACGATGCGTGTTTTGCGGGCATCCGTGCGGCTGGTGGGATTTTGGGCGGGAATCAAGTCGTCGCTCAAGCCAATTAAGTCGTTTTGGACAAAACTCACCGATGCCTTCGCGCGAATGGGGTAGCCATCGGGCGAGAAAAAGGTGTACTGGATGTCGACTGATTGAACAACGGCGGTAAAGAGCACGATCTTGCCCCAAATAAATTTCACAAAGGGCGGCGAAGCATAGGGCAATTTGAACATGGCATTGCCCGCGCCACGCAAGGAAAGCGCCAATAACTGATTTGTATACTTCCGAACATCGATGACCTTTGGCTTGTCGGCATGCGGATTATCGCCAGCATAGCTATCAAAGAAAAGGTCGAGGCTATAAGTGGCGTTATTGCCGCCTGCAAAACGCATAAAGGGGGCATTGAAATTAGGCGATTTTGTATTTTCCCAATTATTGCTTTTGCTAATTGCAATCGAGGATGGGTTGAATTGACAGTCGATCTCTCCGCCAAAAGGCGGTATTAGCGTCCACCAAACCAGTTTTGCACGTTCCATAATGAACCTCTATCTTCTTTCTAGCGCCAGTTTCCTGGAATTCTTTCTGATTCAATCTCAAGGATGCGCTTTACAAGGGGCAGCACATCTTCGGCAAGTTGATCTAAATTAGGCGTGCGTTCTTCGACAGGTGCGTCATCGCTCGTGGTTTCATCTGGCTGCCGTTGAACAACCTTATTACTTGAAACCAAAACATTGCTCGTTAAACCCTGTCTCGAAGAGTCGGGCAGCGTTATCGAGGGCTCTCGAGAAGCAGGCGGCAGCTGCTCTTTTGGCTGCTGCTCAAGCTGGGAAGGCTGCTTTTCTGCCTGTTTTTCAGCACTCTGGGGCGCTGGCTGCACAATCCGGGGTGTCTTTGCGAGCGCCATCGGGACGGGCATTTGTGAGAGCGGCGGCGCAGACTTCTGTGCGCTCGCTTGCGTAGCCACGGAATGCGGCGCTTCGGACGCACTTGGACGAGTGCTATACAGACGCTCAAGCGCGGCAAATTCTGCGGGCAGCGCAGATGGAGCACTTGGCTCTGATTGCAAGGCTGGTTCCTCGGCAAGCTCTGCGGTCTTTTCCGCGCGGCTGTACTTTTCGCGCGAGACCAAGGGGCGCGCAGGTGTTTCCATAAGTGGCGGCGTCTTCGGGGAGATCAGCTTTTTGGGGCGTAATGCCTTTATCGCCTTCGGCGCAGTCCGGCGCGCCTGGATTTTCTTGCGCAGCGGCATTTCTGGCGGGGTTATCTCAGCTTGTTTTTGTGGTGCTTCGAGAGACGCCTCTGTTTTTGCCTGGGCCTTTTCCGTTGGCGCAAGCGATGCTTTAGTCTCTTGTGCCGGTTCCAGCTGACGCTGAGGAAACTCTACAGGAGGAACATCCGGGTTGCTCTCAACAGAGGCTTTCTGTGATTTTCTGGAAGGCGGCGTAAGGAGGCGCTCTTGTGGCCTTGAAGCATCTGATTTGCTCTCAACAGAGGCTTTTTGCACTTTAGCAAGGGGGCGCCCCTGTCGCTTTGGAGTGGGCTGGGGAGCTTTGGCGGTTGACTTGGAAGGCGCATCGACTTGACGCTGCACGGTGGCAGGCTTCAGTTGGACCGGCTGTTTCGGTGCATTTACTACTTTGGCTTTCGGGCGGGCACTTTCTTTTTTCTCAAGCAACGGCTTTTGCACCACGGTTTTGGCCTGTGGAGCGGGTTCAGATTCTTGTGTTACCGCGACAGCCTTTTGGGGCACACTTTTTGCCTGCGGTGTAGGTCGTGTCTCTTTTGCCAGAGATCCCGTCTTTGGTGCGGGGATATTTTTTTCAGGTTGTGTTTCTTTTTTCTCAGCAACTTTAGGCGGTTTTGCCTGCGCAACTTTCTTCAAGGGGAGTTCGGGAGCAGGTTCTATTTTCTGCGCTGTGGGCTGTGCTTTGGGCGCATCGCTTTTGGCTTTCGGGGAAGCCTGCTTTATCGTTGGCGGCTGAGATGCAGAGGGCGGGGGAGCGGTATCCACTTGACGTTGAATCTTATTCTCTTTAGCGGGAGCAGGTTTTTCAGGCGAGCGTTCCGCCGCTTCCGCCGGAGGCTGCGATGCAGAGACTTCCTGCACACGCGAGAAGAGTCTTGATCGAGAATCCACTTTTGGCTTTTGCGCTACTGGACGCTGTTTTGATTTTGGTTTCGGAAGTGACTGCGTCTGTTTCTTAAAAGATTCGATGCTCTGGCCTTCTTTGGGGAACATTGAAAACTTTTGAATGACGCTGCCCGCTCGCATTTCTCCAGGTTGAAGGGGTTCTTCGTATTGAGTGCTGCCTTGCGATGGCAGGGTTTTATCGATTTCTTGCCAGATGTTATCTTCGCGGCTGACGTTCGGGGTAAGATGCAGCAACGATTGTACGTTTTGAAATTTTTGGGGAATGGCTTCAGAAAAGGCTTTGCTTGTTTCAGCCTGCATCTTGCCCATTTTGCGATGATCGAGAATACGCATTTTGGGCGAGGCTTCTTTGGCTTTGCCAACGCTAAAATGCGTAAAAAGAGCTGACAAACGCCCTGCTTGGACACCAGACGAAGATACACGCAAGCCAGGCGTCAACATGCCTTTGACTTGTTGCGTATGTCCCTTTATTCGATTGATGATGGGGTTCTTCGCTGATGCCATGTGTTTTTCCAAAAAAGGGTTTACTCTAGTTCAAAAAAGTTAAACGACAATTCGAGCGTTTCGATCACGATCGATTTTGAGTCTGTGACACTGAGATCCGAGATTTCCCATCGTACAGGGTAAGCGCCGTTAAAATTCCATGTTTTGAGATCGCCGGATGGTATATCTGGGAAACGCTGCTCGAGAACAAAATTCTTGCTGAGCGAAAAACCCTGTTCTTTTCCGAACATCATCCATTTGTAGAAGAAATCTGAGGAGGTCAAACCACCTTTGAAGGTAACGTGGTTGTATCCAAACTCACGCGGGAATTCAAAGGTAAATTCGTTAAAACCACCTTCGGTGAGCGTATCAACCGCACGCTCAACCTTAATCCCGGAGATTTTCTGGAAGAGCGCTACGGGGTCGCTTCCGCCATCAATCTTGATCGCGAATTGATAGTTGAGGATTGGCATTTCTTCTATATCGGTCAAAGGAAGAATAGAAGAAGAATCATCCACAGGTTTTGGCGTTGCTTTGATCAAGCTATCTCGTAATCCCATCATTACCTTCCTGTTCGTTCCCGTTCAATATCGAGCTCTCGCAGCAAAAGAGCAACGATCTTCTTGGCTAATTCGTTCAGGCTGACATCACTTGCAAGATTGTTGTCTGACCTGACTTTTTGCTGGGTTTGCGCCTGCTTTTTCTTCTCTTTCGGCATGGCTTAGTACCCAGCGTTTAGCTGTTGGTTAATGCCAGCGATTTCAGTGACCCAGCGCCGCCGAAAGCGGTGATCGAGGGTCAGAATATCGTTTGGCTGCCAATGAAAATAGTAGGCTATATAGGCTACCTCCTGGTAAAGCTGCTCCAAGGGGTAACCTATCATTCCCCCCCCAATGTTGATATGTCCAATTCGAAAGTTTTTTCACAGTGCGGGCAGGCATATTCGCGGCGGGTATGGCCGCTTTCGTTAATTTGGCGGTAGAACTCTTGCAGGTAGGTCAGGTCGGCAGCAAAGAGATTTTCAATCACATTGGTATTGATCGATCTGAGCGAACCGAGGCTGGTGATGACACGCGCCAGTAAAACGATGACGATATAGGCTTCGTTTGATTGCACACGCATATCATCCAGGATGGTGATCTCGTCCATCGCAGTAGCAAGGCGCATGGTCCCTTTTTTGTGCAGGGTACCTTCTTTGTCCACGTAGCCCATGGGTAATTCAAATTCAAATTCAGTTTTAAGGTTCATCTGCTTTTATTCCTCTTAGGGATAAACTATCGTGATTTTTTCAGCTTGGAGGGCAATTTTGAACTTGGTTGATGATGTCCCCTGATAGGAGTTGTAGGAATAGCCTGGAAGCGCAATTGGGATAGCATTTTCCAAGTGCCAATAAACTAGATATGTAGGAATCGGTACTATAAATTTACTGTATTGGGCAATTGTGCAGTTTCTACGCAGATTCTTATAATTTCCTTCTACAGCTAACATAAACCATTCTGTAAGTTCTTGGCTGACTTTAGACATGGGGGTTGACATTCTTATCGGGGCGTATGAAATTTGACCAGGAAGATATTTTTCGGTCGGCCCGTCATTAACCCCGACAACTGTATAAGGAACCATGGAAATGGTCATATCACCACCAGTCAGGCTGGTAAAGGAGCCCATATAATTCTCGGTTGAGGGGACCCCATCAAAGAAGGCATACTGTTTATCTGTTGCATCCCATACTCGCT
>JBNKMO010000139.1:0-35408 GCA_050293165.1 Anaerolineales bacterium | reverse complement strand
CCCATCGAAAGTGCCGGTTGGGGTGTAATTGTTAGCCGCCCCACCGCAGCCGCCTTTGCAACACAAATATCCATTCATAGTATTACCCTCATCGTTGCAGGGACATTCATCCTTCTGGGCATCCTCGTCTGGGTACTGCTCGCCCGTCGCGTAGTGATGCCCCTTGAACAGCTTTCTTCGCTCAGCCGCGCCATCGGCAGCAATCTTGAGATCAGCAAGGTGGAACGTAAACGCGTCAATCGTCTCTCAAAACGTGCCGACCAGATCGGATACCTCATCCGCAGCATCCTGCGAATGGAAGAGTCCATTGCTACACGCATCGACGAGCAGGAAACCCTGCTTCAGACCAGCCAGGCAGTCGTCTCCTCGCTCGACCTTGAAATCGTACTTGACCGTATCCTCGAGCAAGTACAAAAGCTCTTCAATATACAAATGTGCGCCATCGTCGCCTTGGATGAAGACCGTAACACCTTCCATATCCGTGCCAGTCGCGGCTTATCGAAAAGGTATGCGCTCCACTTAGTCATCCAGCCCAGCGACCCGAATTCAATTACCATGCGTGCGCTGCGCTCGCAAGAACCGATCCAGATCAGCGACACTGAAGCCGACGCCACCTTTACTGCCCGTCTCCCGCGCGCCAAAGCGGAGGGCTACCGCTCGCTGCTGGCAGTACCGCTCCATACACAGCACGCCCCGCCCGCAGCGCTGATCGTTTTCCGCCCGGATACACACGTCTTCACCCATAGCGAGACCCAGCTTCTCGTCAACTTTGCGAACCATGTCACCATGGCAATTGAGAACGCCACTCTCTACACACGCAGTGACACACGTCTTCAGCAGCAAACCCGCCGCATTGAAGCACTGGTACACTCCCTCTCCGATGGGCTCATACTCAGCAACCTAAGTGGTCAAGTCATCTACACCAATCGGCGAATCGGAGAGCTAGCCAGCCTCTCCGCTGAAGAACTCAGCAATGCGACCGTCGACAGTCTTATCAACAGGATTCTCAGCCACACAAGCTCACCGCAAACTGTCAGACAACGCATCGACGAAGCCCTGCTTGGCAACCGCGAACGAGGTGTTGAAATTCCACTTTTCCTGCCCAATCGACGTATAGACTTACGCCTGCAAATCTTCGATGTCACCGACATTACCGACAAACCGATCGGGCGTGGGCTGATCTTGCGCGACATCACCGTAGACAGCGAAGTTGACCGCATGAAATCGAGCCTGATCTCAACCGTTTCGCATGAACTCCGCACGCCGCTTGCTGCCATCAAAGGCTACGCCACCACCCTGCTGGCAGAAGATGTAGAATGGGATAGCGATTCGCAACGTGAATTCCTGACCATTATCTCAAACGAAACTGATCGGCTAAGCACGCTGGTCGACAGCCTGCTCGATCTCTCACGCATTGAATCGGGCAACCTGAACATCTCTCATGCAGAATGTCCGATTCCCGACCTTATTCAACACGCCGCCCAAAGTGCCCATTTGCAGGATGAAAACAATCTCGTACTCGCCCTTGCCCCGAACCTGCCTCCCTTATTTGCAGACCCCCCTCGTCTTGAAACGGTACTTCGCAACCTGATCGAAAATGCGGTCAAATATGCAGGCACAAAAGCCACCATCGAAATTTCAGTACAACAGGAGAAACAAAATATTGTCTTCCGTGTTAAAGATGATGGACCGGGCATCCCTGAAGCAGAACAGGAACGCATCTTCCAGAGCTTCTACCGTGTAGATACCAGCCTAACGCGCTTCGCCAGCGGCGCAGGTCTGGGATTGGCAATCTGCAAAGGTCTTATTCAAGCACATGGCGGCAGAATTTGGGCAGAAGCACAGAAAGACGGCGCCTGTATCGCTTTTTCGTTACCCATCCAAGATCAATCAGACCTCCCTTCGCTGGATTAATTTTTTAGAAAGGTAGTGAGCATAATGAGCAATAATTCCCCAGCAGTCCTCGTTGTTGATGATGAAAAACCCCTGCGTGATTTTGTGCGTCGCAACCTGGAAGTACGCAATTTCAGAGTAGAAACCGCGTCGAATGGCCTTGAAGCATTGGCGATTTTCAACACGCAGCATATTGACCTCGTCATTATGGACATTATGATGCCGCATCTCGACGGGCTGGAAACGACGCGCCGCATCCGCCAGAATTCGCTTGTGCCGATCATCATTCTCACTGCCCTCGGCGAAGAAGCGGATAAGGTACGCGCATTCGATATGGGCGCGGATGATTACCTCACCAAGCCCTTTGGCACAGGAGAACTTTTAGGGCGGGTCAAGGCTGTTTTGCGACGGGCACGCTGGTCAGAGACATCCGTTGTTAACGAACGAATTGTGCGTGGGGATATCACTGCGGATCTGGAGCGTCATGAGATTAGCATCCGAGGCAAAATGCTTAGCCTTACACCCACAGAATTTAATCTACTGGTCTATATGATGCGCAACGCGGGGAAGGCGCTTTCACATCGTTCTATTTTGCAGAATGTGTGGGGGCCGGAGTATGGCGAGGAAGCAGAATATCTGCGCGTTTATATGGGGAAATTGCGCCAAAAGATCGAGGAAGATCCGCTCAACCCGCAATATTTGTTGACCGAACGCGGCATTGGCTATCGATTTAAGGGCTAATTTTCTGTTATTCCCTTTTATCCCTTATTTATGTAATCACAATCCTTTTTTAGTTTCTTTTTGTATTCAACAGCGTACAATGATTATTAAGGTGAGTCTTGTGAAGACTTGCTACCTTTTTTCCACACCCAAATGGAGGAGTACAAATGAAACGTTCGTTCATCACATTTTTGTCGCTGCTGATCTTGGCAAGTATGATTTTGGCAGCCTGTGGAGCACCCGAAGCAGCGCCTGAAGCGCCTGCAGCAGAAGGTGCTCCCGCAGAATTGGTTATCGGTTTCACTTCATCCTTGACTGGCAAATACGAAGTCTCATCAAAACGCCAGGTTAATGGTTTCACTTTGTGGATGGATCAGGTCAACGAAGCAGGCGGCCTGACCCTGAGCGACGGCACTGTTGTAACCTTCACCTACCAGACCTATGACGATGAATCCAATGCGGAACGTGTACAGGAACTCTACACCCGTCTGGTAACTGAAGACAATGCCGATTTTATGATTAGCCCCTATTCATCCGGTTTGACCTCTGCCGCATCCATTGTTGCTGAGCAGAACGGCAAAATTCTCCTGACAACCGGTGCAGCCGATGATTCCACCTACAAGACAGGCAATACCAGCCTCTTCCAGCTTTATACCCCTGCCAGCTTGTACATGTCATCGACAGTTGATATGCTTAAGGAATTGAACCCCGATGCCAAAATTGCTCTCGTTCACGAAAGCGACAAATTCTCCACTGGCGTTGCTGAAGGCATCCGCCCCTATTTGGAAGCGAACGGCTTCGAGATCGTTCTTGAAGAAGGCTATGCTTCTGATACCGCGGACTTTGGCCCCATCGTCAACAAAATTACTGGCTCCGGCGCAACGGTCTTGCTCGGCGGCGGTCACTACAACGATGGCACAGCCTTGGCCCGCGCACTCTATGACCGCAACGCTGGTCTTGAGTTGGTCTACTTGCTGGTTGCCCCCGCTGATACCAAATTCCCCGAATTGGGCGATGCTGCACTTGGCGTAGTTTCCTCCAGTCAATGGGAGCTTAGCGCGACCCACACCGCCGAAGAAGCCAGCGCCCTTGGCGTCGACTGGTACGGCCCGAGCGGCGCAGATTTTGCCGCTGCCTATGAAGCTGCTTTCGGCGATCCCCCCACCTACCATGCTGCTGGCGGTTATGCTGCCGGTATCGTTCTTGAGAAAGCGATTTTGGATGCTGACTCTACCGACACCGAAGCCGTCAAAGCTGCGCTGAACGCAATGAATATGATGACCTTCTACGGTGGTATTCAATTCGATACTAGCGAAGAAGCACATGGTTTGCAAATCGCCCACAAAATGGTTGTGGCGCAGTGGCAAAAGAATGATGCAGGCGAATTCGTTCTTGAAATCGTTGCCCCGCCTGGTGTTGCTACTGCAGACCCGATCTACCCCATTCCCGCTCAATAATCTTTCGTAAGCAACATCCCCTCAGGGTCTTCCTGAGGGGATGTCTTTTTCCTTACTGTCTTTTACAAGGAGTTCCAATGCAACAATTAAGCTTGCTACTGGCATCTCTACCAGATGGCATCCTGCTGGGATTTGTTTATGGTGTTGCGGCCATGGGCCTGACCCTGATCTGGGGTGTGATGAATGTGATCAATCTCTCTCACGGACCAATTATCTCCTTGGGGATGTTCGGAACCTTTTTCATCTTTATCCGCATGGGCATTAACCCCTATCTTGGTCTGATTCCCGTTGCCATTCTTGGCTTGCTTTTGGGCGTCATCATTTATTTTGGGGCTGTTAACCGTGTCATCAATGCACCGCACCTTTCATCATTGCTGGCAACTTTCGCGGTCAATATGATTATCATCGGTCTCGGGACAGCTGCCTTCACAACATCCCCATATAATGTTGATTTCAGCATGGGCGGCTTCGATATCGGCTTCACCACTGTCTTGTGGACGCGCGTAATCGCAGCCCTGATCGCTATTCTTGTTACAGGCGTGCTCTACCTTTTCTTATATCGGACTCGCCCCGGCAAACACATCCGCGCGGTCACAAACAATCGTGCTGCGGCCGAGCTGATGGGCATCCCCTCGACGCAGATACTCGCGCTCAGTTTTGGGCTGGGTACCATGTTAGCGGCAATCTCCGGTGCCCTGATCGCCACCTTTTTCCCCTTCAACATCCTGTCGGGTGGCGGATACGAACTTAAAAGTTTCGTCATCGGCGTTCTGGGTGGGCTTGGCAACCCCGTCGGTGCGCTTTTAGGAGGGCTTATTTTAGGCACGCTCGAAGGCATCATACCTGCATTTATGGAAACATCCTGGGTTCCTGTAATCGAGTTCGGCTTATTTGTTGTCATTCTTCTGGTTCGTCCTAACGGCATCTTTGGAGCAAAAGAATGAAAAACTGGAAAAACCATCTGGGAATTCTGATCCCCTTGCTTGCGATTGCCAGCTTGGCCATTTGGCCCACCCTGACAGGCAGCATCTCCAACCGGGAAAGTGCCTTTACTATTCTCAAAGCCGTGGCGCTCGCATCCAGCTTGAATATCCTGCTAGGATATACAGGCTACGTTAGCTTTGGGCATATCGTCTTTTTCGGATTTGGCGGCTATGTTGGTCTTTACTTTCTAAATGAACATGGCTGGAATATTTTTGCATCCATGCTGATTGGTGGCATTTCTTCCGGCATCCTGGCTTATTTGCTTGGCAAAGCTATTTTGAGGTTGAGAGGAGCCTATTTCGCGCTCGCGACGATTGGCATCAACGAAGCTGTTCGAGCATTCGTCAATAACTTTGATCTCTTCGGTGGCCCGATTGGTATGACCCTGAACTTCAAAGTCTACAAAGTCTACGGCGGTGCAGCGGATGCCCTGAATATGGCATTCTATATCATGGCGGGCTTGGCGCTTATTGCAGTTGTGATGAGCTATCTTGTCCGCGTTTCAAAATTCGGCTTGGGCTTATTGGCCATCCGCGAAAACGAAGATGCTGCCGAAGTGATGGGCGTAGTCGCCCCAAATGCCAAGACTTGGGCATACGTCCTTTCGGCCATCATCCCCGGGATGGTCGGCGTACTCTTCTTCTTTAAGAACGGGAACGTAGAGCCCCATGCGGCCTTTCCTTTGCACGCTTCCATCGAACTTCTCGTGATGGTTATGCTTGGTGGACAAGGTACCGTGCTCGGCCCTATTCTAGGCGCCTTCGCATATCAGGGTATGCGCGGCTACTTCGTGACCAGCGATTTCTTCAAAGACATTCAACTTTCGGTCTCTGGCGCGCTCTTGCTTATCATTGTTCTCTTTATTCCGGCGGGGGCAGTCGGCTGGCTGCGTAACCGTTTCGCTCCCCTACGGAGGTTCTTGCCATGACAACCATCTTACAAGTAGAAGGCGTCACCAAACGCTTTGGCGGTTTGCAAGCGCTCACACAGGTCACATTCGATCTGCCCGAAGGTGAAATTCTTGGGCTGATCGGGCCGAACGGCGCTGGGAAAACCACCCTTTTTAACTGCATCAACGGTGTCTACACGCCTGAAGTCGGTACGATTCGCTTCCACGGCGAAGATGTAACCGGCAGCAAAACCTACGACATGGCACGTCGCGGCTTGGCTCGCACGCATCAAATCGTCCAACCCCTGAACGAGTTATCCGTCCGTGAGAATATAATGGCGGGAGCCTGTTTCGGGCGAGAAAATCATAACTTGCACGATGCAGGTGAAATCGCCGATGAGGTAATGGAATTTGTCGGGTTGGCAATCCGCTCCGATCAATTGGCAGCAAGCCTAAATGTCGCACAAAAGAAACGTCTTGAAATGGCACGTGCTCTCGCTGCGCGCCCCTATCTACTTCTCCTAGACGAGGTTCTTGCGGGGCTTAATCCCAGCGAGATCGGCGGTATGGTTGAGATCGTCAAGAAAATTCGTGACCGCGGCATCACCATCATCATGATCGAACATGTTATGAAGGCCGTAATGAATGTTTCTGATCGCATGGTCGTGCTGGACTACGGACAGCAAATCGCTGAGGGAACGCCTGAAGAGATCGCAAATAACCCACAGGTGATCGAGGCGTATCTGGGCGACCCGAATCTGGCAAAGAGATTGATGGGAGAGGATGAATAATATGGCGATCCTAGAAGCAAAAAATATTAGCTCCGGTTACGGAGAAGTGCAAATTTTATGGGGCGCCAGCCTCTCGCTTGAAGAAGGAAAACTGACCTCCCTTGTCGGCGCGAATGGCGTCGGGAAAACCACCCTGCTACGCACCATTGTTGGGCTGAACAAACCCTGGGAAGGGTCGGTCTGGTTTGAAGGGCAGGATGTAGGAAAACTCCCCGCACACGCCAAAGCCAGTTTGGGTCTGGTGCTGGTGCCTGAAGGACGTCAACTCTTTACAGACATGAGCATTTACGAGAATCTTGAAATGGGCGCAACCGCACAACGCGCCCGTGCGCGCATGTCAGATAATCTTGAAAAAGTCTATACCATGTTCCCTCGACTAAAAGAACGCAGAAACCAAAAATCCGGCACACTAAGTGGTGGAGAGCAGCAAATGTTGGCTGTGGCGCGCGGCGTTATGGCAGACCCCAAAGTGCTCATCATCGACGAGTTATCACTTGGTTTAGCCCCTGTACTCGTTCTGGATCTTTTTGAAAGCCTGAGAAAGCTCAAAGATGAAGGCATCACTATCCTGCTAGTGGAACAAAACGTCCAGATGGCGCTTGCTGTGAGTGATTACGGCTACGTGCTGGCAGAGGGACGTAACGAAATGCAGGGCTCCGCGAGAGAACTCATAAAAAATAAGGAAATTCGTTCGGCCTATTTAGGTATATAATGAAAGCGCATTTGAATAAAAAATCACTAACACCTAATACAAGGAGCTACACATGCTAGTAGAAGGACGAATGTCCCGCCCCGTGATCTCAATCCATCCTGAAATGCCGATCCATGATGCACGAAACTTATTTAGGCAGGAACAAATTCGGCGCGCCCCGGTTATCAAAAAGGGCAAACTGGTAGGAATTGTTTCAGATCAGGATCTAATTGATGCAGCCCCATCACAAGCGACGACCTTAAGCGTTTGGGAAATGAACTATCTGCTTAGCAAGATCACCGTCAAAGACATTATGACTAAAGATGTCATCACCATTAATGAAGACACCCCCATCGAACAAGCCGCTCGTATTATGGTAGACAATAAAATCGGTGGACTTCCCGTTCTGCGCGATGGCAAAGTTGTCGGCATGATTACAGAAACCGATCTTTTCAAGGTCTTCCTTGAACTGATGGGGGCACGTGAAGTTGGCGTCCGCGTGACGGCACTTGTCGACGATGAACCCGGTATTCTTCAGAACATCACCAAAGCTGTCACCGCTATTGGCGGTAACTTCATCTCCTTCGGTCAATTCACAGGGGAAGATGTTGCCACCAAACTGCTAACTTTCAAAGTAGTCGGCGCTTCACATGAAGATGTCAAAAAGGCCATCTGGGATATTGCCAAAGAAGTCTGGGATATCCGTGAGTGCTGCTTCTAATCTCCCCTTTACCGGCAAAAAAAGCCGACCTAATCAGGTCGGCTTTTTGATTCTCAATTTATCTTTCAGATTTCTTATTCACACGCCGCTTCGCACCCGGATTTTTGGCTGGGCCTCTGCGATCCGAACTACTGCCCGGCTTTGGTCTGGGCTTGCGATCCGCGTCGTTGGTCGGTTTCGGTTTGCGGCCGGTATCCGACCCGCTGCCTGGCTTCGGCCTGGGCTTGCGATCTGTGCTACTCCCCGGCTTTCGCTTATAGCTGCGCCCCGCTCCACTACCCGGTTTTGGTCTGGGGCGGCGACCCGATTCGCTGCTCGGTTTCGACCTGATCCCACTACTCTCCCCTTTCAGAATTTTCACTTCATCCTCGTTCAGATAGCGCCATTCCTTCGGCTTCAGGCGGCCTAGCGGTAAGCCCCCAAACTGGGTCCGGATGATCTTCACCACAGGCAACCCAAGCAAACTGCCTGTCTCACGGATCTGGCGCTTGCGCCCCTCTTTCAGGATGACTTTCAACCACGCGCCCTTGCCCGATTTTCCTTCGACAAAAACCTTTGCTGGCGCAGTACGATACCCATCTTCAAGCACGATCCCGCGCCGCCAGGCATTCAACTGCTTCTCGTCAGGATGGCGCGCCACCAGAACCTTATAGACCTTCTCATGCCCATAACGCGGATGCGAGAGTTTATTCGCAAGCTCGCCGTCATCCGTCATCAGGATTAAGCCTTCGCTCTCGATATCCAGGCGTCCAACAGGATAAATACGTCCCTCGATCGGGATCAGGTCACGCACCGTTGGGCGCGGATCGGGGCTGGTCACGGCTGAGATGACACCACGCGGCTTGTTCAGGGCAATGTAAATATGCCGCTTGGGAATAGAAATCTCCTTCCCATCAACCGTGATCTTATCTTTATCGGCATCGGCTTTTTGTCCCAATGTAGCGACTTGGCCGTTCACACGCACACGTCCGGCGGTGATATAGTCTTCACAACTGCGCCGCGAGCCTAAACCTGCATGCGCCAAAATTTTCTGTAATCGATCTTCCATATTTATTCCTTCAGGAGCTGAGTATCCATATCTCCACCGGTAATTTCCGACAAGTCCAAAGTCGGGAGCGCTGCCAGTGAAGACAAGCCAAAATGCTGTAAAAATTCAGGGGTGGTGCCGTATAAGATCGGGCGACCGGGGCCCTCTGCACGCCCACTCTCCTGAACCAAACCTTTCGACAGGAGCGAGCGCATCACGCCATCACTGTTCACGCCACGGATCGCGTCCACTTGCGGACGAGTGACGGGCTGCTGATAAGCGATGATCGACAAGGCTTCAAGGGCAGCGGGACTAAGCTTACTGGTCGCATCCAGCCCAAGAAAGGTTTCAATTAACGGGGCAAGTTCGGGGGCAGTTGTCAACTGCACACGTCCGCGATGGGTCTGAATCCGCAAGCCACGGGTCACGAGCGTTTCGTCCAATTCCTTGAGAGCCGCTTCCACTTTCGCAGGCGTCAATTCCAAAACAGTACTTAACTGCGTCAGAGGAACAGGATCTGAAGCTACAAAAAGCAAGCCTTCCAGCTTGGCAATCAGGGAGAGTTCCGGGGTGCTTTTCAATTCGCTCATGCTATAATTGCTCCGTTCAATTTTTCTAAAAAAGAGAGAAATAATGCTTGAAAAAAATAAATTTCAGATATTCCTAATACTATTCGCTGCACTCTTTGTCACACTGGCATGCACAATGCAGATTGGCGGCCCCGATTACCCCGAAACGAGCATTCCTGTTTCGGAACAATACGTGACAAACATGAATGAGCAGTTCAAGGCTGCTTTTGAAGCGGCTGCCACCAGCGGAAACGTCATCCTGACGCTGACCGAGCCGCAACTGACTTCCTATTTGGCACTTAAGTTTCAGGGCCAAAATTCACCGCTTATCACCGAGCCGCAAGTCTATTTGCGCGACGGAAAAATGGAGATTTACGGTAAAGCCACACAGGGCTATTTCGTCGCCAATGTCAAGATCACCGTTCAGGTCGGCATTGATGCCGAAGGACAACCTGATATCAAAATCACTTCTGCCGATTTCGGCCCGCTGCCCGTGCCTGAAACACTCACGGCTTCAATCGCTGCGCTCATCAAAGAGGCATATACCGGTGCCGTGGGGCCTGTAGCAACCGGTTTTCGCATTGAGCAAATCGGTATCCGCGATGGTTTTATGGTCATGGCAGGGAAGGTCAAATAGCGAGTGGATTATACCAGCAAGGCGCTCTTTGCGATGATTTCTGGTCAATACACAGCAATCCAAAATATGGATGGTTTTGCGAGGCAAGCTTCAGCCCGACGCCGCAATCTCAGCAGGCATTTGTGGATATTCGTATTCGCCCTCCTTTTGGCAGGCTGCGGAGCCCCAAAAGTTTTACAAGACGAGATACAGATCGGCATTAACGCGGATGGACAAAGCTACGCCCTTCAGCTTCCGGCTGGCTCCAACGTGGAACAAGCCCTGAAAAGCGCATCCATCACCGTCAACGAAAGCGACCGGGTTGAACCGCCCCCCTACACCCTCCTCAGCAATGGAGACAGAATTCAACTCACGCGTGTGGAAGAAGTCTTTGAAACCCAGGAAGAAATCATCCCCTACGAACGCCAAATTGTACGCAACGAATCCTTGCCAGAAGGCGAAACCCGCCTGATTCAACTTGGGCAAAACGGGCTCCAGGAAATCACATATCGCAGCGTCCGCGAAGATGGCGAAGAGATCAGCAACAATCTGGTCAAAACCGTTGTTTTACAGGAAGCCATCCCCGAGATCACAATGGTCGGCGTGCAGGCGGTCTTCGCCCCAATCCCCATTCCTGGTGTAATCGCCTATCTCTCCGGCGGCAATGCCTGGATCATGGAAGACTCCACTGCAAATCGGCGTGCCATCGTCACCACCGGCGACCTGGATGGTCGTATTTTTGCCCTTTCCCCAAACGCAGGCTGGTTGCTTTTCTCCCGAAAATCTGAGAAAGACCCGGCAGAAGAGATCAATACACTTTGGGTGGTCAGCACGACGGGCGTACCCAAAGACCCCATCGCGATTGGCGCATCCAATGTGGTACACTTCGCCGGTTGGCGCCCCAATGCTGGCGCGCGCGTCTACTACTCCACCGTAGAACCACGTGCCGCCGCTCCGGGCTGGCAAGCAAATAATGATTTATTTATGATCAGTTTCAGCGCAAGCTGGTCTGCCAAACCAAAAGAAATTGTCGAAGCAAATGCAGGCGGCATTTATGGCTGGTGGGGCATGAACTTTGCCTGGTCACCTGATGGCCGAAAACTCGCCTACGCTCGCCCCGACGGCATCGGTCTCGTCGATGTCGAAAACGGCGATTTTGAACCTTTACTCGATATTACAGCGCTCAGCACACACAGCGATTGGGCATGGATTCCCGGTCTGAGTTGGGGCGGTGACGGTCGTACACTCTACACTGTCACGCATGCGCCCACATCAAACCTGATCGGTTTGGAAGACTCGCCTTATTTTGATCTGAGCGCAGTCTCGATCACAAATAACACCAGCATCCAACTCTCGCCGCAAACAGGCATGTTTGCTTATCCTTCCGCATCGCCTATTCGCCCAAGCGGCAAAGAGCAGATGTACCAGGTCGCCTACTTGCAGGCAATTTTTCCTGCTCAAAGCGAAACCAGCCGCTATCGCGTCGTGATTATGGACAGAGATGGATCAAACCGTCGCGTTATTTTCCCGCCTGAAGATGCACCCGGTCTGGAACCCCAAACACCCATCTGGACACCTGATCCGGTTCCCGGTCAGACAGGCGATTTTCTCGCAGTCGTCTATCAGGGCAACCTTTGGCTGATCGATTCTGGCTCAGCACAAGCACACCAAATTACCGGCGACGGGCTCATCAGTCGCATCGACTGGAAAAGTCTTTCCAACTAAAAAGGATTTTTTATGCGTATTCTGATTACTGGTGCCGCAGGATTTCTCGGCTCTCACCTTTGCGATTATCTTCTTGCAGACGGACACCAAGTTGTCGGCATGGACAACTTCATCACGGGCAATCCCGAAAACATCGCCCATTTAGCGGGCAATCTCAACTTCAGCTTTTATCAGCACGATGTTTCCAACTACATCTTCCTGCCCGAAAAAGTCGATGCCGTAATGCACTTCGCATCCCCCGCCAGCCCGAATCCGGATTCTGAACGCGCCTACTTCAACCTCCCCATTCAGACGATGAAAGCCGGTGCTCTGGGAACGCATAACTCGCTCGGTGTTGCAAAAGCGCATAACGCAAAATTCCTACTCGCCTCCACCAGCGAGATATATGGCGACCCGACCGTCCACCCCCAGAGCGAAGACTACCCCGGGAATGTGGATCCGATTGGGACACGTGCTGTCTACGACGAGGCGAAACGATTCGCGGAATCGCTGACGATGGCATACCACCGTTATCACGGTCTAGACACACGCATCGTACGCATCTTCAACACCTACGGCCCCCGTATGGATTTGGAAGATGGACGAGCGCTGCCGAACTTCCTCAAACAAGCCCTGCTTGGACAAGAACTGACCGTCTACGGTGACGGGCAACAAACCCGCTCCTTCTGCTATGTCTCCGACCTGATCGAAGGCATTGTCCGCTTACTCTACTCAGACGAGAACTTCCCCGTCAACATCGGCAACCCCGACGAGATCACCATTCTGCAATTTGCTGAAGCGATCAATCGTGTCACCGAAAATCAGGCTGGCGTGACCTTCGTCCCCAGTGGACGCAGCGCGCGTGACCCTCAACGTCGCCGCCCGGATGTGACCCGTGCCAAAGAAATTCTTAAATGGGAAGCAAAAATTGGCCTGGATGAAGGGATTTCCCGCACCATGCCATACTTCAAAGAGAAACTGGGCATCTAGCGTGGCGACAAAGATATTCGCACCAAAAGAGCGCGTCCGTTTCTTCCGCTTTGCCATTGTCGGTGTAATCGGTGCTATCATCGACTTTGGCATCATGAATCTGCTTACACAGGTTTTCAATGCATCTCTCGTACTTGCAGGGACGGTCTCCTTTATCAGCGCCGTCTTCTCCAACTTCATTTGGAACCGCTACTGGACATACCCCGAATCGCGCTCACGCCCTATTGTCAAACAATTGGGCATGTTCTTTGCCGTCAACATCGCAGGGATGGCGATTCGGCTTCCGATCTTGCATTATCTTGAACCACCCTTGCATACGCTCTTCAATGGATTTCAACTAAACCTGCCGGTCGACGCCGATTTTCTCGCCAAGAACTTTACTTTGGCATTTGCAGTTGGTGTCGTAATGCTTTGGAATTTTTTCATCAACCGTTATTGGACGTATAATGATGTAGACCAACCTGTTCTAACGCAGGTTGCAGAGTAGACTTCCCTATATTTTTTACGGAGAGAAACGTGGCAAACCCAAAATCCATCATCCCAATTTACACCACCAAAGGTGATGCAGAAGCATTTCTCGTTTATCCCTATATCTACAATCGAGTTGGCGATTGGATTGGCTGGATCACGCCGGAACGTGATATTTACTCAGTGATCGGGCATTACGTCGGTTTTCTCGGCAACGGGCCACGTATACTGCGCAAACGCTCCATCGAAATCGCAACATCCAGTAAACGGCCGCCTCCACGCCCACCCAAAGTCTACCCTCCCGCTACGTTGCCGCTCGCCCCACTAATGGCAGAACTCAACCACAGCGAAATCGACGTCCTTCTCAACGAGCCGGAACGCCTCCACACTGCCGATTCCGGCGAATTCCGCGAGGATATGGACTAAAATGAGCAAGAAAAATCCCGCCAAGCCAATCAGCGCCTCGCGTATTTCCATCGCCCAATTAATGCAACCGGAACATGCCAACAGTCATGGCAATGTCCATGGCGGTTGGATCATGAAACTTGTCGACGAGGCTGGCGCTCTGGCGTCCATGCGCCACGCCCAACAAAAGGTCGTTACCGTCGCCATTGACCAGATGACCTTCCAGCAGCCGATCCGCATTGGGGATCTAATCATCCTGAATGCCGAAGTCAGCTATGTTGGACGCACCTCCCTCGAAGCCGAAGTGCAGGTGCATGCTGAAAACCCCGTCACGGGAGAACAAGTCCACACCAACGCAGCTTACCTTGTTTATGTTGCCATTGACGAACATGGCAAGGCTGTCGAAGTCCCGGGCCTCATCCCGGAAACAGAAGCCGAAAAAGAACGCATGCAGGCCGGTGCAGCCCGTCAAAAATATCGTCTTTCCCAAAAGAAAAAATGAGCGAAGAAACCCTGCCTCCCATCCCCGAATTACCCGGTGAGAAAAAAGAACGCCAAGCACATCCTTTTCGAACCCTAAAAGAATTGCTGGATCACGTTTCAGGTAAAGACTTACCTCCGCTGACGCTGGAAGATGGCGGCAAAGCGGAAAGTTTGCCTTTCCCCTTTCTTGCGATTGTTGGGCAATGGGAAATGAAGCTCGCCCTCACATTGGGCTTGATCAACCCCAATATAGGCGGCATTCTTCTCGTCGGGCCACGCGGCACAGCCAAAACCACCGTCGTACGCAGCCTGGTAGACCTCCTGCCCCAAGTTGAACGGAGTACCTGCCACTACGGCTGCCTTCCTGAAGATATCGAAGTCGGCGGCATTGATGCCGTTTGCCCCGACTGCGCAAAAAAATACGGCGAAGGCATATCCCTGACCATCTCCGACCGCGTCCGCCTAATCGAGTTACCGCTCAACGCACAGCTCGACAATGTCATCGGTGGCATCGACGAGCGTGCCGCCCTACATCAACGTATGCGCTTGCGCCCGGGCATCCTCGCGCAAGCAGATCGCAACCTGCTCTACATCGACGAAGTCAACCTGCTCAAAGACGACGTTATCGACGCCATTCTTGATGCCGCCGCGCAAGGTTCCTACACGCTGCGGCGCGGCCCCGCTTCTGCCACCTACCGTTCTCGTTTTCTGTTAGTTGGATCGATGAACCCCGAAGAAGGGCGTCTGCGCCCGCAGATTATGGATCGCTTTGGCTTGCGCGTGATCGTGCGCGGATTGGATGATGCCAAAGAACGTCTTGAAGCCTATCGACGTGTACAAGCCTATCTCCAGGCCCCGCGCCAGATTATCGGGACATACGCCGCCGAAATGGCCGCCGTTAGAGAAGAATTACAAGAAACTCGAAAACGTCTCGTTAACGTGCGTATCTCAGACAAAGTCGCCAAAGAAGCAATTGCCCTCATCCAAAAGTTAGGCGTGGATTCACTCCGTGCAGAGATCACCTGGTTCGAAGCTGCACGCGCCTATGCCGCCGCCAGTGGACGCACCATCGTTAAATCCGCAGACTTGCACGCCGTTGCACCGATGGCGCTGCGCCTACGCCGCTCAAAATTCATCGACGAGTACTTCGACGATCAACAAGGGGAAGAAGAAGAACTCTCGACATTGCTGAAACCCTTCGCGCGCAAAAAGCGGACTACGAAAAAATAAAACGAGAAATGTGATTGTCACGCTTCACGTTTCATGTCTCAACATCCCCATGCTTTCAAAAACAAAACACATCCCTATCCTCATTATCCTGCTCATCTGTCTCATCATTGGTATCTTCACCTTTCAAGATTACGGCATGACTTGGGATGAATATCTTTACTACGGCTACGGAGAAGCAATCGGATACGCTTACTCCATCCCCGCGCACCTGAGTGGAGATTTCGATCTTAATCTTGCTTATGGGCCCAGTGGAACAGACCACCGCAATCGTGGGCCTGTCTATCTCCTGCTCACACGCATCCCTGTTTTAACCTTAAATACGCTCACAAATATAGATATCACCTCCCTCTGGCATCTTTTCAATTTCATCACGTTTTTGATCGGTGTTTTCTACCTTTATAAACTTGCCCTGCGCTGGCTCAAGCCCAACAGCGCCTTTTGGGCAACCTTGCTTTATCTGACACAGCCTTTACTCTGGGGGCACGCATTTATCAACCCGAAAGACCCACCCTTTGCGAGCATCTTCATTATCACCATCTATTGTGGCTTCAAGATGGTGGACGCCTTCGCCAAAGAAGGAAAAAGCCATAAATCGAGATTACAACTTGTTATTCTTGTAGGCATCCTAACTGGCATCGCGACCAACTTGCGCATCATCGCGCCATTGATCGCCGCATTGATTTTTCTCTACGTCTTGCTGAAAGGCCAAAAGAAAACCCTTCTCTGGTTTCTACCAATTGGGGTGATCGCGTTATTCATCACCTACGTGACTTGGCCCTACTTATGGGATGCCCCTATTCAACGCTTCATCGAAGTATTGACTTTGATGTCCCACAACCCAACCAAACTAAAAGTTCTCTTTTACGGACAAGAATACCGCGCCTACGAATTACCGCTACGCTACCTGCCCGTTTTACTTGGCATCACGCTCACAGAACCGGTCTGGATATTATTTACGCTCGGCTTGGTCGTCATCACAGTGAAGGGATTCAAAAAGAATCTGGAGTGGAGAAGTCTGAGCATCATCATCTTTTGGTTTGCCTTTATGGTTGCCTATGTGCTCATCATGCGCCCGCCGATGTATGATAACTATCGCCATTTCCTGTTCATTCTGCCTCCGGTTTTCATCGTCGCAGGCTTTGCAATAGAGCAACTCTCCGAATGGATCAAGCCAGTCTGGTTAAGCGCCGTAGTCATGCTTGGCATACTCTCTTTTGGAATACGCGGTACACTCAGCCTGCATCCTTACGAGTATGCTTATTACAATTCGTTCGTTGGCGGAGTCAGCGGCGCACAGGGAACCTTCGAAACAGACTACTGGCTAACCTGTTATAAAGAAACGATGGAAGCCTTTGACGGCTTCACCGCCGGAAAAGAAACCGAACTAATCGCATATCGTGAAGCAGCCAATGCTGCGTACTATGCATCTGAGAATATTAAATTCGTCAATTCCTATCCCATTCAGCCGGGAGAGTACCTGCTTCTTTCAGCAAGGCTTGATGAAGTCCACAACATAGAGAAAAAGTCCCCTAACATCATTGAAATCGGTCGGGATGGGGCTGTATTTTGCGCTATTCGGGAGATCGAACCATGAGCTTAAGAGTGATTGCAGGAAAACTAAGAGGCTACAGACTTAAAACCGTCCCCGGTAAAGGGACCAGACCGATCACCGACCGTGTGAAAGAGAATCTCTTCAACATCCTCGGTTCAGACGTGGACGATTCGACCTGGTGGGATCTCTTCGGCGGCACGGGCGCGGTCGGCATCGAAGCATTAAGTCGCGGGGCGAAATTCGTGCGTTACACTGAGATGGGGCGCGAGGCGATTGACGTGATCCGTGAAAACCTGGCACACTGTAAATTTGACGATACCCAAGCCCAGATCCGGCGCGGTGACGCTTTCGCTTTTTTGGAGAGAAAACCCGATTTTGCCTTCGATTATATTTACATCGCCCCGCCCCAATATAAAGAGATGTGGATTCGCGCCATCCAGCTCGTAGACGAAAATCCAGCTTGGCTCAGTGATGAAAGCTGGGTCATCGTCCAAATCCACCCGAGCGAGTTTCGGGGGCATGAAAATCTGGCGCTAAAAAATCTTGTCAAATTTGATGAGCGTAAATATGGGAGCACGTTGCTCGTTTTTTACGAAATCCCTTAAAGCAGGCACTCGATGAGCTTTGCAATTGAAACCGATCAGCTATCAAAATCTTTTGGGGAAATACACGCAGTAAAGAAAGTTAGTTTGCACGTCAAGCACGGGGAAATTTATGGTTTTCTCGGCTTAAATGGGGCAGGCAAAACCACCACAATCCGCGCTTTGCTCGGTATGATCCGCCCCAGCGCAGGGGCCGTCAGAGTGCTGGGAGAAAAGATCGGCTTGAACGGACATGGACCTTGGCAAGATGTTGGGCACTCTGTTGAGGCCCCGGCCGCTTACCCGGAATTGACCGTCAAAGAAAACCTTGAGATCGCCCGCCGCCTGCAAGGCATTGATGATAAAAAAGCGACGACGCGTGTCATTGAACAATTGGGACTAATCCCTTACGCAAATCGAAGAGCAGGGCAACTTTCTACAGGCAACTTCCAACGCCTGGCGTTGGCACGCGCCTTATTACACAACCCTAAACTTTTAATTCTCGATGAACCTGCCAGCGGACTTGATCCCGCCGGTGTTGTTGAAATTCGTGAGTTGTTGAAGAATCTTGTTCAAGAGAACGAACTCACTGTTTTCATGTCCAGCCATATTCTGACTGAAGTGAAACGCTTGGCGACAAGAATCGGCATTATCCATCAGGGCCGATTGATTAACGAACTAGATGCCAATGAACTGGAAGAATTACAAACTCAGCGACTTGAGATTAAAACGCGCGACCTTAATCAGGCGAAAAAAGTTCTCACTGAAGCTGGTTTCCCACCCGAAATAAAAGCCGATTGCCTTATCGTGAGCGAAAAAGACGCCATAGAAAAACCGGAAAATATCGCCACATTGCTGGTCAATGCCCAAGTCCCACCTTCACAATTAGTGGTAACCCAAGAAAATCTGGAAGAATATTTCTTGCGCCTGACAGGAGAAAAAGCATGAAACTCTTTCTAGCAGCATTTTGGGCAGAAGCACTAAAAACGCGCCGCTCAAAAGTCCCTTGGCTAACGAGCGCGGGCTTTTTGATTTTGCCGCTGGTGAGCGGTTTGTTCATGATTATCTTGAAAGACCCGGGAAAAGCAAAAGACTTGGGCATCATCAGCATGAAAGCGCAACTTACGGGCGGCACGGCCGATTGGCAAACTCTTTTCGGCATGATCAACATGGGCACGAGCATTGCAGGCCTAATTCTTTTCTCAATCATCACCGCTTGGGTCTTCGGGCGTGAATTTTCCGACCACACCGTAAAAGAACTGCTCGCACTCCCAACGCCACGTTGGAAAATCATCACCGCAAAATTGCTAGTCATCGCCCTTTTGCCACTAACGATCACATTACTGATCTTTCTTGTTGGCTTGGGCATCGGCATAGCTGTTGATATTCCCGGATTCTCATCCGCCTTATTGTGGTCTTCGCTTAGGGCACTTCTGCTCATCGCCTCCCTAACAATCATGCTCATGCCAGTCGTGGCCTTCATCGCCAGCGTGGGGCGCGGCTATTTACTGCCGCTCGGCTGGGCCTTTCTGACAATGGCGCTCGGGCAAATTGCGGCGGTCATGGGCTGGGGAGATTGGTTTCCCTGGGCAATCCCCGGCTTGCTCAGTGAGTTTAGCGGTGCAGCCCATCAGCCATTAAGTGTCCACAGCTTTCTCGTAGTCTTCTCCACCTTCATTCTCGGCAGCGCCGCGACAATAATCTGGTGGAATAGAGCAGATCAGGCAGGATAATCCATATCGGTAAAAGAAAAGGGATGTGCTTTCAAGGCACATCCCTTTTTTGTTAGATGAAAGTCTATTAGCTTTTCGCCAGCCGTTCCACCGACAAACGAGCGATACGGCGTCCATCCATCTCTTCAACACGAAAACGGACACCATCAATTTCAACTACATCGCCGATCTCCGGGATGCGATTAAGTCGCCCAAAGACAAAACCTGCGATCGTATCATAATTTTGATCCTGCAGATTGAGCCCAACTTCTCGATTTACTTCTTCGATCGAGAGCAAGCCATCCAGAATAAAGGAACCATCGGAACGCTTCTGAACTTCGGGTTGTTCATTGTCAAAAGGATCGCTGACCTCGCCCACAATTTCTTCCATTAAATCTTCCAACGTGACGAGTCCTTCCGTGCCCCCAAACTCATCCATCACGATGGCGATATGACGACGCTGGGCGCGAAATTGCTGCAAAACTGTCCGCACGGGAACTGATTCGGGAACGAAATAGGCTTCTCGCGCCAATGAGCGGATTTTGCAATCGGCACTATCCGTCGCCTGTTGGGCACGCAGCAAGTCCTTGATATGGACGATCCCGATAATATTATCCAAATCGTCATCATAGATGGGGAATTTCGTGAACGATGAGTGCACGGCAATATCAATCGCTTCTTCCAAGCAAATATCGGCTTCAAAAGCAGAAATTTCCGTACGGGGGATCATCACACGGCGCACCAGTAACTCGCCAAAATCAAAGATTGCGTGCAGCATCTGGCTTTCTTCTGAAGCAACCACACCCTCTTCGGCACTGGCGGCAACTATCATCTTGAGTTCTTCAACGGAGTGGACGAGTTCGTGTCCGGCAGCGGGGTCAACTCCAACGAGTTTGAGCAGGGCGTTGCCGGTTCCGTTCAATGCCCAGATGAAAGGTTTGAAAAGCCATTCTGTCCCCAAGGTGGGACGTGCCACCCAAAGCGCTGTCCCTTCCGGGTTTTGCAGGGCAATTGACTTAGGCGCAAGCTCACCAACAACGACATGCAAAAAGGTGATGATCGTAAAGGCTAATCCTGCGGCAATGCTGTGAGCGGCACCTTCCTGCAACTCCGCGGGAAAAAGCTCAATCAGCGGTGTCAGCAGATGTGAAAGGGCGGGCTCCCCCACCCAACCAAGCCCGAGACTGGCGAGTGTGATGCCAAGCTGTGTTGCAGCAATAACCTGATCGGGATGTTCAAGCGCTTTGGCTGCCCATTTCGCGGCAGCATTGCCCTGCGAAACAAGTTCCTTGATGCGTGTACCACGCACACTAACGAGCGAAAACTCAGCCGCCACAAAAAAGCCGTTGGCTAAAACCAATAGCACAACCGCTACCAAACGTAGTAAATCTGATCCAATTGTAGGGTCCATATCCTCTTTCCAAAATTAAATGATGCTAGATTTTAGCATATAGCGCGCCCAAGATTAAAAACTCCTACGATTTAACGAAAACACAGACAGCATAATCACCATCCTTGACGCCCCTCCTACTTTGATGTATTGTTGAATTATGCTAGTGAGACACTCTCAATAGTATTAAATCATCTGAAAAATATCCATAGAATGATTTAATAAGGGATTGGAAAATGAATACTTACAAACTGTTTTCGGCGTTCGAACTTGAGGGTTTAGAAGAACTACAAGCTTGGCGCAACAACGTTATCGCCAAAACATTTAGTACAACTACGCTCATCGCTCTTCCGATAATTACCCTATGGTCAATTCACTATCTGCGTCAAAACAAAAATCCTTATAGCATAATTGCCTACGCACTCATCTATGCCACAATTGCAGGTTTGGCAATTTCACGTAGACCACCTCCTCGTGCCAAGGCATGGGCGCTTGTCTTCTTGATCTATTTGACAGGCACAATTGCTCTGATCTTGGGAGGATTGGTTGGTGACGGGCGTATTTACTATATGATCGTGCCCACCATTGCAGTATTACTAATTAACATCAATGCCGGCTTTGTTTTTCTTGGACTTTCTGTACTGACCTATTTTTTAATATCCGTAGCCGCTCACTTTGGATATCTGACACCATGGATTCTTATAAAGACAAACTCTCTAGAAGCATTTACCTGGATACAAGAAGGTTTGGTTGTCGCAGCCAGCCTCACAATGACACTGAGTTTACAAAAACGTCATAGTGAGCTGCTCATGGCGCTGGCAACAGAAAAAAGCGAATTGCTCACAAAAGTGCAAGAATCTGAAACACGCTACCGCCTTGTTTCAGAACTGGTTTCAGATTTAGCCTATGTTTTAGATGTAAAAGACCAAGGGGGATTTCGCCTTGAATGGACAACCGATGCTTTTTCAAATTTTTTCGATACGCCTCTCGAGAGGGTATCCCAACTCAAGAGCATCTTGCATCCAGAAGATGCTGAGATCGTGCCAGTGCGCATCCAGCAATTATTGAACGGGGAAACGACTGAAGATGAACTTCGCATCATCGGAAAAAATAACGATATCCGCTGGGTGCGCAATTACGCGCGTCCAGAATGGAACCAAGACCACACACGTGTGGCACGCATCTTTGGGGCCATGCAAGATATTACAAGTGAAAAACTGGCTGAAGAGAAGTTGCAACATCGCAATGAGGAAATATCCCGCCTTTATCGGGCCTCAGAGACGCTCTTTTTCAGCGAAACGCCATCCACTGAAAAATTGGCAAAAAAAATCGTGGAAGCTATATTAAAGGAGTTTGGGAAATCAAATTGCAGCTTATTTTTAATCGAGCAACCAGCCTCTGCAAAAACCCCAATTCTAAAGCGCATTGCTGTGACAGGTTTTTATAAAAATGAGTTAGACACAGATATATCAGAGATATCAGGGCTTGGCCTGGTTCCCAAAGCCATTCGAATAGGGGAGACAATCAATGAACCAGATGTATCAAAAAATCCCGCTTATGCAAAAAATTGGGTGTCGGCTCGTTCTGAGTTGGTGATTCCGCTAAAGGTTGGAGAAAGCATCATCGGCGCCATTGATATGCAAAGCACAGAAATGGGCGCGTTCAGCAAAGATGATGAACGTTTGGTATCCATCTTTGCAGGGCGAGCTGCTTCTGCACTTGAAAATACCCGGCTGCTTGTTCAAACACAAACTCGCTTACACCAGCTTGGTGCACTACGTAATATTGACAATGCCATCACAGGCGCATTTGACCTCCGCCCTATCTTACAGATATTTCTAGAGGAGACTGTGACACAACTCTCCGTAGATGCGGCAAGCGTACTGCTGCTTGACCGCCATATGAAAACCCTCCAATGCGTGGACAGACGCGGATTTCAATCTGGTGCCCTGCAATATTCAAACCTCCGCCTCGGAGAGGGGTACGCTGGCAAAGCCGCTATGGAAAGGCGGATCATTCGCGTTGAAAATATCCGCGAAGAAGCGAGTGAATTTTACAATTCACCACTCTTGTTTAAAGAGAATTTCATCGCCTACTATGGGGTGCCGCTAATTGCCAAGGGGGAGGTCAAAGGCGTTTTAGAAATTTTCCACCGCACACCACTTGAAGTGGATGCAAGTTGGTTAACATTCCTTGAAACTCTGGCTGGGCAAGCCGCCATCGCCATCGACAATGCAACGATGTTTGATGATCTACAACGCTCTAATTTAGAGCTGCTCCAAGCCTATGATGCAACGCTGGAAGGTTGGGTCGCGGCATTGGATATGCGCGATAACGAAACCAAAGACCATACACAGCGCGTTACAGAAGCCACATTAAGATTAGCCCAGTTCATAGGTGTTGCAGGAGAGAAGCTTCTCCACATCAAACGCGGCGGCCTCCTTCACGATATTGGAAAGATAAGCATCCCTGATCGAGTGCTTCTAAAACCAGGGAAACTCACCGAGGAAGAATGGGAGATCATGAAACAGCATCCCGTTTATGCACAACGTTTCCTCTCGAAAGTCGAATACCTGCGCCCTGCTCTTGATATCCCGTATTGCCATCACGAAAAATGGGATGGGACGGGCTATCCACAAGGGTTAAAAGGCCAGCAAATCCCGTTAGCAGCGCGCATCTTTGCGGTTATCGATGTCTGGGATGCGCTTAGTTCTGATCGTCCCTACCGTAAGGCACTCCCCCTAAATGAAGTAATCGAATATATCAAAGCAGAAAAGAATAAATATTTCGACCCGGAAATTGTCGATGCTTTCTTTGAACTCATCGAAAAACAAGGATGGAGTTCTTTATTTCCTCAACACAAACCAGATAAAAGCAAAGATTATTGAGAACAATCTCCAATCCAGACGACTATTTACAGTTTCTTATCGGCTTAATTTTAACTGCCATTACTGACATTAGGGACATGTGCATGATCTCCGTGCTAAGATTCCCGAAGAAATTCAAGATGAAAAAGAAGTGGATGACTACATCCACGCCCTCATCCGTGACGGGAAAATGGCTCCCCTTTCAGAAGCAGATAGAGCACTCTGGCAGTTAACCGCCAAAATCATCCACCATCATCAGGACATGTCTCCCCGACGATCTGGCCGCACTACACAAACACTGTTCTGACGGTCGCGCCATCCACGCGATTCCGTCCAGGTGATCGCCTGCTTCAACTACATCAACCGCGTCACCAATTCACTGGGCGTTGAGCCTGAGACCTTTATCCGTCCATGGGGGCAAGAATAAAAGTGAGATATGAAACATAAGCGTGGCGTGCTATAATAATTTCACCTCATTCTTTGGCTCCTTTATCGCAAAATCACAGGCACTTATTTAATCCCATGAAAGAAAAACAATCGTTTGCAAAAGGCAAAAAGCAACCTTTCCAGTTGTTGCGCTACTTTAGTACGGCAAGTTTGATCGCGTTTCTGTTGGTTGGCGTTTTCCTGATAACCCTCTATCGACAGATCGCAATCTCTGAACTGATTGAAGTCGGCGAATCGAAAAATGTTGCTATTACGCAATCTTTTTCCAATGTAATCTGGCCCCAATTTTCAGATTTTCTGAATGAATCGGCTAATCTGACCACCGAGGAAATTAAAGCCCATCCCGAAACGGCTCACCTCCATCAAGCTGTTTTGGAACAAATGCAGGGGTTGACAGTTATCAAGGTCAAAATCTATACCTTGAATGGGAAAACCGTTTTTTCAACGGAAGAAAGCCAAATCGGGGAGGACAAGAGTGAGAACGCAGGCTTTGTTACTGCGCTTGAAGGGAAACCAGCTAATGAACTAACGCACAGTGACACATTTAGTGCCTTCGAGGGTGATCTCGAAAACCGCGATGTAATTTCGAGTTATGTACCAATTCGGCGCGGCTCTTCCGCCGAAGTAGAGGGCGTTTTTGAAGTTTACGATGACGTAACACCCTTATTCAAGAAAATTTCAACCAATCAAAGAAATATTGGGATTAGCGTAACGCTGATTTTGACCCTGCTCTATGGCGTGCTATTCCTGCTGGTCAAACGTTCTGATGCGCTAATTAGAAAACAATTCTATGAACAAGAACACGCTGAAGAATTGATTAAAGAGCAATTCTACGAACAAAAACGCGCTGAAGAGCAAATCAAAGAATCTCATGCTCGTGAAGAAAAAATCAATGATTTTTTCCACTTTACGCTATTGAATATCATCGGATATGTGGAACGAGGCATTGGGAAAACAGAATTACTGTCATATCTCGAACAGATCAAAGGGCAATTTGACGAGCTGAAGTATTGGGTCAGCGACGATACAGAGAAATAGGCGATTATCCTGAATAAAAAGAGACGCTCTCGTAAAGCAAGCGTCTCTTTTCTATTATCAACTTTTACTTATCTTATCCTGAACATCTGCGTCAATTTCATCGTCAGATTCAAATCGCCAGCCAGTTTGAGTTTGCCCTGCATAAAGACAGCCATGCCGTCCCTGCAAAAGGCATTCTCGGCGCAAGACACACGCTCAAATATTCCTGTAAATTGGACTTGTTTAGTATAATATGCACCATTACCCACGCAAGCGCCTGCAAAGCTACACCCAACGCCTCCAACTGGATACAGTTTTGTGACCTAAAATCAGGTTGCGTATACTTGTGACGAAAAATCCTTTCTAATCCACCTTTTGTCAACCAAGAACACATAATCAGAAATAATTTGGATAAGAATTCTGGCAAGGCCTTTGCCTCGTTCAGACTCCATTGCAAACCCTTGCCCTATCAATACTAATGAGCTGTTGATCAAATACAAATTAGAAATTGCCACTGGCAATCAGGAGTAGTCATGTCCCAAGACGACCGCATTCCCCCAATTATCAAAATCATATCCGCTATAGTTGTTCCATTTCTTGTACTCGCTTTTATTATTCTGTATTTCTTTCCTGGGCTCTCCGGCGCACGATTTGCTTGGGCAATTAACCCACCTGTCATGGCCATGTATATGGGGGCAGGTTATATTGGTGGCTCATGGCTCTTTCTTAACCTTATTTTTGGCAAATATTGGCATCGCGTCGCTCCGGGTTTTTTCCCTGTCACATCATTTACCCTCGCTATGCTACTCACGACAATTCTTCACTGGGATCGGTTTGATCTCTCACATTTACCTTTTCAACTCTGGCTAGGTTTATATGTGACCACCCCGCTCCTGGTTCCTTGGATGTGGTGGCACAATCACAAAGCTGATTCTGGACTCCCCGAATCAAACGATCTTGTTGTTCCCTCTGTCCCTCGTTGGGGATTACGCATCTTGGGAATTGTTATGCTAATCTTCGCCCTCGTCGGATTTTTCTTTCCAAATTGGCTGATCGGAATTTGGGTCTGGAACCTCAAGCCGCTGACCGCTCGTGTACTGAGCGGGTGGTTTTCCTTGCTTGGGGTTGGTGGTCTCGTCATTTCCCGTGAATCTCGATGGAGTTCGTGGCGGGTTGGGATCGAGGCAATCGGTATATGGCACATTCTAGTAGTGATTGCCGCTTTCATGCGCCCATTAGACTTTATCGGGGGAGTCTGGAATTGGTATATCATCAGCGTTATGTTTACATTAGCAGGTATGCTGGCCTTATATCTTCAATTGAATTTACGCTCCAGAAAAAGGTGATCTTTACGTTAAGCTATACGTCAAGCAAAAAGAGACGCTCTCTTCACGAAAGCGTCTCTTCTCTTTTCCCTACTTATCTAGTCTCTAACTACCGAATTTTAAACATCTGTGTGAGCTTCATCGCCAGATTCAAATCGCCAGCCAGTTTGAGCTTGCCCTGCATGAAGGCGGCCATGCCATCGACTTCACCGGTGAAAATACCGACATAGTCCGCGGAATCAGCGGTCATGGTCATTTTGGGATTGTCATGCACACCTTCGACGGTTTCGACTTTGTCGTCTTTGATGACGGCGTACCAATCGCTGGCTTCTTCGCCAGTGAAATGGAATTGAATCACCGCATCCAAGCCGGGGGCTTTTTCAGGCAGAAATGCGCCAGGCATCTTGCCCATCAGGTCTTTAATTGTTAGTGCCATTTTATATTCTCCTGTTTTTTTGTAGGGGCGGGTCTGAGACCCGCCCTTACAGATTATTATTGAAGGTTTTCAAAGATCGCAGCAGCACCCATGCCGCCGCCGATACACATCGTCACCATACCGTATTTCGAACCGCGGCGTCCCATCTCGTAGACGAGTTGGGTGGTCAATTTTGCGCCGGTCGCGCCGAGGGGGTGCCCCAAAGCGATCGCGCCGCCGTTGACGTTGACTTTCTCTTCGTCGAGACCCAACTCACGTACCACGGCCAACGACTGGGATGCAAAGGCTTCGTTCAATTCAAAGAGATCGATATCGTCTTTTTCCAAGCCAGCCAATTTTAAGGCTTTTGGGATCGCAGCAATCGGACCAATACCCATAACCTCGGGCGGGACGCCTGCAACCGCATACGCAACATAACGTGCGAGGGGCTTGATACCGAGTTCTTTGGCTTTTTCTGCGGACATGATGATCACACCTGCCGCCCCATCCGACATTTGGGAGGAGTTCCCAGCAGTGGAGCGTCCGCCTGTTTTGAACGGTGCTCGGAGTTTCGCCAATGCTTCCACGGTGGTGTCAGCGCGCGGACCTTCGTCGCGGGCAACTGTAAATTTACGGGTAGCAGGTTTACCGTCCGCACCGACTTCGGTCACTTCTACTTCGACAGGGACGATCTCGGCATCAAATAATCCGGACTCAACCGCTTTGGCAGCTTTCAGGTTCGACTTCATCGCAAATTCATCCTGATCTTCACGGCTGACATCGTATTTTTCCGCGACATTCTCAGCGGTCAAGCCCATGTTGGTGAAGGATTCGGGGCTGCTTTCTGCTTGTGCCAGATTCGGAGCGAATTTGTAGCCCGTCATCGGGACTTGGGTCATCGACTCGGCACCACCTGCGATGGCAACATCGATCTGCCCGGACATGATCGCCTGTGCCGCGTGGGCGATGGATTGCACACCTGATGAGCAGAAACGATTGATCGTCTCAGCGGGGACGCTGTAAGGCAGCCCTGCGCCGAGGGCGGTTAGACGCGCCATGTTCATGCCCTGCTCACCTTCGGGGAAGGCGCAACCGAGGATGACATCATCAATGTCGGCGGGGTCAAGTTGATGCGTTCTTTTAAGTAATTCTTTGATCACTGTTGCAGCCATTTCATCTGCACGGACGGTTGCCAAACCGCCACGCTTGGCTTTGCCCACAGGGGTACGAACAGCAGCAACGATGACAGCTTCTCGCATTTCCATAATAATCTCCTTTTCAGTTACAGGTTCAAGGTTGAAAGTTACAGGTTTTAAACCTTCACCTTTCAACCTTCCAACCTTAAACTGCTCTTAGTTCCGTAAAGGCTTGCCAGTGTTCAGCAATGCCCACATACGTTCCTGGGTCTTCTGTTCACCACAAAGCGACAGGAAGGCTTCGCGCTCAAGGTCGAGAACGTATTGCTCACTGACCCACTGCGGTTTGCTCAACCCACCACCACTCAAGATATATGAGAGTTTGTTGGCAATCACATTATCATATTCTGAAATGAATTTGCCTTCTTTGAACATATAAGCGCCCAATTCGAGCGCGCCGAGCATATCGCGCCCAGCGGCATAGATCATCTCAGGGGCAGGGGGAGCATAGCCTGTGTTGACCATGTGCAAGGCTTCTTTTTTGGCTTCAGCGAGCAAATGATCGCGGCTCATCACGATGCGGTCGGATGCGCTGAGGATACCCATCTGCTGAGCTTCACGCGCGGAGGTGGCAACTTTCGCCATGCCGATGTGCATGAAAGCTTGCTGCACAAAGGGTAGCGAGATTGCATCCGGAATTTTCATCGAGGGGTTGAC
Source organism: Anaerolineales bacterium (assembly GCA_050293165.1). Taxonomy (GTDB): domain Bacteria; phylum Chloroflexota; class Anaerolineae; order Anaerolineales; family Villigracilaceae; genus Desulfolinea. The sequence goes on along the minus strand of JBNKMO010000139.1, from coordinate 6,611 downwards.
CACGCGGCGCATGATTTCTTTTGTGCCGCCACCAGCGGGGATCACGCCTGCGCCGAGTTCGACCAAACCGATATAGAGTTCGCCGTGTGCAACCACGCGCGAGCCGTGCATGGTGATCTCACAACCACCGCCGAGCGCCATCCCAGCCGGAGCCACGACAACGGGTTTCGGCGAGTAGCGCATGCGCATGTTCATGTCTTGCAAGCCTACGATCATCATATCAAGCTGATCCCACATCTGTTGCTGGGCAGCCATGACGACCATGAACAAGTTAGCGCCTGCGCTGAAATGATCGGCTTCGTTGCCGACCACCAAAGCGTCAAAATCGCTTTCGGTGCGGTCGAGGGCTTCATTCATGATCTCTACAATATCGGCGTCGATGGCGTTCATCTTGGTGTGGAACTCAACGCATGCCACGCCGTCGCCCATGTCATAGAGGGAGGCACCGGCATTCTTTTTGATGAGTTTCTGTTCCTTGAGCAGAACCAAGCCGGGGGTACGAGCGATGCGGACATAATCCTGTTTGGATACATCGTAGACGCCGACGATCGTCCCATCTTCATATTGATAGAACGATTCGTGCCCGGATTTGAGCATGGTGAGAACCCAGTCAGCGGGTGCGAAGCCCGCGGCAGTCATCTGATCAACGATTGCCTGAACCCCAAGCATATCCCATATCTCGAAGGGGCCCGCTTTGTGCCCAAATCCCCAACGCATGGCATCGTCGATGGGTTTCATCGTGTCGGCCACTTCGGGGATCAGGACGGACGCATACTGCGAACCCTGATAAACGAGCGCCTGGACGAGTTTGGCGGCTTTGTCGTCGCCGTCAAGCATGGCTTGGATGCTGCCCTTCAGGTCTTCGGCTTTCTTGGCAGCACCGACCGAGTCGAAGCGGGGTTTGACGCCTTCTTCGTATTCCATCGTCTTGAAGTTGAGATGCAGGAAGGTTTTCTTGCCATCAGCGTCTTTCTTGACGTTGTAGAAGCCACCCCGAGTTTTGTTGCCGAGCCAGCCACGCTTGACCATATCAGCGATGAGCGCATTCGGCGCCTCAGCAGCGAGATAGGGCAGAGCGTATTTATCGTGCTGGATGAGGGGCGCAAGGTTGCGGCCGACATGATCCCAAACGTCGATGCCGACGAGGTCGATCAGGCGGAAAGTAGCGGTCTTCGGGCGACCGATGATCGGCCCCGTAACCATATCAACTTCTTCGATGGTGTAGTCGTTCTTCAGGATGTAATCGAGGGCAAAAGCGCCGGTGCCGAAAGCAAGGCGGTTGCCGATGAAGTTGGGCGTATCTTTGCAGAGCACGATGCCCTTGCCGAGACGATATTCACCGAACCAACTGACGAAATCAACCACTGCGGGCAGGGTATCGTCGGTGGGGATGACTTCGAGCAGTTTCAGATAGCGGGGCGGGTTGAAGAAGTGCATTCCGAGGAAGTGCTGCTTGAAACCATCCGAGAGACCTTCAGCAATCGCTTTGACAGGGATGCCGGATGTATTCGTCGCAATGATCGTGCCCGGCTTGCGGACGGCATCAATACGCTTCATCAGGTCTTGTTTGATCTCAAGGTTTTCGATAATCGCTTCGATGACGAGATCAGCTTCGGCGATGGCGTCGAAGTCATCTTCGAGGTTGCCAGCTTTGACGAGTGTAAGTTGATCGGATGAGAAGAAGGATGCCGGGCGGGATTTCTTTGCCGCAGTCAGACCTGCTTCCACGATGCGATAACGCACCGCTTTATCTTCACGGGTCAAGCCTTTTTTCTCTTCTGCCTCGGTCAGTTTGAACGGCACAATATCCAACAAGGTGGTTGGGATACCGGCATTCGCAAGGTGGGCTGCCAATGCTGCGCCCATTGTCCCAGCGCCGACCACGACAGCTTTGTTTACTTGGTATTTCATGTTTATCTCCTAAGTTTCTGTTGGCTGAGGAGTTGTATTAGCATTCCGACAACCCTTGCCAAGCTGGAGTGTAAAACGTGATGCGTGAAACGTGAGTCTTTCAATTATCACGCTTCACGTTTTTACGTTTCACGAGTCTTTAGCGCAATTCGCTGCCGCGATATCCCAACAATGCACGCGCCACAACTAGACGGTTGATCTGACCGGTGCCTTCGTAAATGTCGGTGATCTTGGCGTCACGGAACCATTTTTCGAGCAGGAACTCACGGCTGTAACCAAGCGGACCCATGATCTCGACGGCTTTCTGGGTCACTTTGGTGGAGACGTCGCCAGCCTTGACCTTGGACATCGAAGCTTCAAGCGCATTATGTTTCTTGTTATCTGCCATCCAAACCGCTTTCAAGACCATCAACCAGCCAGCACGCAGCATGACTTCCATATCGATCACATCGCGTTCCATGCTGGTCAGCTTGTTGCGCGGCACGCCATAGCGAACTTCGATGCCTTCTTCTGCCAGTTTCTCTTTGACAAAATCAAGCGCAGCACGGGCAACGCCCAAACCGGAGGCTGCTACCAACGGACGGGTTGCATCGAAGGTCGACATCGCGCCCTTGAAGCCTTTGGTCGTTTTTTCGACGGTCGGTTTGCCCAGGATATTCTCGAAAGGCACGCGGCAATCCTGCAAAACGATGGTGACGGTATCGGAAGAACGGATACCTAGCTTGTGTTCCATCTTGGTCACTTTGGCACCGGGCGTCCCGGCTTCGACGACGAAGGAGCGCATCCCTGCACGGCCAGCTTCGGGATCAATCGTTGCCCAAACAACGATAAAACCTTTGCCGGATTGCTCGTATTGGGTCAGGGATTTATCACCACCCGTGACAAAAATCTTCTCGCCATTCAGCACCCACTCATTGGTGGCTTCATCCAAAACGGCAGTTGCGCGAATCCGGGAGGTGTCCGAACCAGCGTCAGCTTCGGTCATGCACATTGCGGCGAAGGTCGGTTTCTCCCCCATGAAGCGGGCAAGGAATTTCTGCTTTTGCTCAGGGCTGCCAGCAGCCTGAACAGCCGCCGCACCAAGTCCGCCACCCGGGGTGACAAGATACATCCCCGCATCGCCCCAGGAGATGATCTCCATCATGTGCGCCAGCATCTGATAACCGATTGGAGCACGCTTCGGTTTGTTCGGGTCTTCTTCTTTCTTCTCTTCTTTTGGGGCAAGCGAGCCAGCACCGGTGGCTTTCATCGCCATGTGCATGAAGTTGATGTAATCCCACGGAATCTCATGCTCATTCTCATCGAAATAGCGTGAGTAGGGACGCATCATATTATCGGCAACAGTCTGCAAAACGTATTGCTGCTGCGCGATAGGTTTCGGGGTTTCAAATTCTATAGTCATGATATTCCTCTCGCCACTAAACAATCATCAAACCGGTGAAGGTCGCGAAGCCGCGTCCGTTACGCATCCAACGTTCAACGGGATGGTCACGAATATAACCATGACCGCCCAAAACCTGCACGCCGCGATCGGTGACCATCATCACCATATCGATTGCGCCAGTTGCTGCCAGATAGGCCGCTTTGTAGGCATCTTCTTTGCCTGTATCCAATTTCCAGGCAGCTTCCCATGTCAACATGCGGATACCTTCAATTTCCATTGCCATCTCAGCCAACATAAAGGCGATCGCCTGCTTCTGGGCAACTTTTACGCCGAAAACTTCACGCTCTTTGGCATAGTTGACAGCATAGTCAAGTGAAGCCTTTGCCACACCAATTGCCATCGCAGCCAAACCAACATGGCTGGCAGCCAAAACGGCTTTGAAATCACCTTCAAGGCGATTGGCAGCTGGCACACGCACGTCTTCGAGCATCACATCGTACATAGGGACGGCTTTCAGGCTCATCAGTTTATTGGCTTCTTCGCCAACGCTCAAACCAGCCACACCTGCGGGAACGATGAAACCATTGGTCTGGCCGTCTACGCTGGCATAAACGATCATCGCTTCTGCATCGGCAGCGTAAGGCACGAAAGTCTTGTGCCCATTCAGCACAAATTCATCGCCATCTGCGACAGCCGTTGTCTTCAACTCATTCGGATCAAAATTGAGCGCAGGCTCGATCATCGCAGCAGTGAAGGCTTTCCACTCCATCTCGATCACGGGCGGAATGAATTCCTGTTTCTGCTCTTCAGAGCCAGCCAGCAAGATCGGCAGCACGAAAAGATTCGGAGTCAGCACCGCCATTGCGCCGGGCAAATCGCCATAAGCCAACTCCTCAGCAGCCAAAGCGCCCGTTACGCTGGAATAGTCGCCAAATCCACCGTACGCCTCGGGGATGGAGGCTTGTAGCACACCCATCTCCCAGCCTTTTTCGATCAGACCATCAGGAAACTTGGAGTGTTCCTCCGCTTCCTCCGCCGCTGCCCGCAAGTCGTTCTCCGCGTAGCGGCTGACTGCGTCGATCAGCATTTGTTGTTCTTCATTCGGTTCAAAAGAATACATGGCTCCTCCTTCAAGGGTTTTATTTTTTACTCAACCAGTTCCCGAACGGAGCGTAGCGCAGTCGAAGGACGGATTTTCAAAAACCGCTCTTCGACTTCAGGCTTCACATTCGTTCAGCCTTCCGCTCAGAGACTGTAAAACTTCAACAACAAACGTTCATTTGCTCCGCAATCGGATCATTTAAACGTTGATAAAGCAAAGGCACAGTGCCCTGCTCAATTTCATTAATATTGGCGATTCCCAGCAAACCGCGCTGATACAAATACTCCACATGGGCTCCTGCTTCCTCTACTGAAAGCAGGATGTCATAGCCGCCGACGTTCGGGAAAAGCTGGGATGAGACATCGGCAACAGTATGCGGCTCAGACAGGATGCCAAGCGCACGCTCCAGACGTTGGGCATGAATCCCTTTAATTTGCTGGATGCGCAGTGAAAGGTTTTTGATCGGTTCATTATGCCCGCTCAAAACGAATGTGACGTCATCCCCTGCCCAGGCTTCGAACTTATCCAATGAGTCGAGATAATGCCCCAAGCCCATATTCAGCGTCAGGCGTTCGGGCCACTGATGTGGGGAAATTCCATTCAAGACATGGTCGCCGCAAAAGATATAGTCATCCAACCGAATGACGACATGCCCCGCGCTATGACCGGGGACATGTAAAAACTCAAAGCGTCCAAGCTGCATATTGATCGCGCGGTAGGTGAAGTCAACGGGAACGGATTTCGAGAGCATCTTGTTGACCATATACACACGGATGATCTCTTCACGTTTCTCTTCGGACACACCTGCTTCGATCAGAAACTTGCGCAGACGCCACTCAGAGACAAGGATGCGTTCTTCAAAGTTCGTTAGGTTGCGTAAATCGAGTTCGTGGATACCCACTTTGGCATCGGTCTGCTCTACAAGATACGGTAATCCGCCAAAGTGGTCGATGTGACCGTGGGTGATGAGGATGGAGTCCAAAGCATCTAAAACGGAAGCAAGTCCCTCCTCCGTTTGTACTCGCTCAAACCCCTCCAGCAGGCAGCGATTGCTCTCTCCCGATCCCGAGCCGGTGTCGATCAGAACGATCTGGTCATCCACAAAAACAAGATAGGCGTACACCCAAAATTTGTGGAAAGCCTCGAGCGGGAGACGATAAATGCGCGCGCCTTCTGTTGTGGTGAATTTCGCAAAGGTGTGCGGGGATTTGGTGGTGGGGATCTTGGTCATGGTTAGTGGTTGCTTAGACCATTCAGGAAAAGGGCTGCGATCTGATCTGCGATGTCTTCGATTTTCAACTCGCCTTTGGGGTTGAACCAAGTGATCGTCCAGTTCATCGCGCCGAGCAGGGTACGGACGGTCATGTCGGTTTCAGTACAACAAAAAGCGCCCGACTGCATCCCTTCCTCAACAACGTCTCGCCAAAGAGCTTCGAAACGGTCACGATTAGGGACATGTCGGGCGTGTAACTCAGGCTCAAGCGAGCGGTGTTCCAGCAAGAGCACGGATGCCAGATCAACATGATCGGTGAGCGCTTTGAGATAGGCCAAGCTCATCTGGCGCAGCTTCTCATCTGGCAGCAGGGCTTCATTTTTCGACACCCTGCTGATCTCTTCTGTCAGAAGTTCAAGGGCTTGGTCAAGCAATTCAAGCAAAATCTCCTGCTTGCCAGAAACGTGATGATAGAGGCTGGCTTTTTGCAGGTTGACTGCCCCGGCAATATCACTCATAGACGTGGCGTGATAGCCTTTCAGGCGGAAGATCTGAGCTGCGGCATCGAGGATTTGGTCTTTTGTCATCATAAGAAACCTACCGAACGGTCGGTAGATATAGAATACCAGAATCATAGATGGCGGTCAAGCAATTCGCCACAAAATGCATGGATTTTTAAGCATTGCAAAAGATGCGTTTCGGCTACAATATCCCCATGCGAATTATCGCCCATCTCGATCTCGATGCTTTTTTCTGCGCCGTGGAGGAACTCTACACCCCCACCCTGCGCGGCAAACCCTTCGCTGTTGGCGGCAGCCCTGAAGGGCGCGGCGTCGTGGCATCCTGCTCTTATCCCGCTCGCATGCGAGGCGTACATTCCGCCATGCCGATGGCACAAGCGATCCGCCTCTGCCCTAACTTACAGATCATCCCGCACCGTTTTGGCGCGTATACCAAAGCCTCTCGTAAAGTGATGGAAAAGATCCATGCGATCAGCGATC
>JBNKMO010000138.1:0-4717 GCA_050293165.1 Anaerolineales bacterium | reverse complement strand
TCTCCAAAAACCAACTGACCGCCCTGCCAGACACCATCGGTCAACTCACGCAGTTGACATACCTGGATCTCTCCAACAACCAACTGACCGCCCTGCCAGACACAATCGGTCAACTCACGCAGTTGACAGAACTCTATCTCTCCGACAACCAACTAACGATCCTGCCAAACTCTCTAGTCCAACTCGTGAGGCTGAAAAGTCTGCGCCTCAACAAAAATCTATTTACGAATTTACCTGAGTGGCTAGGTGATTTACCTGAGATAACCGAGTTATATATACACGGAAATGGAATTAAAAACCTGCCAAAATCTTTCGCAAGATTTTCTCTTCTAGAAAATTTTGTTATCGGAGCACCTGATAGAGGAAACCCCTTGGGTTCGTTACCAGAATGGTTCCAAAACTTCAAAAATCTACAATGGATTAATCTTTCAGAGTGTGGTCTTGAAAAAATCCCTGAATGGTTTGGTGGCTTCAAGCATCTTGCGCATTTATATGCACAAGGGAATAAGTTGAATGATTTACCTTCTTCCCTCACACAGCTTGAGCATTTACAAACACTTGCCCTCACTAACAACCCCCTCAACCCCGCCCTGCAAAGCGCATACGATGCTTGTGATAAATACGGTGGTACACATGAAGGTTATGAACCCCTCTGGGCATACCTGCGTAGCATCGAAAAAGATGCCGAGCCGCTCTACGAAGCCAAGCTGGTTTTGGTCGGTGAGGGCGATGTGGGCAAAACAACGCTTTTAAAGGCGTTAAAAAGTAATAAGGAAGAAGGACCAAGGGAAGGCGAACCGACGACGCACGGCATTGATATTTCTACATTTCAACTACCCCACCCAGAGAAAGAAGGCGTTGAAATCCAACTGAATGCCTGGGATTTTGGCGGGCAAAATGTCTACCGCGTCACGCATCAATTCTTTTTCAGTCGGCGCTCGCTCTATATCCTGGTCTGGGAGCCGCGCGGCGGCGTGCAGAAGGGGCAGGTCGAAGATTGGCTGAATATGATCCGCCTGCGGGTGGGCACGGATGCGCGCGTCATCATCGTCTCGACCCATGCCAAAACGGGCGAGCGCATCGCCCGCATCGACCAGCCCGTTTTCCTGCGCGATTATCCCGAGATGATCGCCGGTTTCTACGAAGTCGACAGCCTCGTCCCCGATGAAGAAACGGGCGAGATGCACGGCATTGCCGAATTGAAAGAAGTCATCGCCGCCGAAGCCGCCCAACTCGAACAAATGGGGATGCTCTTCAACAACAACTGGAAAGCCGCCCGCGACGAACTGATCGAGAGCGAGTCGCCGCGCATTTCCTACACCAAATTTGCCGAAGTCTGCGCCAAGCACACGCTGAGCGAGATCGACACATCCACACTGGCGGGCCTGATGCACGATCTCGGCTATATCGTCCACTACGGCGAGGATGAAAATCTGCGGGAGGACGTCGTCCTGAAACCGCAGTGGCTCACCAAAGCGATCGGCTTTGTGCTCGAAGACCGCGCCACACAGGAAGCCGACGGCATCCTGCCCGATGAACGTCTCTTCGAAGTCTGGCACGATCACCAATTCAAGGATGAACCGCGCTACACGCCTGATCTCTATCCCTTCTTCTTGCGGTTGATGGAAAAATACGATGTCTCCTATCGCCTGCCGGATGGGAAAGCCAGTCTGGTTGCCCAACATGTGCCGCAGGTGCGCCCCGACCTCCCGTGGCTGCCCGAACAGGAGATCCCCGAAAACGCCCGCCGCATCGCCATGATCTGCGCTATGGACGAAGATCCGCCCGGCCTGATGCCGTGGATGATCGTCCGCACGCACGATTATGGGGTTGAAGCCCATAATGGCGAGGATGGTTGTCAGCATCGCTTACATTGGCAAAAGGGAGTGTTCTTAAGTCATTCGCCACATGGTGAAGCAATGCTTGAAAAACGCGGACGCGAACTCCATATTTATGCACAGGCAACGTGGCCGGAGCATTTTATGAACGTGCTCCACTCTACATTGCAAAAGTTGATTGGCGACAACTGGCCTGGTATGGAAGGTCGTTACCTGTTTGCGGTTCCATGTTCGGAAACCATTGATGGACAAGCATGCAAAGGACGTTTCCCCATTCATTCTTTACGTCAATGGTTAGCTGAAGGCGATGTAACAGCTCGATGTCAGATTTGCTCTAAAAGGCACTCAATAGCAGAATTACTCTTTGGATTTGAAGAACGTGATATGAGCGTTCAACTACGCGAGATTAACGAACGACTTGATGGGCTTGACAGTCGTATCGCAGATTATTTCATGGCAACCATGCGTGCCATCGCGGACGAAGCAAAGAGTGGTCCGCGTCTCTTTACGCTACGCTCTGACCCCAAACTTTCTCCCAAAGAACTTTTCATTAAACCGATGCAAGTTCAGCTTTGGTGCGAAGCCGAAGGTTGCCAACATCCCGTCATTGGAGACGGCAAAGGGCTTTATGAATTACCCCAACCCCGTGAGTGGGTGGCGAAGGTTGCTCCCTATGCTAACTTTACCCTGAAAGTGCTCACCACTGTCGCTCCGCTGGCTGCGCCCGCAATCAACACCTTCTTTGGCACTGACACAACCAAAGCATGGAAGATCGACGACCAACTGAAATTAGCCAATGCGGTCATCAAACAATTGCCCGAAAAAATCAAAGGCTCAGAACACAGCGAATTCAAAGGCGGCTATCTCAGCGAACCGGAACGCTCGGGTATTCTCGCGCTGCATCAACTCATCCGCGAGCAAGACCCGATGCACGCCAAACTCGGTCTGCATCGCGTTACCACCTACACGGGCGACTTCCGCTGGCTCTGCAAGCATCACTACGACGCCTGGCAACCCAATATCCCCGATGTGATCGAGGGGAAGAGCTAAAAAATCAAGAGACAGTCACCTTGAAGGTGACTGTCTCTTTTTAAGCGTTCGTCCCTTTTTCTCATTCCCCTCCCAGAATAGACTGCTATAATAGCCGCAACTCAAAGAATCAGGTGGTACGCTGAAATGATCTTAATCAACCTCTAACTCCCCCGTAAGCCGCGCAGAAGGCAGTAATAGCGGCGCAAGTATGATTCCTTGCCTACGAGTGTCGCCCATCAGGCATTTATCAATAACGTGACACTTGCAACTCTTGCACTGAGTTTATCGAAGTGCGTAACTTGCCACTTGAAACTAAATATCATGTCTACAAAACTACAAATCACAGACGATCTTAAAGCCCTGCTCAACACCCTGCCCAAGGAAGTTGTCGCAGCTATTCAAGCAACCGAAGATACCGCAAACCTGCTCGAGGTGATCCTCGATCTTGGGCGCATCCCCACCGCACGCTTTGTGGATGGTGAAGTCGTCCTGAGCGAAAAGGAAGTCACCCGCGAGCAGATCGACCATGTCGTAAAGCAACTTGGCGACATCGACGCTGACAACCGCGCCGGTCTCGAACGCACCCTGCACCGCATCTCCGCCATCCGCAACCGCAGAGCGGAGATCGTCGGTCTCACCTGCCGCGTTGGGCGTGCCGTTTATGGCACCAGCGACATTATCGAAGACATCATCAACTCCGGCAAAAGCATCCTTTTGCTCGGTCGTCCTGGCGTCGGGAAGACGACCATGCTGCGCGAAGCCGCGCGAATCCTTGCCGAGAGCAAGCGAGTTGTCATTGTCGATACATCCAACGAGATCGGCGGCGATGGCGATGTACCGCATCCCGCCGTGGGGCGCGCCCGCCGCATGCAGGTCGCCACGCCCTCGCTTCAACACGAGGTCATGATCGAAGCCGTCGAGAACCACAACCCCGAGGTGATCGTCATCGACGAGATCGGGCGCGCACAAGAAGCCGACGCGGCCCGCACCATCGGCGAGCGCGGTGTGCAGCTCGTGGGCACGGCGCACGGCAACACGCTCGACAACCTGATGCTCAACCCGACCCTTTCTGACTTGATCGGCGGCATTGAATCAGTCACCTTGTCGGACGAGGAAGCCCGTCGGCGCGGCACGCAGAAGACCGTGCTAGAGCGTCGCAACCCGCCCACGTTTGACGTACTCGTCGAGATTCAGCACCGAGATCGTTTTGCGGTGCATCTGGATGTTGCCGCAGCGGTCGATTCGCTTTTGCGCGGCTTCCCACTTCCAGCCGAGATTCGCACGCGGGATGAAGATGGGCAGATCAAAGTTGAAAAGGCGGAAGCAAGCCCAAATCCGGGTTTAAAACGCGGCGGGGACTCGCTCGGCACGCGCGGCACCCTACGCTTGTCCACTGCGCCAGAGACATCTGCCCAAGCCCGATCCGAATCCCGCCAAAAGATGTCTACAATACGTATCTACCCCTTTGGCGTAGCGCGTAACCGATTGATCCAATCCGTTAAACGCCTGCAAGTCCCGGCCATCATCGTACGCACAGCCAGCGAAGCGGATGCGCTCGTAACCCTGCGCACCTACTACCGCAAGCGCCAACAAACCGTGATGGACGCTGAGCGGCGCGGGATGCCAGTTTATGTGCTGCGTGCAAATACCAGTGAGCAGATTGAAAAATTCCTGAGCGATCTCTTCAGCGTTGGTAGCAGCGAACTGAACGGCATGAGCGATGTAACCCAGCAAACACAGGATGCGATCGCGGCGGTTTTGAGCGGCGAACGCTGGGTTGATCTACCCGCCAGCCCGCCAACCGTACGAAGATTGCAGCATGAGATGGCGCGCAGCGCGGAATTGGT
>JBNKMO010000137.1:0-3931 GCA_050293165.1 Anaerolineales bacterium | reverse complement strand
ACTTTGGCATATTCCGTGTCAACACCTTGGGCATCCAGCCAAGCGCGGTAATCACTGAAATCTTGGCCGACGGTTGCCATCAAGCGTGGTTTTGCACCAAGCAAAGCGAGGGTATAAGCAATATTTGGCGCAACACCGCCGCGTTCGCGGGTCATTGAATCAACGAGAAATGATAAGCTGATCGAGGATAAGCGCTCGGGCAAAATCTGCTCTTCAAATTTTCCCGGAAAGGTCATTAGGTAATCGTAGGCAACTGAGCCTGTGAGTAAAATATCCATTTTTCTTCCTTATTTTGGCAATTTGCCCGAAAAAAGCGCGCTCTTCTGAGCGCGCCGGATTAACGGGCGTAGTTTAGCATGAGAAAAGATGCTTGTCAAAGAAAACAGCAACTCCAAATTTAAATCTGCAATGACGGCGATTTCAGAAGCAATTTTTTGCGTATTGCTGGAGGTACTTGAGCATTAATCCTCAAACTCAACATTCAACCGGTCATTTTCGTCATAAAACGAGCGTGCCGCGAAAGGTAGGTCGCCGGGCTGCATTCTTTGGATGCGCCGTAAAAGAATGGCAACATCTTCTACGAGCGGATATTCATCAAGGGCTGTCAGGGGCAACCACTCCAGCGCTCCTTCGGAAGAAGAGCGCGGCTCGCCAGCCACCAACTCTCCAGTGAAGATATAGATACAGATTCCTGTTTGGGGTTCGGCATCAACCATTAACGTGCCGACCAAGCCCAAATCCGCGCTGAGACCCGTTTCTTCATCCAACTCGCGTTTGGCAGCCGAGAGCAGGTCTTCGCCGCGTTCGACATGTCCGCCAACGCCGTTATATTTATTCGCCCACAGATGTTTTGTCGGGGCACCTTTGAGCAGCAGCACCTTATCGCCACGTGTCAAAAAAATCAGCGTGCGTGGGATGCACATATAGCGGTCGTTCGTAACACCTTGCTCACTGCGCGGCATTAGCCCTCCCCTCCATTCGCTCTGGCAAGCCAATCACCCACAAAAAGGATCAGCAAAGCGCCAAGCACACCCATCCCAACATCAAGCTGCCCAACAGAGAAAAACATCCACCCCTTGAGATCAGCCAAAAAGACACTACCGAAAAAGCCAATCCAGGCCAAAACAAGATAGAAAAGAATGCGTCCGGGGCCACCGCCGCGCCAAAGATGATAAAGAGCGCCCAATAAACTGGCGACAACAAAACCGAAAAAAAGTGTAGGAAGTGTCATTTTACCCTCTTGCAGATGATTGGATCATCCCGCCGCCGAGGACGACTTCACCATCATAGAAAACGGCTGCCTGTCCGGGCGTGATGTCACGCTGCGGCGCATCGAACGTGATTTGGGCTTGATCGGTGCCAACAGGCACGATCACAGCCCAAGCTTCTTTCGCCGTATAACGGATCTTGACCTGAGCGCGGAAGGGTTCGTCTGGCGCTTTACCGGATATCCAGTTGATTCCATCAACATCCATTGCATCGCTACCCAATTCTTCCGTCTGCCCCACCACGAGCTTGTTCTGCCTAGAATCTTTTGCCAAAACGTAGAGCGGCACAGGTGAAGAAACATTCAAACCCTTGCGCTGACCAATCGTATAAAATGCCAAGCCCTGATGCTCGCCCAAGACCGCACCTTCGCTGTTGACGATTTCGCCTGGCCGGGTTGTTTTAGGCGCGTACTCACGTAAAAAGTCGCGGTAATCTCCGCCTGCAAGGAAACACAAATCCTGGCTATCCGCACGGGATGCCGTCGGCAAGCCAAAGCGATGGGCGATTTCGCGAATCTCAGATTTGGGGTAATCGCCAACGGGGAAGAGTGACTGCGCCAACTTTTGTTGCGTGAGCACATGCAGCACATAGGACTGATCCTTGCCACGATCCACACCGCGCAGGAGTTGCATACTGCCATCAGCATCTCTCTGTAAACGAACATAATGCCCCGAGGCAAGATACTCCGCACCCAAAGCGAGGGCATGTTCACGCAGCACGCCCCAACGAATTTGACGGTTACACATCAGGCAAGGATTCGGTGTTTCGCCACGGGAGTAGCCATCGAGAAAATAATTGACGACCGTCTCACGAAAGGCTTCTTTCGCATCGATCACATAAAAGGGGATGTCAAGTTTGTTCGCCACACGGCGCGCCAAAAGCTGAGAATCCAGCGTGCAGCAGCGATTGGATTCTTCCTTGCCGGGCTGCGACCAGAGACGCAGCATCATGCCGGTCACATCGTGTCCTGCTTCTTTGAGGAGCGCTGCCGCGACGGACGAATCCACGCCGCCGGACATTGCGATTACAACTTTAGCCATAAATCAAACTCATCGTAATTTTCTCGCCTTCTCAACCAGATCAGGCAATGCCGCCAAAAAGGCATCCACTTGCTCAGGCTTGGAATGCGCGCCGAGCGTGACGCGTAACGAACCCAAGCCCCAAAGATGTTCCAATCCAATCGCCATCATTACGCCCGAAGGTTCAGGATTGCCCGTCTTACAAGCAGAGCCAGATGAACAGGCAAAGCCCGCCCCATCCAATAATTGGACGAGAGTATTTCCATCCACACCTTTGAAGGCGAAGCTGGCGTGGTTTGGCAAACGGGATGACGAATGTCCCGTCAGTTTCGCATCAGGGATTTCTTCGAGTACCGTCCCAATAATACGGTCACGTAAGGGCTGGACGTGTGCTGCACGCGCAACGCGTTCTTCGCTTGTCAGACGCAGGGCTTCGGAAAAGCCGACGATATAGGGTACATTCTGCGTCCCTGCGCGAAGACCGCTCTCCTGCCCGCCGCCCGTTTGATGCGGAAGCAGTTCTGTCCCCTTACGAACATAGAGCGCACCGACGCCTTTCGGGCCATAAAATTTATGCGAGCCAAGTGACATCAAATCAACGCCGAGTTCCTGAACATTCATCGAAAAATAGCCGGTCGCCTGCAAGGCATCGGTATGGAACAAAACACCTTTTTCACGACAAATCGCTGCAATCTCAGCAACGGGATTAATCGTCCCGATTTCATTATTCGCGTACATGAGGGTCACGAGGGCGGTCTTTTCGTCAATCGCAGCAGCAACGGTTTCGGGACGCACCATGCCGGTCTCGTCAATCTCCAGCCAGACAGCTTCAAAGCCATAATGTTTTTCAAGCTGCTCAACCGTGCGGGTCACAGCAGTATGTTCCACACGCGAGGTCAGGATGCGGTTGGCACCTGTCCGCTCACGGGCGGCGAGAACTGCGCCTCGAATGGCGAGATTATTCGACTCGGTGCCGCAGGAGGTAAAGATGATCTCGCCCATCTCCGCATCCAATGCCTGAGCAACGGTAGCACGCGCCTCGTCCAGTGCGCCTTCGGCTTTTTGTCCATAACGGTGAACCGACGAGGGATTTCCAAAATCCTGGGTAAAGTAGGGCAACATCACATCCAAAACACGCGGGTCAACAGGTGTCGTGGCAGCATAATCGAAATAGATTTTTTCTGTCATTAAAATTCTCCAAAAAGTCAAACGGATTATACCCGCATCACTCTCCACCTGTTATAATACCTTTCGCTAAACGAAATAAATTCACAGGAGTTTTTATGCCTATAAAAATCAAATTTGGCACAGATGGCTGGCGCGGTCATGTTGCGGAAGATTACACCTTTGCCAGTGTGCGCCGTTGTGCACAGGGTTTTGCTTCTTATTTGTTGGAGCAGGGACACGCGGGAAAATGGGTGATCGTCGGCTATGATAAACGCTTCCGTTCGGAAGATTTTGGTGCAGCAGTTGCCGAAGTTTTGGCTGGCAATGGCTTAAAAGTATATCTGACCGAGGGCGCAACACCGACCCCGGTCATTTCTTATGCCGTTGTAGCGCAAAAAGCTGTCGGGGCCGTGAACGTGACGGCATCACATAACCCCCCAACCGATAACGGTTTCAAAGTCCGCGATGAAAACGGC
>JBNKMO010000136.1:0-12600 GCA_050293165.1 Anaerolineales bacterium | reverse complement strand
AGTTCAAATTGCGTGTGTGACGCGCTTTTCATCCGATTGAAAAGAAAGAGCCGGCGAAAAACCGCAGGCTCTTTTTGTGTACAGAACTTTCTTACTCTACTCTACCGCAGCAATTTCAGGGGCGGCGGCTTTCGAGCGGCGAATTGCCCAGATCAAGAGTGCTACCAAGACCAGAACGGTTACCCAAACGCCAACGAGCGTGCCGCCGGTTGCGCCTTTATATTGAACGACAACAGGCGCTACGATCAAGGCGACGAGGTTTGCAACTTTGATCATTGGGTTCAGCGCGGGACCTGCGGTATCTTTCATCGGGTCACCAACGGTATCGCCGACAACAGAGGCTTTGTGACGTTCAGAACCTTTGCCCGTATTCTTTGCAGGGTCAGATGTTTCATCTTCAACGAGTTTCTTGGCATTGTCCCAAGCGCCGCCTGCGTTATTCATGTAGACAGCCAGCAACTGACCAGAAAGGATCAGGCCAGCGAGGAAGCCACCGAGTGCTTCCACTTGAAGAGTAAGGCCAACAACAATCGGGGATACTACGCCGATAATCGCTAAGGAAACCAACTCTTTCTGTGCCGCCGTGGTGGAGATGGAGACAGCCTGACGATAATCCGGTTTTACGCTGCCATCGAGAACGCCCAAGCCAAACTGACGACGAGCTTCCAGTACGATGAGTGCTGCTGCACGGCTAACAGCTTGAATAGCAAAGGATGAGAAGAGCCACGGAATGGCACCACCAATGAGCATACCAACGAAAACTTGCGGAATATCGACACGAATGCCGATGCTTTGGATCTGTTCAGCGAGCGGAACGCCAAGAGAGGCTTGCGTGCGGCTGACATCTACGAGATAAGAGCCAAAGAGAGAAACGGCAGCGATAACAGCGGAGCCGATCGCAACACCTTTTGTGATCGCTTTGGTGGTGTTCCCGACGGCATCAAGGTCTGCCATGATCTGCTGTGCATTGGCGTTTTCTTCTTTTTCTTTACCTGTCCAGGACATTTCTCCGATTCCGTTGGCGTTGTCAGCGATCGGACCGAAGGAGTCCATAGCGACGTTGTTGCCCGTCAGGGTAAGCATACCGATACCGGCCATAGCGACGCCGTAAAGAATGAAGTTGATTCTGTCTGCGCCTTCAAGGCCAGGGATAGTGCCGAAAATGGCGACGGATGCCATAATGGTGAGGGCGATGATCAAAATCGACCAGACTGAAGATTCGAAACCAACAGCTGTCCCTTGAAGAATCAAAGTTGCGGAGCCAGTGTCAGCACTTTTCTTGATGTCATTCACAGGAGCACCATGTGTGCCTGTGAAATATTCGGTTAAGCGGTCAATACCGATAGCGAGTGCAACACCGACAAAAACGGCCATCGGCGTACGCCACCAGCCACCCCAGGCATCAATGCCAGGGTTATTCATGTAGAAGAAGCCTGCCAGGAAGAAAAGCGCGGACGAGATGATCGCAGAGGTGAAGAAACCTTTGAAGATCGCACCCATTGCGTCGCCGCCTTCTTTGGCATCGCTCTTGACAGCATAGGTACCGATGATCGAGGCGAGAACACCAATACCGCGAACGATGAGCGGGAAGATGATCCATTCCAGACGACCGGTGTGGTGCCAGAGCGCCAGAGCGAGAATCAAGCCAGAAACAATGGTGACTTCATAAGATTCGAAGATGTCAGCCGCCATACCGGCGCAGTCGCCAACATTGTCGCCAACGAGGTCTGCGATCACAGCGGGATTGCGGGGATCGTCCTCCGGGAGACCTGCTTCCACTTTACCGACAAGGTCGGCGCCGACGTCAGCTGCCTTGGTAAAGATACCGCCACCCACACGCATGAAGAGGGCGAGGAGCGTACCGCCAAAGCCGAAGCCGAGCAGAGCGTCAGGAGCAGCAATACCAAGCCACATGAAGATAACGGTGCCACCAAGCAGGCCAAGACCATCGGTAAGCATCCCAGTGATGGTGCCTGCGCGATAAGCAATACGCAGTGCGTCGCTGAAGGAGGTGCGAGCAGCGGAAGCAACACGAACGTTGGCTTGTACCGCCATGCGCATACCGATCTGACCGACGGTAAGCGAGAAGCCAGCGCCCATGACAAAGGCGATTGCACGAGCAAAGCCCAGTGTCAGGCGGATGCGGTCGGGATCCATGCCTGCGAAGCGTTCGAGGGCTTCAGGCGTGGGGGGCACAATATAAACGGAGAAAAACAGCGCGACTGTCAAAATTGCAATGAAGGGCAAAATTGACTTCAGCTGACGCTGTAAATAGGCATCAGCGCCATCGCGAATCCAGCCCCAAACTTCTTGCATTCGTTCTGTACCTTTATCCTCGCGCATGATTTGACTACGCAAGAAAATGGCATAAAGCAACCCAACGATTGCTATGCCAAACACAGTCCAAATTGCGACCGTTTCGAACATTGAAAGTCCCATGTGACTCATGTTGGTTTATTCCTCCCGAGGAAAGTGAGATTAAATAAACTATAGACGGAAGTTGTCTATAGTTCTTCAGTAGAGAGATTTTACAAGGCGGGTGGCAATGTGTCAAGCTGGATTTCTACATTTAATCATATTAATATAATAAGACAGCTTTTTTTTATTTTTAACGCATCAAAGCAATCCGCAAAAGCGCCATCTCAAAACCCAGAAAAGAGGTAGAATACTGCTCCATAGCAAACGAATTGACAGACAAAAAGTATTCTGATAATATTTATCCAATATAATAAAACAGGAGAGAACCTTATGGAATTTACACTTCCCAAAGTAAGTGAAGAAATTGTTACAATCACCCCGGAAGCAACCCAAGCTGTTCTGGATATCATGACTGAAAAGAAAATGGACAATCATGCTCTGCGCATTTATGTAGCGGGCAGCAGTTGCAGCGGTGTCCAGTATGGGATGGCAATCGATGACAATATCAACACCACCGACACACAACTGGACGTGGAGGGCTTAAAGATCGTCATCGACCATCAGTCGCTCGAATATGCACGCGGGGCGAATATTGAGTTCGTGAATGATCCCCAACACGGGACAGGGTTTGTTATCACCAATCCAAACGCCCAGAGTGGCGGATGCAGTTGCGGAAGTGGCGGAGGCCACGCACACGAGGAAGGCGCATCCTGTGGCGGTGGCGGCGGAAGCTGCGGCTGCGGCAACTAGAAATCACCAGCGAAAGCAAAAGAACCTGCGTTATGAACGCAGGTTCTTTTTTATACAGTGATTCACAGTGGTTCTGAAAATATGATATTGCCTGGCATTTCGCTTGAGCCACTACCCCTAAAGCTCACGCTAATGAGCTATCTTCTCGCAAGAGAAAATAATGCCCCCAGCAAACCGATAAATGCCAAACTAAAGATAACCAGCCCCATCGGGATGCGCGTCACTTCACCTTGGGCTTCATCCACAAAGGTGGGAATTGCCAAGGGAGCGGGAGGCGTAAAAGTTGGCAGGCGCGTGGGAGTTTCGGGAGCAATAAAAGCTGCTGCATAGGTTGGGTTAATAGTTGGGGTTAACTGAGTGGGTGTCGGCGGGGCATCCACAACGGACAGAAAATTCTGAGAAGTAAGCGAAACATTTGGGGCATAAACCCAGCCAACATTACCTGGGGCACCAGTATATGCGATCATGATCCAGTCGCCACCCGGGGAACGTCCTAATGCGGAGGCAGATTGCCCCGTCACCAGGATGCCAACACGCGGATAAAAGTAAGAGCTGGGACCAGAGCGCACGTTGACGAAATCCTGGTCCTGGTTAACGGTAACAAATGCCCCGGAGGGCGTTCCGGTCACGGTGGGGATATCCCCTGTCGGCTGCTGTGCGCGCACCCGCTCCAGGGTTGGGCTGCTGAACAGAAATCCCAAAAAACCGAGCAGTAAAAAAGTCCCGATAGATATTTTGAGCCAAAAACGAGCCATAAAGAACAACTTCCTTAAGTTTTTTTCGTAAATCAGTTGAATCGGATTATAATCGAAAAGATGGAACAGAAAATCTTTCACGGAAACCTAACCCCTGGCGATCTAGCCCGCTCACTTGAAGCCGCCTTTACGCAAAGCAACTTGTATGCAAAACGTGTTGGCTCAGGAAAAAAGATAGCGGTGCAAATTGCCACGCGCCCCAATGCACGCTCTGGCGGCCATACTGCGCTAACTATTAATATACAAAAAGTGCAGGATGGTGTGCTCGTACAGTTGGGTGAGCAAGCCAAGATGGGGATCGCTGCCAGTCTGGGGCAGACCGCATTCGCGGCGATACGCAACCCTTTCAGCTTGCTACACCGTCTCGATGATCTGGCGCAAGATATACAGAATCTGCAACTTGACGAGAATGTTTGGGATGTGATCACGAAAGCTGCCCGTGCGGTTGGGGCAACCCATGAGCTTTCTGAGCGCCTTCAGCGTTTAACCTGTGACTACTGCTTAACAGCAAACCCAGTCGGCGAAGCGAGCTGCGTCGCCTGTGGTGCCCCTCTCGGCGAGATGCAGCCACGTACCTGCAAAGCTTGTGGGTATGTGGTCACCGGGGCTGAAAGAGTTTGCCCAAATTGCCAGGCAAGACTCTAGCTTTTTCAGGCATTGAACAGGAGAAAACGAATGAATATTTACGATTACGCAATTCAGATGGAAAAAGATGGCGAAGCGTATTACCGTGAGCTTGGCCAAAAATCGAATCACCAAGGTCTCGATTATATTTTCACGCTGCTCGCTGATGAAGAAGTAAGCCACTACACCATCTTAGAAGAAATGAAAGCTGCCAGCCCTGAAGCGGTATTGAATGAAAAAGAAAAAGATGTTCTCAAAAACGCAACCAATATCTTTGCTGAAATGAAAGAGAAAGTTGGCGAATTTGATTTTGACCTACCCCAAGCCGACTTTTATCGCAAAGCATTAGAGACTGAAGAAAAAAGCATCGAATACTATCTTGAGATGAGTGAAAAAGTTGAAAATAATGAATATAAAGCCATCTTTAAAAAACTGGCCGGCGAAGAAAAGAAGCACAAATTCCTGATGGAATATTTGGTCGACTTCATTTCACGCCCGGTAAGCTGGCTCGAAGATGCCGAGTTCAATCATCTAACCGAATACTAAACCTGGCTCAAAAGACAGAAAAAACGCGCTGTATGCAGCGCGTTTTTTATTGCCACATGACTACTGAAGCCGCCCTAGTATCTCTGCTACCTGCATGACTTCATCTCCGCAATCCACACCATCCTCATCGCACCAAATTGCAGAGAGAACTGCCTGCGCAAATCCCCAACCAATAATGCGTTGGCGATCGAAGCCCAGGCGTTCCACGATCATATCTACGCGGCGTTCGGTCAGTTTGCGTGGATTTTCTCTTTCCAGCAACCTCGGCAAAGGATTACGTAAAAAAGCACCAACTTCATAAGCTGGCTCGCCCAAAACACCTTTGGGATCAATCGCAAGATAGCGCCGCTTCTGTGCAGCCAGAACATTATCGTGATGCAAGTCGCCATGCAACAGAACGGGATCAGCACTGGATGCCAATAATTCGGCAAAGAGCTTTTCTGCTTTGTCCACCATGCGCGCATCCAGGTTCCCTGTGCCGCCATCGTGACGTTCCCGCAAACGGGAAAATCCACGTCCCAAATCGGCAATTGACGGAAACGGGTATTCGCCGCGATAGAGTTTCCAAAGTTGCGGCATCACGTCTAAAAGAAGGGCGGTTGCGCGTTCATCGTCCATATCCCAAAGCGTTTCGCCAGGGAGGATCCGCTCAAGGAGCATCGCGCAGTTCTCCTCATCCGCTTCATACAAATGCACGCAGCCCTGCCCGTCAAAATGACGCAGTGCAGCAATCTCGGCACGCAGTTCATCGTTCGGAAAACCGATCTTCAGCACCGCCCTTCTGCCATCAACACGATACACAGGCAAAACATAATTATAGGAAAGATTTGCAAAAGGCGCTTCAAGGCTCAGCGCCCAACGCTCGGCATAATACGCCAAGCGTGCAGCGAGCGTATCCAGCCACTGCTGCCCGGCATGGCCATAAAGCGCAATGATCGTTTCTTGAAAACTCATCGATAAACTTCAGGATTGAAACAATGCGGCAAGCGTTCACCCTGCAAACCAGCCAATAAATTTTTGCAGGCAATCTCCGCCATGCGGCGACGCGCACCTTGTGTTGCTGAGCCGATATGCGGCAAGATCAGGCAATTTTTTAACGTGTAGAGCGGGCTGCTCGCAGGTAACGGTTCGGGGTCGGTCACATCCAGCGCTGCAGCGGCGATCCAGCCTTGTGTCAGGGCGCGCAGCAAAGCATCGCTATCCACGACAGGGCCACGTGCTGCATTCACCAAAACAGCGCTCTCTTTCATCAACATCAATTCTCTTTCACCGATCAAACCACGTGTGGATGCGTTGAGCGGACAATGTAAGCTGACAAAGTCACTTGTGCGCAAAAGTTCATCCAGGGGAAGATGTGCCGCGTCGCTCTCAATTTTAGCTGGGTTCGTATACGCCAAACGGATGCCGAATCCACGCGCCCGTTCCGCAACTGCGCGCCCGATCTTACCCATGCCTACGATGCCAAGTTGTGCCCCACGCAGATCGACGCCTAACCAGCCCGTCGGCGACCAGGTGCCCCAACGCCCCTCGCGTGCATCAAGCGCGGCTTCAGGAAGGCGGCGAGCCGCGGCCAACAGAATCGCCATTGTTAGATCAGCTGTGGCATCAGTAAGCACATCGGGGGTATGCCCAACCGGAATACCACGCCGTGTACAGGCGGGGATATCGAGATTATCCACGCCCACAGCCATGTTACTAAGCACGCGAAGTTGCGGTGCCCGTTCGAGCAAGGCATCCCCTACTTTCGCAGTGAGCAAGCTCAATATCCCGTTCGTTTCGGGGAGATATTTTTCAAGCCGCGGCGAAAAACCGGCATATCCTTCTTCGCCAACTTCCAAACGGACTTTACCATCCAGCGCAGCAATCCACGCAGCGGGAAGGGGATGAGTGAGCAGAACAAGGGGCTGGGGTATATGGGACATATTGGTCTCCTGTTTTTTCTCTTTTTTACTACACAGAGTTTCAAAAAGATGATAGCATTGAAGAAATATCGTTGCAATTCCAACTATTCTTGGAAAAGAACATGCATCAAAGCTTCGTAAAAAAGGCTGATATAAGCATAAAATCTTACTTGCTTTTCCAGAAGGCAACTTCTATAATAAAGTAGTTCAACGGCTATCCGACAAGGTTTTTATATGAAGCTCTCTTTAGATCAACTAGAAGAACGTTTGCAAGCGCTGATTGAAGTAGATCTTTTACGGCATTTGCCTTTTAATACAACAGAGAGTTTGCTGGCGCAAGAGTTGGCAAAGGTAATAAAAAACAATGTCAGCGACGAAAACGGGGAAAGTTTTGTGCCAAACACCTACACCTTAGCCGCAGAGCCAAATACGATTCAAAAATGGCAAGATGACCCGGAAATGGTCAGTGCCCTAAGGCAAGCAATTGAAACAATTACCAAGGAAGCCGAACTTAATGTTCACGGACCGCTCGCCCTTACACTTGCTCCCGACATCGAATTGGATGCCGACGAGGTAAAGATATTTGCATCACACCGAGTGGAGAAAATAGCAGAGACTCAAGGTATGGAAACTAAAAAAGAAAACAACAGTGATGTAGACGCAGAGAAAGTCCCCACAAATGCTTTTCTGATCGTGCATGGGACAAAGGTTTTTCCGTTAACAAAGACTGTTGTAAATATTGGCCGTCGCATAGAAAATGACCTGACCATTGACGACCCACGCGTTTCACGCAACCATGCGCAATTACGCGTGGTTAATGGACGATATGTCATCTTTGACCTGAATTCGACGGGGGGAACTTATGTAAACAGCCAACGTTCCCACCAGTCGGTGCTTTACCCGGGGGATGTGATCTCTTTGGCTGGCGTCCCCCTGATTTTCGGACAAGATAACCCGCCACGCCGATCCGACCTGCGCGAGACGGCTCCTTTTGACAAATCGACGTCTGAACGCCCCACAGCAGTTTTGCGCAAGCCCCCCGATTTTCAGGATTAATGAGCGCGCCTTTTCTTTTGGTCTTACGCGCCAGCATGACGCTCAGCCTGTATGCTTTCATGGTCTGGGCATTTTTGCTTTTATGGCGCAATTTAAAAACACAGAGCGAGTTATTAGCCATACGGAAAACACCACCGCTGGCACTAACTTTTAATCTACCCGAGGACGGGCTGATAACACGCCATTTTCGTAACCCAGAGATCGTGCTTGGACGCGATCCGCATTGCGACGTCTATCTTGACAACGACACGGTCTCAGCACAACATGCGCGTTTAAGTTATCATCATGGGCAGTGGTGGCTGGAAGACTTGGCTTCCACAAATGGAACAACACTAAATGGTGACACAGTCGATACGGCTACAATTGTAGTCAGCGGTGATGAAGTGCATTGTGGAAAAGCATTGTTGAAAATCCGTTTTGCACTAGATGACCTCTCCCCGAATACGCGGGAAATTCATTACCCCGAGCAACTGGAGACATAATGGCAGAAAAAATTTCATTGGCGGTAATCGGTGGATCGGGCTTATATGGCATGGCCGGACTGGAAAATACCGAGGAGCGCAGCATCAAAACACCTTTTGGTGAACCAAGCGCACCTATCGTGGTCGGGACACTCGAAGGTCAACAAGTCGCATTTCTGGCGCGGCATGGGATCGGTCATCATCTGAACCCGACAGAAGTGAATTACCGTGCCAATATCTATGCGCTGAAGTCGCTCGGTGTGGAGAAGATCGTCAGCGTAAGCGCCTGCGGCTCTTTGCGCGAGGATTATGCACCCGGCGAGATTGTTGTCCCCGATCAACTTTTCGATATGACCAAAGATCGGAAACGCTCATTCTTCGATGATGGTTTGGTGGCACACGTCAGTGTTGCAGAGCCTTTTTGCTCAGACTTATCTGCCCAAATTCTGGCATCCGTTCAGGAAACGGGAACAACCGTCCACAAGGGCGGCTCTTTCATCACGATTGAAGGGCCGCGCTTCTCGACACGTACAGAATCCAATATTTATCGTTTATGGGGCATGTCCATCATCGGAATGACAACTTCACCAGAGGCCTTTTTGGCGCGTGAAGCGGAGATTTGCTACGGCGTTATGGCGCATGTGACCGATTATGATGTTTGGCATCTCAGTGAGGAGCCAGTGACGGTGGAGATGGTCATCAAGACGCTGACGAAGAATACCAAAGTTATACAGGAGGCAATCCGCAATTTGGTGCGTGGACTGAACGAAAAACGCAATTGTGAATGTGAAAACGCTTTGAAAGATGCACTCATCACCCAGCCGCGCGTGATACCATCCGAAACGCGCAAACGGCTGGATTTACTCGTCAAGAAATATCTGAAATAAGCCGCCGAGACGCAAAGGACACAAGAGAGACAGGCAAAAAAAACTTTTTGCTCCTTCGTGTGACTTCGCGAACAATCCATGGTCAATAACAAAATCGAAAGCCGCCTGCTCAAATTGGCGGCTCTTTTTCTCACTTTATATAGCCTTATTCTGACGCTCTCACCTGCCGTGCGTACGCGTTCATGGGATGCCGACTATCGCTGGGGACATTGGGCCGGTTTTGCGCTCTGGGCAACGCTCAGTTGGTTCGTCCACATCCGCTTACGCGACGACGCGCCAGACCGCGACCCGTACATCTTCCCGCTTGCAGCGCTACTCAGCGGCTGGGGTTTGCTCAGCATTTGGCGGCTCACGATCACCTTTGGGCTGCGTCAGAGTTTATGGCTGACAGTTAGCGTGATCGTATTTCTATTTGGCTTGCGTTGGCGCGAACTACTTTCTACCCTACGGCGTTACAAATATATCGCCCTCACCAGCGGGCTGCTGCTGACCACCCTAACACTTATTTTCGGCACCAATCCGCTTGGCGTAGGGCCACGCCTATGGTTGGGATTTGGCGGTTTCTATTTGCAGCCCTCCGAGCCGCTCAAACTATTGCTCGTCATTTATCTGGCAGCTTACCTCGCAGATCGCATCCAGCGACGCAATCAATTTTTCCCACTCATTTTCCCGACCCTTGTGCTGGCAAGCATCGCTCTGATGCTGCTCAGCGTGCAGCGCGATCTTGGCACAGCTTCAATCTTCATCATGCTCTACGCCAGCATCCTTTTTATCGCCACCGAGCGCAGACGCGTGCTGCTCGGCAGCACAGGTATTCTGCTCGTGGCTGGTGTGGTTGGATACTATCTCGTTCCCACCGTTCACTTGCGCCTTTCGATCTGGTTCTCACCGTGGAATGATCCCAGCGGCAGCGGATACCAGGTCATTCAATCATTGATGGCAATTGCCAACGGCGGGCTGATCGGACGCGGCCCCGGGATGGGCAATCCCGGTTTTGTTCCGGTAACACATTCCGATTTTATCTTTGCCTCCATAGCGGAAGAAACGGGACTCGCCGGGACCTTGGGCTTGCTCACGCTTATCGGCCTCTTTCTCGCCCGAGGGATTACCATTTCCCTGCGCGCCCAAAATAGATACCGCCGTTTACTGGCCGCCGGGCTGACAGCCTATCTCGGCATCCAAAGCCTGCTCATCATCGGCGGAAATTTGCGCATGCTGCCGCTGACGGGCGTAACGCTGCCCTTCATATCGTACGGCGGTTCATCACTGTTGACATCCTATATCGCCTTGTTGATCCTTTTGCGCATCAGTAACGAAAGCGAAGAAGCCGCTCCCCTACCGCGCCCACAAGCCTATTACTTTCTGGGAGCAATACTCACCATTGGGCTCTTCACGTCTGCATTGGTAAACGGTTGGTGGGCAATCGTACGTGGGCCCGATCTGCTAACGCGCTCCGATAATCCGCGCCGTGCCCTTTCCGACAATTATGTTCCACGCGGGAGCTTGCTCGACCGCAACAATACACCCATCACGCAGACCGGCGGCGAGACGGGTAGTTTTACGCGCGAATATCTCTACCCCGATCTCGCGCCCGTTACTGGATATACGCACCCCGTATATGGACAGGCTGGTCTCGAAGCCACCATCGATGATTATCTGCGCGGCGAAGCCGGGAACCCGGCAATGGTGATCTGGTGGAATCACGTCCTGTATGGGCAGCCCCCCTCAGGCTTGGATGTGCGGTTAAGCATTGATCTTGGTCTCCAGGCAGATGCCGATAGCGCCCTCAGCAACTATCGGGGAGCGCTCGTGCTCGTCAATGCCGAAAGCGGGGAAATTCTGGCGATGGCATCCCATCCGACGTATGATCCCAATCTACTCGATGAAATCGGCGAATCCCTTTCAAGCGATGAAAATGCCCCACTGCTCAACCGCGCCACACAGGGAGAATATCCGCTCAATGCGGAGTTGAGCGCCCTGCTGCAAGAATCAACGCCGCCGGTGATCCGCTTGCCGCTTGCGGAGAAAAAAGAAGGCTACGCCACGCCGCTCGAAATGGCGCTGCTCGCAGCCGCGTTGAGCAATGACGGGATCGCACCCGCGCCGCGTCTCGCGCAAGCGGTGAACACGCCCCAAAGCGGATGGGTGGTCTTGCCTGCTTTAGGCCACGCGCAGACGCTTATCAGCGCGGCGGAAAGCAGACAACTCATCACGACCTTCGGCGGTGATTCCGGCTATTGGCAGTTCATTGTCGAGAATAATGAAGATGCGCTCTGGCTGCTGGCAGGCGTGAGTGCAGACTGGCAGGGTACGCCGCTCGCGCTGGCGCTTGTACTTGAAGAGGGTGATGCCGATACGGCGGCCCAGATCGCTGAAGATTTATTAGGAAGAGCAGAGTAGACTATTCTGAATAAAACATGGTTTTGTGGCGATGAAGTTTGGGGGTAGATCTGCGCCAGAGTCCGAGCCTGATGTATTGTATGAGTTGAGAAGAAGGAAATGACCACTTTTCCCAAAACAATTTGGTGACTTTGCTAGACAGTACTATTGAGTGTTTTC
The DNA here is from genome assembly GCA_050293165.1 of Anaerolineales bacterium. GTDB lineage: Bacteria > Chloroflexota > Anaerolineae > Anaerolineales > Villigracilaceae > Desulfolinea. The sequence continues at coordinate 643 of JBNKMO010000136.1, read as the reverse complement.
CAGATTGGCATACAAAAAAATCATCTAAATCAAGCATAATCCCAAATTCAGAGATACAATTATTTTTGGGATTTTTTGATTTCTTCATACAACTGTCTGACTTCTTCGTAACTGTCAAACTCCAGCTCTGACAATATCTCATCTGACAATACCCCGTTTTCATGTAATATAGTCACAGCTTTATGACGGCAAATTCCGCAGGTTAGGTTTTGATAGATTAGCTCAAGAGGACTTTTGCATTCCTTGACTTTATTTACCGTATAAATATCAATAAATCCCCCACCAATTGAGTGCACAGCCTCATCATCGCTTTGTTTTTTCGCAATCTTCTCTAACAGTTTGGAATCGCCTTTTTCATAATTTGAAATCAAAAGATGCAAATAATCGGACGGCTTTTTTGTTTTGTTCAGTTTCTCAATTGCAAATTGCCTTATTTCTCCCGCTTGAAAGTATTGTAATGCCCAACAAGCATACCTAACACGCTGATTGCTTCTACTATTTCTTTCTTTGGCTATTTGAAGAATTGGTTGATAATCATAGGGGTACTTCCTAAACGCAAACACCCTTAAATACTTTTCTTGTTTCAAAGAATCATTTTCACATAAAAAATCATCGGCTAACTTATTTATCTCATCGATTGTTA
>JBNKMO010000135.1:0-4484 GCA_050293165.1 Anaerolineales bacterium | reverse complement strand
CCGGTGATGCGGATGGAACGCCAACACCAACGCTCAGCGTTGAAGAAGTACAAACTTTTGCTGTAGGGACATTTGCATCGCAACTGACAGAGACCGCAGTTGCGATGCCCACCAGCACACCCACGCCGACTGTCACTCCGTCCCCGACAATGACGAATACGCCTACCCGAACACCAACTTCTGGCACGCCATTTGCCCCGATAGGTTCTTTGCCGACGTCATCCTGCAACAGCATGGCCTATGTCTCTGATGTGAATATTCCTGATAACACGACGATGACACCTGGACAGGCATTTACAAAAACGTGGCGTGTCAAGAATAACGGAACCTGTGTCTGGGAAGCGGGTTTCAAATTTAATTTCGTCGGCGGTGATGCGATGGGAGGTTCCGCCCTCGTGCTGGATAAGCCTGTCAGCCCGGGTGCAGAGGTGGAACTGTCGGTTGCGATGACCGCGCCGAGTACTCCCGGCAATAGTCGCAGCACTTGGCGCATGTCCACCGCAACGGGGACCTTCTTTGGCGATGAAGTATATGTGTTGATCGTTGTTGGTAGCAGCGGCGCATCAACTACGGCGAGCGCAACAACAGTCTCTACAACAGCAACCGCCACTGCAACAGCAACGGCAACTATCTCTGATGCTGATCTTACTGCCACTTCTGTAGCTCTTACAGCTGCTGCTGCTGGTCCGTAAAATTACAGTTTTTACTTTCTTGATCGTAAAAAAGCCCTCCGAACTCAAGCTCGGAGGGCTTTCACGTTTCACGTATCACCCGTTACGTATCACTTCCCCCAGCCTCGGGCCAAGGCACTAACACCAGCAAGGATAATAAACCCGGGCCAAACTTGTCCCCAATCCCAATTAAATAAGAAGATCACAGCGACAAATAAAGGGAACAAAGACCCTGTAACAATTTGGATCACTTCTTCTGTGATTTCTCCAGCTTCGCTGAAGATGCTGAACGCTCGACTCCATGCAACGAAGACGGGAATCAGAATAAATAGCGCCCACCAATTATTAAGGCGAAGGTCAGTGAATTGCATGACAAGAAAGATGACCCCAACAGCGATCAGGATCAATCCACTTGCCATTCCTTCACTTTTCTTTTTATCGGGGTTTGGTTGATTTTCCATATTCATTATTTTTCTCCTTTTGATACGAATAAATGAGCTTGCTTTACTATACCAATTTATCTCTAATTATCAAAAAAGAAGAAGCCTAATCCCCTTCGACAAATTCCCGCGCGCCTTCCACATACACCAGACTCTGGTGCCTGAGATAGGTGTTGTGCAACTCTGCATAGTGCCCTTTTTGTGCGAGCAGGGCGTCGTAGAACCTATCAAGGCGACGAGTACTTTTTGCCATTTTTTTCATTTGGAAGATACTTTCCTTTGGATGCTGCTAACAGAATAAAGGCTTTGAGATCATTGGGTTACTCAAGAGGAAGAGCGATCAATGCCGCGCCAAAAGCACCCATCAGCTGAGGGGAACTCGGAAGGATGACATCGGTGTTGAGTTCTTCAGAGAACATAGCTGCAACCAAGGGATTTTGAACTACACCGCCGGATAGCATCAACGGGGGCTCAAAACCAACCGAGTGAACCATTGCCACAACGCGCTGGATCAAAGAACGATGTAAGCCGCGTAATATCTCTGGAACTGGCATCCCGTTTGCGATCAGAGAAATGATTTCCGATTCTGCGAAGACGGTACAGGTACTAGAAATAGCTACCTCATCAGACACTCCCGTTGCAACAACGCCCATCTCTTCAAGTGGGATCATCAAACGACTGGCTGTATTTTCCAGAAAACGTCCTGTGCCAGCCGCACATTTATCGTTCATTGCAAAATCCACCACCTTGCCAGCAGGATTGATACGAATCACTTTGCTATCCTGCCCACCGATATCAATTAGTGTGCCCCCATGTTGCAAATCTTCATACACGCCGCGTGCATGACAGGTGATTTCCGTTATTTTTCGTGTTGCCTGAGAAACCAGATTCCGCCCATAACCGGTAGCGATAATAGGAGCATTAGGCCCGGATTTTCTTTGGGCATTTCCAAGCAAACGGTTGATCTGGTCTTCCAGACGTGGTTCGGTTTGCTCAATAAGCTGCCAAGCGAGTTTTCCCTGCTCATTGACCCCGACAAGTTTTACCGTTGTGGAACCAACATCCAATCCAAGAGCCTGTAATTCTGACATGGTTAGCCCTCCAGCATTTCACAAAAAGCTTCAAGGCGATTTGTAGCTTGCTCTTGTGAGTAGGAACGAGAATCATTATGGTCGGCTTCCAGAAGCATGGCAGGGATGCCGTGGGCATTGATCAGCCGATCTCGTTGATCCATCTGTCCGATCGAATAAGGTTTGCAGGAACGATCTGAATGCAGCAAAACACCATCAAGATGGTAATCATTGCACATGCGGAGCATTTTCGCCAATTTATCGCCCGTGCTGCGGTTGAGAATTGGGTGCAGGTATGTACGGGCAGCCGATTCAAAGGGGCGCTCCGGATCAAACATATCTGCTAATTCCCCCCAGGCGCTGGTGTAGGTGGAAGCAGCCAAAATCACACCGCGTTTTCCAAGAAATTCCGCCAAAGGTTGAAGTTCATACCAGATGGGCAGATTATCCCACAGCAAACGCTTGCGCTCATTGAGAAGCGCCCCTTCACCATTTGCGATCCGTTCATCAAGCTCTTTGAGCAGCTCGCTGTACAGCTCCACCGTTTTTTCTTCTCCACGCATTTCAACGATGGGCACCATCAATGTGAATTGATCAAAAGCCGATATGGGCGATGGGCGTTCCTTGCCGCGTTCCAGCGCATGCATCCATAATTGGGATGCGTTTCGGCTGAGTTGCGTGACATCACGAAATCGCTTCATATCCAGAGATTTGCCGGCAACTGCTTCGATCTGTGGCACCGCCTCTTCAATTTGCTTTTGGACATAAGCAATAGAATGTGCTGAGGCCTGATCGTAGATAAAAGGGGCGTCGATCAGCACAAGGGGGGCATTAAAATGGTGCGCCAGAACTCTATACCAATGCAAGACCGTCTGGCAGATGTTGGTGCAAGCCACCAGAATATCCGGCGGCGGAATCTTCTTGATGGGCGTTTTCCCCGAAAGCATTGATCCTATATCCGTACGAGCGTACGAGCATATATCACGCGAATATCCCTGGTTTTCAGCAGCCATTGAGATCTCATCGGCTTGCAGGGCTGCGCCACAAATGGCACCGTGATTTTCAGGATAAAAAGGATAAAAATCAAGCGCTTGAAGTATTTCCACGGGGAAGCCGGATGTAACCCACGCAACTTTCCCCTTTCGGCTTGCTCGGCGTCCCTTGGCAATATGCATGGCGACCATCATGCTCGATTTCGAAACAGTCTTTAGGGGTGGGGCAAAAATGTCGGTTCTTTCTGGTACTGTTTTATTCATTGGAGCATCTCCAGAAAAGCCCCCAGGCGGGTACGGATCTGTTGTGAGAATTGGGTATTTAGATCAACTTCTATCAAAATAGAAGCCAATCCGGCATCCTTGAGTTCCTGGCGCAAAATGGGAATATCGAACAGTTCCGGTTCACAGAATTTGACGATGTAAAAAACAAGCCCCTTAGCCCCTGTTTCGGCAGCCATATTCAGCAGGAAATCTCGGCGGTCTTCAAGAGAGCTGCCTCGCGTAGGATCAGGAGGTGCTTGGATGATTCTCTCTGCCATGCGTTCAAAGGGATCTTGTCGGGTGCTGTCCGGATATAAACGCCGTCCACAACAAGCCAAATCATCTCCGACGATCGCTGCGTTGAACTCTGTCAGGGTTGTAAAAATATCGCTTGGTTCCGGAAGAATACCCTCTAGCAATATGGGAGTCCCGGGGCGGAGAGTGTCTTTTGATAGCAGCAGGCTTTCTTCAGCAAGATGAATGAATTCTTCTGCAGGGAGATATTCACGACTGCGGATAATCTGATAGATCTCTGCGTTCGTTAATGGCAGATATCGGTTTTGTTGGTGTAATTGCGCCAGTAGCATATCAGCTTTTTCTTCGCGGTCTATACAGGCGTTTAAATCTGAATTGCCTGGTTTTCGCCCCGTAATATCAACAAGACGGTCATAAATCGAGTGCAGCTCTGCAGCCAAAAATTCCAGATCAGATTGGCGTTTATCGCGGGGGATGTAGAGAGGGATGACAGCCTGAGATGGCTGGATAAAATCTATCAGCAGGCTTCCCAAGCCTTGCAGAGAATCGCAGGCGTGCGGTGTCAGGATAATATCAGCAACATCCAGGCTGCCTTGCTGAAGATAGGAAAGCGCATTATGGCAAATCGAGCAGATATAGGCCTGTAGATGTGTTGCCCCTTGACCGGATTGAACATTAGGAGGCCCCCAGACTTCAACAGGCAGGATATTAAAGGCCCTGAGTAACGCTCGCGAATAGTGGATCGGTAAAACGGCGGCAATTTGCCCACCAGTCTCTTTGAAGTTTTTTATG
>JBNKMO010000134.1:0-13350 GCA_050293165.1 Anaerolineales bacterium | reverse complement strand
CCTTTTATTTTTGAGCGTTTCTACCGTGTAGATACTTCGCGCAAACGTCATAGCGGTGGCGCAGGGTTGGGATTAGCCATCGTCCACTCACTAGTGACGGCACAAGGGGGCAGCGTCAATGCCGAAAGTGTTGAAGGTCAGGGCACTACGATCACCTTCCGGCTGCCTAAAGACGAGAACTGACATCCAACTACCTAAAAACTGACACGCTCCTGCCCGAATGGGGGAATAAGATGATGTTGACATCCATTATCTATCGACAGGAGATTCTCATGAAACAACTATCTACAATCATTAATACAATATTGGCCTGTGCTTTGATTTTGCTGCTGGCCTTCATTGCGTTTCCTAATCTAAATGTTCAGGCTGCGCCTCCGAGCGAAACTCCCGCTGTATCCAAATTAGCTTGTGATACAGGTCGCTCTGTTCAAGTTAGCGGTACGGCGGTTGTCAACGTGACTCCCGATCGTGTGCTGATCCAGTTGGGAGTGCAGTCTAATGGTACTTCCCCGCAAAGAGTGGAGAAGGTTAATAGCGCCACAATCAACAAAATAATTCGTGCATTAAAAGCCCAGGGGGTTGAAGAAAAGGATATTGTCACTGATTGGTATGTGATTGCCCCGATCTATGATGATTACAATTTGTTAACCATCGAGGGGTACCGCATCAACAATATTGTAGCCATTACTCTGCGCGATATTAGTAAGGTCAACCAGGTAATTATTGCTGCTCTGGATGCCGGGGCAAATCAGGTTGTGAATGTGGAGTTTTATCTTAGCAACCTGCGTAAGTACCGTGACCAAGCGCGTGAGCTGGCAATGAAGGCGGCTCAGGAGAAGGCGGATGATCTGGCTTCTGCAGCGGGAGCAGAAACCGGTTGTGTAATGAGCATTAATGAAAATACCTGGTCGCAATACTATGGTGGGTGGTACGGTCAAAGCAGGGATTTGTGGACACAAAATGTTATGCAAAATGCGGCCCCTACCGGAGGCGAAGCTGGCGCTCTGACTGAAGCCGGGCCGGTCAATTTGGGGCAGATTTCAGTCCGCGCTGAGGTGAGTGCTTCTTTCAGCTTGAAGTAGTAATAAGCAGGGTTAGTTCACTAGCAAGGTTTGTCCTTCAAGGATGTCTTTCTCAAGGCAGGCCTCGAACCCGAAGGTCGCTGGTTCGAGGCCTGCCCCTGCTGTTTACACAATCTACAGAATCGGACCAATATAAAACTAAGTTTAGTTTCGATTTTTGGGATAGATCACAACTTGCGAACCTGTCTCATAGACGCTGTGGGCGAATAAGCAGAGTTTGGATGTTTAGTTGGTTGGGAGGGGCGATCCCCTTCGGGTGCACAAAGAAAAACGCCATCGAAAAGATGGCGTTTTTCTTTGATAGTGGGTGTTTACTTTTTATGGTCCCCAGACAACATAGTTGAAACCAACAGTCCGGGTTGTTACGCCATTAATTTCTTCTTCTTTGAGTTTTACAACATGGATGTAGCCATAGCTTCCTTCCCAAGTTTCAAAACAGAAAATATCATCAAGTTCAAAGGAGATGCCTGGGTGTCCACCTCCAAAGGCTTTGCATGTTGCGTGGTTAGGTATGGATGTAACACGATTGAGTACCATCCCACTTCCTTCGCTGACGTATTCCCCAAACTCATAGCCAACCTGCCCGCTGTCTTTAATGAATGATGTGTACCAAAGCTCGGGCACATCCGTGCCATTGAAATCCATATCGACTTTGTCGTCATCACGCATTTCCATGTAGTTCACATTTGGGTCTTGTGCTACAGACCGCTCTGAACCGGAATTGGCGGGCGTTAGGTCGCCATTATCCACTGGTTCCCTGCCTGGGACTGGCCAATCACAGGCCGCTAACACCACCATGGCAAGTAATAAAACAAAACCTAAATATTTTTTGTGGTTCATCTTATGCTCCTTTTCTCTTTCTAAGTGAACTCAATCTGAATAAAAGTTAATATTAGTTTGCCACGGGACTCTCTCGAATCTCTCTTTCTGAGTAGCGAAAAAACCGCCACTTTTATTCGGATGTTTTAGGCCATGCCAATGGCGCATAAAAACCCCTCATTTTGCGAGGGGCTTTTATGTTTCTGTAAAGTGAACCAGCTTATCCCCCGATTATTGCTTTAATACCATGATTGGAAAATATCGCGACAATCTCTTTTTGCTCATTTTCGTCGGGTGTTTCCATGCCTTTTGGATCGTAGTCGCCGCCGAGCTTTTGATATTTTCTTGCGGCGATATTGTGATAGGGGAGCAAGTTCACCATTTTTTTTTCGCCTGCCAAATTCGCGATAAATTCCGCTGTTTTGCGGATATTCTCTTCGTCCGCGTTCACGCCTTTGATGAGCGGGATGCGGATATTGATCTTCGCGCCCGTTTCAGCGAGAATTTGCAAATTTTCCAAGATTTGCTCATTCGGGACGCCCGTCCATGCTTTGTGCTTGCTACTGTCCATCAACTTTAGGTCGTAGAGAAAATGGTCGGTACGACTTGCCACCTTGAGCAGGGTCTCCGTTTTCGCCAACCCAGTCGTGTCCACTGTGCGGTGGATGCCGCGCTTGCCCAACTCATCGAGCATTTCGATCAGGTAGTCGGCATGTTGCAGCGGCTCACCGCCCGAGAAGGTCACGCCTCCACCTGATTGATCGAAGAAGACGCGCTCCTTTTCGATCTTTGCAAAAATCTCTTCCCTGCTCATCGGCTGGCCGGACATCTCTGTCGCCTTGGTGGGGCAGACATCGGCGCAGATGCCGCAGAGCTTACAAAGTTCGGGATCAGTGACGATGCCCTGCGGCGTCAGCTCACAGGCGTTTTCGGGGCAGGCATCCACGCAGCTCTGGCAGCCGATGCACTTGTCGGCGGTATACATTTTTTGTCCATGCGGCGATTGGCTTTCGGGGTTGTGGCACCAGATGCACGAGAGCGGACAGCCCTTTGTAAAGATGGTCATGCGGATGCCGGGCCCGTCGTTGATGGCGTAGCGTTTTATGTCGAAGATTAGTGGTTGCATAGTTTTCATAGCTCGAATTTCACCCTCATCCTACCCTTCTCCCTCAAGGGAGAAGGGACCCATCCCTCTCCCCTTTGGGGAGAGGCTAGGTGAGGGGAGATGCTGGTCACCACGCAATCGGCCCAATAACGGTAACAAGCCAAATCCACGAGCGATTCGTTTCATCCTAAAAAGCCTCATTCTGCGTGCGCTCGATGACTTCCTGCTGGAGATCGGCGTTCATGTCATTGAAGTAGTCGCTGTAGCCAGCCATGCGGACGAGCAAATCCTTATAGTCATCAGGGTTTTGCTGGGCGGCAAGCAGCGTGGCGGTGTCAACAATATTGAACTGGATATGATGCCCGCCGAGTGTGAAATAGGTGCGGATGAGCTGACCAAGCTTTTTGATATCTTCATCGCGTTTGAGTAGGCTGGGCAGAAAACGCTGATTGAGCAAGGTGCCGCCCGATTTGGTATGGTCAATTTTTGTGAGCGACTTGATGACAGCAGAGGGGCCGTTTGTGTCTGCGCCATGCGATGGGGATGTGCCATCGGAGATCGATTTTCTCGCGAGACGACCGTTAGGGGTTGCGCCCATGACCTTGCCAAAATAGACGTGGCAGGTGGTCGAGAGCATATTGAGATGATATTGCCCGCCTTTGATATTGGGCTGCCCGTCTATGAGCTCGAAAAGGTCGCTGTAGACGCGCCGGGCAAGCTCGTCGGCGTAGTCGTCATCGTTGCCGAAGAAGGGCGTGCGATTCATGATGAATTGGCGCATAATCTCTTTATCTTCAAAATTTTGTGCCAGCGCATCGAGCATCGCTTGCATGGTGTATTTTTTATCTTCAAAGACGTGTTTTTTGAGTGTGGCAAGGCTGTCGGTGATCGTTCCCAGTCCCGTGCATTGGATATAGCTAGTGTTATAGCGCGGACCGCCATCGTAATAATCTTTGCCCGAAGAAATACAATCTTCGATAACGACAGAAAGAAATGGCGCGGGGGCATATTTGGCGAACATGCGGTCAATATAATTGCTGACGCGGATTTTCTGGTCGATGACGAAAGCAAGCTGCTGATGGAAAGCCATGTAGAGTTCTTCAAAGGATTTGAAATCTCTCGGATCGCCCGTGCGAATGCCTGCCACTTGCCCCGTGACAGGGTCGATGCCGTTATTAAGCGTGACTTCGAGGATTTTCGGCACGTTCAGGTATCCCGTTAAAAGATAGGCTTCCTTGCCGAAAGCGCCGACTTCGATACATCCGCTGCAGCCGCCTTCACGCGCATCTTCGAGCGTCTTTCCCTGACGGAGCATCTCGAGAATATAGACATCAGGGTTGAAAATCGAAGGGTAGCCGTGCCCCTGACGAATGACGTGTGCAGCGGCGTGCAAAAATCGATCTGGCGTTTTGGAACTGATATGCACCGAGTTGCCGGGCTGCAAAATATGCAATTCTTCGACCACGTCGAGCATGAGATAAGAAACTTCACTCGTCCCATCCGAACCATCGCGTTTGATGCCACCGAGATTGATATTGGTGAAGTCGTTGTATGTTCCGCTCTCACGCGCGGTGATGCCCACCTTCGGCGGGGCGGGGTGATTGTTGACTTTGATCCAGAAGCAGGAAAGCAGCTCTTTGGCTTCGTCGCGGGTGAGCGTCCCTTCGGCGATCTCTTTCTCGTAGAAAGGGGCAAGATGCTGGTCGAAATGACCAGGATTCATCGCGTCCCAGCCGTTGAGTTCGAGAATGGTACCGAGGTGAACGAACCAATACATCTGAATTGCTTCGCGGAAAGTGCGCGGAGCATGTGCAGGAACCCAACGGCAGACTTTAGCAATTTCGAGCAATTCTGCTTGGCGTTGTTCGTTCCTTTCTTGGGCAGCCATCTCTCCGGCAAGGTCGGCGTGACGTTCGGCGAAGACGATGATCGCATCACAGGAAATCGCCATCGCCTTCCACTGCTCGGCTTTGTCGGTTGCTTTTGAGTCGTTCAGGTAGTCGAGCGCAGCGATATTCTCTTCGATTTCGCGTTTGAAGTCGAGCATCCCTTTTTGGTAAATTTTCCCATCGAGGGCGGTGTGGCCCGGTGCGCGTTGCTCCATAAATTCTGTGAAGAGACCCGCTTCGTAGGCGTTTTTCCACGCTTCGGGGACGTGGTTGAATATCCGCTCGCGCATGGTTTTGCCCTGCCAGTAGGGGATCACTTCGCGTTCGTAGGTGTCGATATCTGCCTGTGTGGTGTAGTAGGGCTGCATGTCGCGGTTGTTGAGTACGTGGAAATCTTCGACGCTGTGACAGGTCAGCTCGGGGAAGGTGGGCACGGCTTTGGGCTTGGGTCCACGCTCGCCGACGATCAGTTCGTCATCGCCGATGTAGAGTTCCTTTTTCTGGACGTGGTCGAGAAAATTAAGTGCCCGTAAAACGGGGATGGAATATTTGCCGTAATTCTTTTTGTAAAAAGCGGTTTCATGCAGAGCACGCTCTATGGAGATAGTTGGCTTTGTTTCGACGCTGAGTTTGCGCAAACGCTGAATGCGTGGATTCATGCCGGGGCCAATGGCGTTTTTGAGTGGGGCGTAAAAATTCCCTTCGGCTTGGGCGGGCCGTTCCGGAACAGGATTTTCAACTGTAACTTTTTCAAACATGGGAGCTCTCCTCTTAAATATCGTTTTAGTAGACCTGTCAGGTTTTAATGGATACCTTTGGGGTAAGACATCTTAGAAAAAGGAGAAACATTTTCACAAAGATGTTTTTTGAAACCTGACAGGTCTCTTATTCTATTGAAATGTTTTCAAAAAGGGGAAATAATGCTAGATATAGAGCATCAGGCAGCTAAAGAGGCGGCGATAGGTTTTGCATAAGCTGGTGGGGATCACGTTCTTTGCCATCTTTATCTCCTGAAGTGTTTGAAATATACAGGAGGAGGAGGAGAGAGTCAAGCGCTTGAGAAGAGCAGGAATAGTTTTTTTTGATCATGCTTGATACTCCCTAAGATTATGTGAAATCAGATTGTGGTGTCGCGTTTTACGAGTATGTAATCGCCTGATAAGTCGTTGCTGATGTATAGTATTTCTACAGGTTCTTCCATTTGCCTGATTAGTTTGCGCCCCATTTCGAGCGTGTGTATCTTTCCTTGAATATTCGTTTTGAGCTGGGCTTCTTTTCTGTAGAAATCGCTAATAGCTAATTGAACCTTGCCTTTACTTAGGTTTCCTTTGTTGTAGATTTCTTGTGCTTTTTTAATCACAGTAGGGTAAAAATCTGCTACTAAAGTGTCGCCAAACTTTGCTCGGTAGAATTCCTGAGAATCCCAACTGCGGACTTTATTCATTAATTCACCTAGTCGCATAGCACGATTTTTAACATGATCGGACATGCGAGAATTAAGGACTATTTCAATTAAGGTAATGAGATGCAACACTTCATCAGTAGTGATTGCCATGTTTAAATTGAAGTCAACAGAGGCGTTGTTTACCTTTGTGTATAGTTCTTCGATTTTTGCAGATGTATTCCACTTTTCAGAGTTTTTTAAATCATCCAAGTCAAGTGTAGATAACTGGTGCGCATACTCTTCATGGATAATGCCTATTTCGTTCTGCATCATTTTGAGACTCACCATATCTTCAATGTTGGGATGATTGATTTTGGACAGTTTTTTAACAAGGTTGACACTATGTCGAATTTTTGCAAGCCGCTCAACATGATGAAGATTAACAAGTCGCTCTATTTTTCTGTCAATATTTTCAAGCTGTTTGGTGATGCCTTGTAAATAATACTGACCAGTAACTATTGACATTGCCTGAAATACAATCAAGGGTGCAAACACAGAAGTGGATGCGGCTTGGTACCCTGCGTTTTGTACAATCCCCTTAGAACCATGAATCATCGTCGAGTATGTTCCATCACCGAATTTCGTAAGTAATTCTGGACTTACCGTGGCGGTAAAGATACCGTTGGGATTGACTGCTGCGACGCTGCCTAGTTGTGTTGTTCCCCCAAGCGCTGAAGATAATGCGGATTTAGCAACTACTCCATCTCGAACAGAGCCAAGCGCGGGGAGTTGAACATACTTGTCGATTTCTAAGTGCGAAATATCTATATTTGCTCTCTTCAATGCAATTTCTGAATTGTCGGTTGCAATTAAGGAGAATTGCTGAACTGCTTCTTCTGCGTCAATCTTAGTGATTTCTGCGCTGGCAGATTCTTCGGCATTATTTTTTAGAGTTTTTTCTTTCGGCTTGTTTGGTGAGCCGAACGCTTGATTCAAAGACTTCAGAGTTGTTTGTTTTGCTCTATATTCCCTCATTAAAAAAAGTGCGATTAAGAGAAAAATAACAGCTACTAAAAACTGCGAACTTGAAATAAAAGCTAACATCTCATTCATAAGCTTTCCTTGTCCTGTATCAGTAGAATAGTAAAAACGATGATACCCCATAAAAATAACATATTTTAGGGTGTTGTCAGAAAAGTGCGTTAGAAACAAAAAAGTCTGTAGTTCTTCACTCCCTGCTGGCAATCACCAGCCCTATCCCGATCAATAGTCCCCCAAACAAAAAGAGTGGCGTGATCTCTTCGCCCAAAAAGACCGCGCCCAAGATTGTCCCGACGACGGGTTGGGCGAAGAAGGTCAGGGAGGCGAGAGATGCATCCAGTAGGGCGAAGGCGGTGTTCCACAGGTACATGGCGAGTCCTGTTGAGATGACGCCGATGAAGAGCACACCAACGATCACGCCGATGGTCATCTCACCGTAGCCCTGAGTTGTGGCTTCGTAGGCGCCTGCGGCGATGCTCGTCGGCATCCCGCCCACAAACGCGATCAAGCTGACTGTCAGGACGTCCACGCCGCGCGTTACTTTGCGGATCAGCACCGAATAGAGTGCCCACGTCAATGCGGCGGCAACGAGACTCATATTTCCCCAAAAGAGCGCGGAATCCAATTGTGCAGAACGTGGATCAATCACAGCGAGCACGCCTAGTGACGCAACGATCAGCGCGAGCAGTCTTCTGGATGTGATTTTCTCGCGCAGGATCAGAGCGGCGAAGATGAGCACAAAGGCGGGCGTGGCGGAGGTAACGAGCGATCCGTTCGCGGCAGTAGACAGGTCGGTGCCAACGAATTGAAAGCCCAGCGAAATGCCGTAACCGATAAATCCTACCCCGAGGATATTCCAGAAATCCTTTTTGCCGACCTTGAGCTTTTTCTGGCTGACAGCGACTGCGAGCAGTGAAAGCGCCCCCAAAACGAGACGCGTGGTCAGCAGCGAGAAGGGCGGGATGACCGCCATGACTGCCTTGCTGACGACGTACATCGCGCCCCAAATGGATGTGGCGGCGAGACCGGAGATAATGCCAATGGTGGCGTTGTTTTTCATGGATGTCATTTTAACTGATGAACCCCGTCCAAAACGGACGGGGTTCAAAATTGGGGTGTCCCAACACCTTTTTAAGCAAGCCTCTCTCTTAAGGGGAGAGGGTGAGGGGAGGGCTAAAACATCGCGTCGTTGATCTCTTTCATGGTCTCTGGCGCAGGGCGCAGATCTGCTTCGGTCATGCGGTTGAGCGCTGTTTTGGGCAGGTCGAGCACATCTACGAAGGAGGGGCGTTCGGGATTGATGTAGATCAGCCCCGTCAGGAGCCAATTGTTGGCGTTCGCTTCTTCGAGCATTTGGACGGCAGCCATGCGGCTGGTGGGATCGTAATCTTTGTCCAATTTTTTGAGTAATATTTTTGATCCATCATGCATGGTCACGCTCTGCGTGGTGCCTTCTTCAAAATCTTCGATCATGATCTCGTCACGAGCGGGGATGAAGGTCAGGTCATGAATGGCGGTCTCGTTGGCTTTGCCCCAGCCGTATGAGTGCATCGAGTCGTCGGCATTGTTGAAGGTCACGCAGGGACTGACGATGTCCAGAATGGCGGTGCCGTTATGGCGTAAGGCTGCCTGAATGAGCGTCTTGACCTGTTTCGGGTCGCCTGCGAAGGAGCGTGCGATGAAGGTTGCGTTGGATGCCATTGCTTCCATGCAGACATCAATCGGCTCAAGGACATTTGTGCCTTGTTTCTTCAAGCTCAAGCCAACTTCAGATGTCGCTGAAAGTTGACCTTTGGTGAGACCGTAGGTGCCGTTGTTGGCGATGATGTAGACCATTGGGATATTGCGGCGCATGATGTGCTTGAATTGTCCCATGCCGATGCTGATAGAGTCGCCATCACCGCTCATGGCGATGCCGGTTAGGCTGGTGTCGCCAAGTAAACCGCCAGTGGCGATGGAAGGCATACGTCCATGAAGGCTGTTGAAGCCGAAGGAACGATTTAGCATATAGGTGGGCGCCTTGCTTGAGCAGCCGATACCGCTGAATTTGACGATGTCTTCAGGGAGTATGTCCATTTCGTAGCAGGCGGCAATGATCTGGCTGAGAATGGAGTTATGCCCGCAGCCCTGACAGAGCGTGGAGGGCGCACCTTTGTAGTCGCTTTTTTCCAAACCAATAGTATTTGTGCGTGCCATCTTAGCTCTCCTTCTTTGCCAAAATATCGTCTCTGATCCACTCGGCAGTCAAGGAAAGACCGTTGTTCAGGTTGGATGAGATGAATTTGGTGCTTTCTGCTGGTATTTCAATGCTCAAGATTTCGCGTAGTTGTCCATCGTGGTTCATTTCAACGACGAAGACAATATCGTTTTCTTTGACGAAGTTGGTCACTGCGTCGGTGATCGGGAGTGCGCGCAAGCGCAGGTAGTTGGTCTTCAGACCTTCGGCTTTGAGCAAGTCGCGTGCTTCGGCGATTGCGGGGTCGGTTGAGCCGTAAGCGATGATGCCGACGTTTGCACCGTCCATCTTGTCCACAATTGCGTCGGGGACGTATTGCTTCGCTGTCTTGTATTTCTTTTGAAGGCGGTTCATGCCCTTCATCCAAACATCAGGGTCCTCGCTGTATCTGGCAAAGGCATCGTGTCCGGTGCCGCGTGCAAAATAGGAACTGCCCTGGCGGCGATTGCCGGCAACAGTGCGGTAGGGAATTCCGTCGCCATCAACATCGTTATAACGTCCCCATTTGCCGTGCTCAGCTTCAAAAGCTTCGAAATCATCTTCCCAAAGCACTTTGCCGCGATCCATTGGTACATCCGGGTATTCAAAAGGTTCGCTGATCCACTGGTTCTGGCCGAGATCAAGGTCACTCAAAACGAAGACCGGTGTCTGCATCCGTTCGGCCAGATCAAAGGCTTTCCAGCCAAACTCAAAGCATTCACGTACGGAGCCGGGCAGCATGACAATATGTTTTGTGTCGCCATGTCCAAGATAGACAGCCTGATTCAGGTCGCCCTGGGATGTGCGGGTCGGGAGTCCCGTGCTGGGGCCCATGCGCTGGATATTCCAGACGACGATTGGCACTTCCGCGAAATATGCGAGACCCGCGAATTCGCCCATGAGACTGATGCCTGCTCCCGATGTGGATGTCATTGCCCGTGCCCCAGACCATGCGCCGCCAATCGTGATTCCGATCGCGGCCAGTTCATCCTCGGCCTGGACGATGGCGTAGGTTGCTTTGCCTTCTTCGTCACTGCGCAACTTCGGCAGATAAGCGTTCATCTTCTCAACCAGACTGGTCGCGGGTGTGATCGGATACCAGCCAACCACCTGCACACCACCGTAGATTGAGCCGAGTGCTGCCGCTGAGTTCCCGTCCGCCATGATGAGACCTTCTGTCTTATCCATCGGTGCGACGGAGAAATTATCGCTCTTCTCAAGGTTTTCAGCCGCCCATTTTGCGCTGGCTTCGATCACGCCCATATTGATGGAGACAGGCTTCTCTTTCCCTTTGAAGTGGAAATCGAGCGCCATCCTGATCTTTTCCATCTCGATGCCGAGCATCTCTGCCAGCACACCAACATAGACCATGTTCGAGACCATTGTCCGTAAAGCGGATGGAATGTCGGCTTCTTTGATGATGGTCTTGACATCCATCGGGTAGACAGTGATGTCGTCACGTTCGATGGGCATCTTGATCGAGTCATCGTAGAAGAAAACGCCGCCGGACAGCACATCTTCCAGGTCGCGCTCGAAGGACTTCGGGTTCATGGCGACGACAATTTCGTGCTCATCACGGCGGGCGGTGTAGCCATCTTTGCTCAAGCGGATGGTGTACCAGGTCGGTAAGCCCTGAATATTGGACGGGAACATGTTTTTTCCCGTTACAGGGATACCCATTTTGAATAGGGCACGTAATATGGTCAGGTTCGAAGTCTGGCTACCAGAGCCGTTCGAAGTGCCAACCGTGATTGAAAAATCGTTGACAGTTTTTTGAGTCATGCTTCCTCTATTATTGCTTCCTTTGTTTTTATATTTTTTTAAGACGCCTGAGACCTAGCGGGCTCAGCGTAAATTTGGCTTATTTGAAGACGGGACGCGCAGCAATTAATTTTGTGTGATCTAGCAAAGTTTTATGTGCAGTATCGTAATCTCCGCGCTTGATTGCCTGGACGATGTCGCTGTGATATTGCCAGACGTTGGTGAGATATTTGTAGTCGGTGAAAACGTTCAGTTCAACACTTTCATAGGCATCCCAATAAGCTTCCAGAATACCCAGAGCGAAGATGTTGTCCAATCGTTTGTACATTAAGAGATGAAGATCGCGATGTTCCTGGTGAGGAATTTTCGGTGGGTCACTGCGTAGTTTTTCCCATGCTATCCAGACCAGTTTTTCGAGCTCATCGATATCTTCGGGCGTTAGTTCTTTCACCGCCTGGTGAAAATAGGCTGACTCAACGTGTGCGCGCAAGTCGGAGTATTTTTCAAAGTTGTTCTGATCGCGCAAGATGGCGTAGCCGAGACTTTGTCGCAGGGCGGGGGTAAAGGTATAGGGCAATCGCCGCGTCCCAATGCGTGGTTTAACAGCGACCAAGCCCAATGCACGAGCGACCGCGAGTTCTTCCCGCAGTGCAGCGCGGTTGATTTCCAGTTCGTCGCTAAGTTTGTCAAGCGCAGGTATGCCCTCGCTCTCCGCTTGCTCGTGAGTGGCGAGATATTTCATGAATTTGGACAGTGAATTTATCATTTCTTCTATCTATGTAATTAATCTGATTATTTGAATAAATTACGGTTAGTCTATCACCGTCAAATGGATGCGTCAAGAATGTGGGTGTACTTGTTAGCAAGTTGTAATTTTTGTCATGATTTTTGCGAACGATAATAATTTTCTCATTTTTTGAGCTACGAAAATAAAAAGGTGGTGTTATTAGACTATAATGGTCTTATTGAACAACTCGATAAAAGGGAGCCCATGACTACGAAAAAAGCCTTGCCTTTTGATAAAGAAATAATTATTGGGGATTATCGTATCGCCTACAAAAGCCGTAAAGCCAGCGAAATTGGGCGTCGTGAAGTTTTGAGCGGGCGTGCGAAGTTTGGTATTTTTGGCGACGGCAAGGAAGTGGCGCAACTCGCCATCGCACATGCCTTCAAAAAGGGGGATTGGCGTTCAGGTTACTACCGTGACCAAACCTGGCTTTTTGCGCTGGGAACCTTGAGCGTGCAGGAATATTTTGCGCAGCTCTATGCCCATGCAGATGTGAAGGCCGATCCCGCTACCGCCGGACGCGCCATGAACGCCCATTTTGCGACGCGCTATATCAGCCCCGACGGCTCGTGGAGAGACCAGACGCAGGAATATAATGTTTCTGCGGACGTTTCGCCGACTGGCTCGCAGATGCCGCGCCTTGTTGGACTGGCGTATGCATCCAGTCTCTATCGCTCTTCGCCTGAGTTACAGGAGGGATTCGAGAAGTTTTCCGATAACGGGAATGAAGTTGCCTGGGGCACGATTGGCAATGCGTCCACCGCCGAAGGCATGTTCTGGGAATCGGTCAATGCGATCGGCGTTTTGCAGGCACCCGCTGTCATCACCGTTTATGATGATGGATATGGCATCTCCGTGCCGAATGAATTTCAGATGGTCAAAGAAAATATCGGTCAAATCCTGAGCGGATTCCAGCGCGATAACGACTCGGATGAGAACACGAGTCGCGGCTACGACATCTACAGTGTTCGGGCTTGGGATTACCCCGCCTTGCTGGACACATACTGGGCAGCCTCGAATACTGCCCGCGAATACCACATCCCGGCTTTGGTGCATGTCACCGAAGTGACGCAGCCGCAGGGACATTCCACTTCGGGTAGCCACGAGCGTTACAAAAGTAAAGAACGCCTTGAGTGGGAAAAAGAATTCGACTGTAATTTGAAAATGCGCGAGTGGATGCTTGAACGAGAGATTGCCAGTGCTGATGAGCTGGACTCTCTTGAAAAAGAAGCGATCAAAGAAGTTGAGAGCGAACGCAAACAGGCAT
>JBNKMO010000133.1:0-5121 GCA_050293165.1 Anaerolineales bacterium | reverse complement strand
TGGATGTATAATAAAAGGCATGACAAAGACAGCCCCTGTATCCCTTACATTGCAAAAATTAAACGCCCCGCACCGTGTTTTTGAGCACACAAATCCGATCAAAAGCATAGAGCAGGCCGCCGCCGAACGCGCACAGGATGTGACACAACTTGTGCGCAGTATTCTCTTCCGCGTTGGCAAAGATGAGTTTATGATGGTCATGGTCGCTGGTCCCGGTCAGCTTTCGTGGCCCGCACTGCGCGCTCATTTAGGACAATCACGCATGACAATGGCAACCAAAGATGAAGTCCTAAACGTGACAGGCTACCCCATCGGCACGGTGGCGCCTATCGGTTTACCGCAGCCGATCCGCTTATTGGCAGACAAGAACGTCTTCGCCCACGATGAAATTTCCTTCGGCTCAGGCAAACGCAATACCGCGATCATCATGCAAACAAAGGATTTCCAAAAGGTGATCGGCGAAGTAGAAATCGGAGAGTTTCTAAGCAAAAAGTAAAAGGAGTAAAAGATGGACGAGCTGACCAAAATGATCGCCAGCGCAGTCGTCGCCTACATCGTCCCTAAAGCGCTTGGGGGCATCGGTAAAACCTTCACGCCCACAGGCAGCAGTGATAGAAGCCTGCCCTGGGTGCAGTGGCTGATCGCCTGCTTCATCGGCGGGAACGCTCTTGCCTGGGGCGTGGCAGCCATCCTTTTGCCACTACTCGTCGAACCAATTGGCTCCGCTTTCGGCTTTGTCCTCGGCTGGATCATCGGCTGGGGCATTATCGCCACAATTGGCGCTGTTCTGCTCCTACTCCCACTGGCACGGCTTGAGCCGCAAACAAAACAAGCATGACAGCATTTACCGAACCCAAAGTCATCCGCTGGGAGGGCGCAACTCCCAACGAAAACGAACTCGCCCAAATCCTGCACAACGAGGGCTTGAGCTATTATCCGTGGTCAAACGCCCCGCATGACCTTTACGCGCCACATCTGCACACCTACGACAAGATCATCTACGTCGTACGCGGATCAATCTCCTTTATCCTCCCTGATCTCAATCAGACCCTCACCCTGCACACAGGAGATCGACTCGAGCTGCCGGCCAACACCCTCCACAGTGCAGCCGTCGGCGGGCAGGGCGTAAAATGCCTGGAAGCTCATGTCTAATTATCACGAAGCCGCTCAAATTATCAAAAACGCCAAACACGTTACCGCCTTCACGGGTGCGGGCATCTCAGTCGAGAGCAATATTCCACCCTTTCGCGGTGAGAATGGGCTGTGGAACAAGGTTGATCCTATCTTTATCGACATTCGTTATTTTCAGGCCAAACCGCGTGAATCATGGCGGCAAATTAAAGAGGTCTTCTACGACTTCTTCGGGCAAGCTGAACCAAATGCTGCGCATTACGGTATCGCCCAGCTCGAAAAAGATGGCTACGTAAAAGCGACGATTACACAAAACATCGACAACCTACATCAGGATGCAGGAAGTGTAGAAGTCTACGAATATCACGGAAACTCTCGAGATTTGGTCTGCATTTCATGCGGATGGAAGACGCCCGCATCAAACCTGGATTTGAACTTGCTACCGCCTTTGTGCAGTGTGTGCAGCGAAGTACTTAAACCGGATTTCATCTTCTTCGGCGAAGCGATTCCTGAACTCGCGATGTTATCATCATTCAAGGAGGCCGAACAAGCCGATGTGTTCCTGATCGTTGGCACGACCGGCGAAATCATGCCCGCCGCCCAACTACCACGCATCGCCAAACGGAATGGCGCACAAATCATCGAGATCAACATTGCTCGGTCTGCCTATACATCCGAAATCACAGATGTTTTTTTACAAGACAAAGCGACAGTGGCAATGACGAAATTGCTCGAAGCCATAAAAGACTAAAGGAATATTATGAAGAAAAAACTCGTCCTGATTAGCTTGGTTTTACTGTTCACCGCGTGCGGGCCTTCGCCTGA
Source organism: Anaerolineales bacterium (assembly GCA_050293165.1). Lineage (GTDB taxonomy): Bacteria > Chloroflexota > Anaerolineae > Anaerolineales > Villigracilaceae > Desulfolinea. Next base: position 3,165 of record JBNKMO010000133.1, on the reverse strand, counting down.
AGAACAAGCCACAATGACCGCCGCTGCCTGGACATCTACGCCCACATCAACACTTACCCCTACCAGCACAGCGACCTTTACGCTAACACCATCTCTGACACCTACGCTGACCTACACCCCGACAATAACCTTCACACCAACGATCACCGCCACTCCGACCTTCGCCTTCCCGAGCGTTACCGTGAATGTGGCAAATGCGCACTGTCGTTATGGCCCAAATGTGGCCTATCTTCATGCCGCTGATCTTTTTGAAGGCGATACGGGCACTGTCCGCAGTCGTTGGTATCTGAGCAAATGGCTCTACGTCAAATTCGATAAGCTGGATTATTTCTGTTGGGTGGCACCTTCAGTCGTGAATGTGGAAGGCGACATAGAGACCGTCGTCAAGTTGACCGAGTTAGATTTAACAAGTATCGGCTCAAACCAGTACGGCCCGCCGGACAACGTGGTCGTCACGCGCGTTGGCGGAGAAGTGCTCATCACCTGGAACCAAAAGAAGATGACGAAAGACAAAGATCGTGGCTATTTTATCGATATGTTTGTCTGTCAGGATGGGTATCTGCTCTGGTGGCCAATCTCTTTCCCCGATCAGTACACAACCAGCTATGAGATCAAAGACGAATACGGTTGCCCAGCGCCTTCAGGCGGGTTTATCTACACCGTTGAGAAGCACGGTTATAGTGAGCCCAAGCCCTTGAATTGGCCCGCTGCGCCAGCTCCATAAGAATAACAAAAAAGTCGCCTGATGGCGACTTTTTTGTTATTCTGCTTCCAGAAGCGCTTTGGCGCGCTCAAACATCTCCTGATGTGATTCGCGCGCTTGGCGGACGGTAAATTCTCGCAAAAGAGATGGTGCTTTAACGGAAACAACTTCACGCAAGAGCGTTCCGCTTCCGTCCGGGGTGGCAGTCGTTGTATTGTGCAAGACGATCCCGGGGGATTGACGTGCAATTGAGCAGAGACTTCCGTCTTCCTCGCGCCACATATCGGCCTCGTAGACGGCTTTGATCTTGAAAGGCCCCATCGGCACACGGTCAGTAATGCGATAGCGGCGAAATTTCTCACCGGGGACATCCAACTCTTCAACGGAAACGATCAAGGGATGAAGTTCATTGCGGTCGGTCAGATCGGCAAGAAATTCAAGAACGCGCTCAGGAGGCGCTTGGACATATATTTCGGTCGAAAAGGTTGTCTCTGTCATACGCAGATTGTAGCAGATAGGATAAAAAAATCCCAGCCACTCACGGCTGGGATTTTCAGTTCGTACTTGGATTTAGGCGCGGTGCTCAAGCGCAGCGTGTGCGGCTGCCAAGCGGGCAATCGGCACGCGGAAGGGTGAGCAAGAAACGTAGTTCAAGCCAATTTGGTGACACCAGTCGATGGAATTGGGATCGCCACCGTGTTCGCCACAAATACCACATTCGAGTTCAACGCGGGTAGCGCGGCCTTTTTTGACGGTGATGTCCATGAGTTGCCCAACGCCATCACGGTCAATGGTCTGGAAGGGGTTCAGGGGCAGAATGCCATCTTCGACGTATTTGACGAGGAAGTTGCGCTCTGCATCATCACGGCTATAGCCAAAGGTGAACTGGGTCAGATCGTTGGTGCCGAAGGAGAAGAACTCGGCGGTGCCTGCGATCTGGTCAGCGGTCAGACCGGCACGCGGGATCTCGATCATGGTGCCGAATTTGTAAGAGAAGGTAACACCTTTTTCTTCCATGACTTCAGCAGCGATCTTTTCGAGTTTCGGCTGGATGAAGTGAAGTTCGTTGATGTGGCCAGTGAGCGGGATCATGACCTCGGGGTGCGGGTCGAAACCACGCAATTTGACGTCAGCAGCAGCTTCAAAGATGGCGCGGACTTGCATCGAGACAACTTCGGGGAGCATCACACTCAGGCGAACGCCACGCAAGCCCATCATCGGGTTTGATTCGTGCAAGGATTCGATATCAGCCAGGAGAGCTTCGTCTTCAGAGGCATCTTCACCTTTAACGCGCGCTTCGATCACGTTTTCGAGCAATTCGCGTTCGTCAGGCATGAATTCATGCAAAGGCGGATCAAGCAAGCGGATGATAACGGGCAGGCCGGTCATCGCTTCAAAGAGGCCGTCAAAGTCGGCGCGCTGGTAGGGGAGCAATTTGTCGAGAGCAGCCTGACGGGTTTCCACGTCGGGGCCAGCGAGGATCATCTGCTGAACAATCGGGAGACGTTCCGGCTCAAAGAACATGTGCTCGGTGCGGCAGAGGCCGATACCTTGAGCACCGTAAGAGCGGGCGCGGCGGGCATCTTCGGGATAATCAGCATTTGCCCAAACTTGCAAACCACGGGAAGGCCAACCTTCGGGTACGTCACGGATGCCTTCGGTGGCAGAGATTTCATCTGCCCAGGTGAGCAGGGTCAGGAGATCAGTCTGCTCTTCAAGGGAAGGAGCAACTGCGGGGATCTGACCAAGGAAGACCTCACCGGTCGTGCCGTCAACAGAAATCCAGTCGCCTTCGCTGACTTTCACGTCGCCAGCAGTAAAGGTGCGTGCTTCCATGTCAATACGAACAGAGGATGCACCAACCACGCAGGGGATACCAAACTGACGCGCCACAACAGCGGCGTGGGAGGTAGCCCCACCTTCACTAGTCAGAATACCTTTGGCAGCGAGCATACCGTGAACATCATCGGGTTTGGTGAATGGACGCACCATGATGACATCCTGGCCTTCTTCTTTGGCTTTGGCTTCAGCAGTGTCAGCATCGAAATAAACACGACCAACGGATGCACCCGGGGATGCATTTACGCCGGTAGCGAACATCTTGCCTTCAGCAGCCGCAGCAGTTTTTTCTTCTACCGAAAATTGGGGGTGAAGGAGGGTATCAACCTGTTCAGGCTGAACGCGACCAACAGCTTCTTCTTTGGAGATCAGGCCTTCGTTCGCCATGTCAACAGCGATGCTGACAGCGGCTTTTGCAGTGCGTTTGCCGTCACGGGTTTGGAGCATCCACAATTTGCCGTTTTCAATCGTGAACTCGACATCCTGCATTTCGCTGTAGTGTTTTTCCAGTTTGGCGCAAACATCCATAAAGTCTGCGTAGGCTTGAGGAAGCTCGTTGACCATTTGAGCAACATCGGCAGCATTACGGATACCAGCAACCACGTCTTCGCCTTGGGCGTTCA
>JBNKMO010000132.1:0-11007 GCA_050293165.1 Anaerolineales bacterium | reverse complement strand
GCCCACCGAAAGCGCGTATGTTCCCAGCATAATGCGCCGCTCGACCTCCGCACCAAAGCGTTTGCCGCGCGTCTGGCGGTAGACATCCTGCAGGCTGGCGTCGCTCTCACGCGGCGTGTAGCGGATGCCATCGTAGCGCGCCAAATTCGCCGAGGCTTCAGCGGGCGCCAAAATATAGTAGACGGGAAGCGCATATTCGGTATGCGGGAGATTAATGGGGATGATTTCAGCCCCAAGTTTTTCCAACATCCCGATCGCTTCGCGGACACGCCCCTCGACCTCGGCTTGCATCCCTTTAACGAAGTATTCGGCAGGGACACCGATCTTGATTCCGTTTAACGTGCCATCCGTTGGGTAATCGACCGTTAACGGCGGCGCATCGACAGTGGTGGCATCCATAATGTCTTTGCCGACCATAACATCAAAGATCGGCACAATATCATCCACCGAACGACCAAGCACACCGACCGAATCGAGCGACGAGCCATAAGCCGCCAGCCCATAACGGGATACCCGTCCGTAGGTCGGTTTGATGCCGCTCACGCCGCAAAACGACGCAGGCTGGCGGATCGAGCCGCCCGTATCCGTGCCCAGAGCGGCAGGGACCAAGCCCGCAGCGACAGCCGCAGCGCTCCCGCCCGATGAGCCGCCAGGTACACGGTTGAGATTCCAGGGGTTGTGGGTCACGCCGTAAGCGGAGTTTTCGGTGGAGGAACCCATCGCAAATTCGTCGGTGTTGGTCTTGCCGATCACCACTGCGCCCGCGCCGATCAGTTTCTGGACGGCGGTCGCAGTGAAGGGCGGCATGAAACCCTCGAGAATTTTCGAGCCACAGGTGGCGGGCATCCCTTCGACCATCAGGACGTCCTTGACAGCGATGGGCAGCCCCGCGAGGGGTTTGGATGCGTTGTCCACGCTGGCAGCACGTTCGGGGGCGGTTTTGTCGAGATGCAGAAAAGAGTGCAGGGATGAATCCAATGCGTCCACATGTGCCACGCAAGCCTCGGTCGCGGCGCGACTCGTGATCGTCCCGTTTTGGAGATCCGTGAGCAGGCTCATTTCTTACCTCCCAAAACGGGCGGCACTTTGAACTGTCCATCTGCTTTATCAGGGGCGTTTTGGAGCAGTTTTTCGTTGGGCAGGGAGGGACGGGTCTCGTCGGGGCGCAGCGGGCTGGCGCCTTCGACGGCGTTTGCCATCGGGGAGATGTCGGCGGTATCCAGCTCGTTCAGCTTGGCGATGTGGTCGAGGATGTCGGAGAGCTGCTCGCGGTAGAGGGCAAGCTGCTCGTCGCTGAGTTCGAGATGGGCGAGTTTGGCAATATGTTTGACTTCTTCGGGTGTGAGTGACATGCGGGGGATTATACGAGGGAAAGGTGGATGATGCAAAGTGAGTGAGTTATGGGCAAATATCCTGTTGACATCTATCTAAATCATATGTGATTTTATAGTCACCGTCATTTGCGTCTATATCAAAATCAACAGTGTAATAAAGATCATCTGTGTTCCATCGATACCAGACTACCCACCTATCAGAATAATATGCCAAATTAATTCTACATCCTTCGTTCGACAACATATTACGCATTTCTCTCCCACCAGCATTTTCTGCAATTTCTAAAGCATCTTCTGCTGAAATAGGGCTTGTAAAAGCTTCGCTTGCTTTGTAGATAGTATCTGGATTGTTCAACCATCTATCAAGACTAGTTTTTTGCTCTATTCTTGGATAATGGGCAACAATCGACTTTATTCTATTTCTCAAAGGCGATATGCCAATATAACTTATCGGGAAAAATGTTGGCTCCCTTTTAAAAAAGGTGATTTCTGCACTATCGAAGCCTTGCATATTATCTTGACACTGATTGATATAAAAGCTTCCACCAGATAGAACATCCCAGCCATTTGAAACTTGTTCCTCTGCAATGTAAAAATGGTGAGCTTTTGCTATCTCGAAATAATCTTTAGATGACCAAGGGAAACTTCCTGATGGATGAACTTCCGGGTAAGTTGTTGTGTCGTCTTCTTTCAGAGAAAAAACGGTTTTTTCTCCATTTTCAATATCATTGAAAAGAGTACTTGGGTCTATTGGATAGTAGTTTGCTTGCGTCCATATTCTCTCATCCCAAGGTGTTCTTTGTGTTTCAGCTGAAAAATAATAAAAAGCTAGAAAACATATCATCAAACCCAACAGCAATGTTAAAGCTAAAACTATCTTTAGTATTTTCTTGAAAAGTTTAAACACTTTCATTTCCACTCCTTATAGAACAAACCCAATAATAGCCACGATCCTTATGCCCTACCAATTACGCGGATTTTCATCGTCATCGTCCCAGCGTGCGGGGTTGGCATCGATATAATCCCAGATGCGGGACATTTCCCGTTCGTTGCGGATGATGCGGTCGTGGTAATTGCGTTGCCAGACCGGCACGCCGGGGGAATTGTGTAATGTGTTGATGCGTTTGGTGGCGATGGATTTAAATTGTCCAATCACCGCACCCAATGAACCTGATTGTAATGTTGTCTGGGTAGGGGCGACCCGCTGGGCCGCCCCTACGGTACCAATTTCATTGAATATCAATATCCCATGCAAATGATTCGGCATCACGACATACGCGCCCAATTCGACGTATGGTCGAACAGTCGGTGTGCGTTCCCATTCATCACGCACAATTTCGCCCATCTCATTCAAAACCACTTCACGGCCCACAATTTTTCCAAACAACATTTCACGCTGCCACGCCACGATGGTCACAAAATACGCACCGACGGATGAATAATCGTATCCGCGCAGGCGCAGGCTGTTTTTTCTTCTTCGCTTCGTGTTTGTCATGGTTTGTTTCCCTCGTGTAGGGGCGCACCGCTGTGCGCCCCTACATGTTAATTTTGCACATCAAAAAACGCCCCATACCAGCGTAAATACTCATCCACATGCGCCTGCCAGTAGGCATCATCGTGCGTGCCTGTGTAGAGGTGCCATTCATGCACCACGCCCATCTCTGCCAGCAGGTCGGCCAAAGCGAGCGCGTTTTCAAATTCGTTGTCGTTATCGCCAATATCAAGATAGATCAGGGGCATCTCATCCGCAGGAATGGCTGCCAGCCAATCATCCAGTTTGCTGGCATCCCGTTGAAAGATGGCGGGTGAGTGGATGCCCAGCGCGCCGAAGCGTTCCCAGTTTTGCAGCCCCTTGCGGATTGTCCAGCCTGCGCCGCGTGAGAGTCCGCCCAACGCACGGAACTCGCGTTCGGGCAGTGTGCGGTATTCGGCGTCGATAAAGTCGATGAACTCGTCGATCAAAACATCGCCAAAAGGGTCATTCTCGACCAAGTCCCACGACAGACGGTCGAGGGGCATCACGATCAAAAAGGGCGGGATCTCGCCCGCATCCATCAGCGCGGCGGCATGCTCGACGACGCCCAAATCCAGCCATTGCTCGGCGGTGAAAGTTTGTCCATGCAAAAGATAGAGGACGGGATAACGAGTGGACTGATCTTCAAAATAGCATTTCGGGAGAAAAATATAATATTCCGGCAGATAAACCGACGAGTACGTCCCCTGTTGAACTTGCCCTGTGGCATCCAAGCATGGCTCGGGCGTTGGGCTGGAAGCCGCCACTGTGCTGGTTATGATCGCTGTTGGCGTGGGGGAAACGGAAGTTTGTGTGGGTTCGGGCAGTGGTGTATTAGGCACGCATCCAGCCAAAAGCAGGAGCGTTGCGAGAAATCCAATGACAATGTTTTCTTGACGATTTAGCATGCGTGCGATTATACTCTCACCCGCTCGGGGCGTAGCGCAGTCCGGCCAGCGCACCGCGTTTGGGACGCGGGGGTCCCCGGTTCAAATCCGGGCGCCCCGACCATTTTCAAAAAGCCGATCATCCCAAGCTTGGCAACAAAAAACACCATCATTGCGATGGTGTTTTTTTGTTTTCTACATATCCCAAATATGTCGAAAATATCTAATCCAGAAAAACCATTCCCTGTGTCCCATCGACCCTAATAAGCATGTCGTCTTTTAATTGCGTTGTCGCCACCTGCGTGCCCAATACCGCAGGGATGCCATACTCGCGTGCCACGATCGCCGCATGGGATAATGCCCCTCCAGTATCCGCAACAACAGCAGATGCCAATCCAAATAATGGTGTCCAAGCCGGATCAGTGAATTGACAAACCAGCACGTCGCCTTCGTTTAGTTTATAAAACTCAGCGGGGCCATTAATTACCCTTACTTTTCCTGACGCAAGACCGGGACTACCAGATTGACCTTTGATCATATTCTTTGATGTGCTAAGGTCTACGATCCCTCTGTCTTGCCAGATCGCACTTGCTTTGGGACGTGCTTTTTGACGTTTTAAGATCAAATCTTTCATCATTTCAGATGATGTATTACCCTTCAGTTGGTCATATAGTTCAGGCAGAGTCAGAAAGAGAATATCGTCTTGTTTAGAAAGAATACCCTCGTTAAAGAGGCGTCGGGCTGCTTCTTTTGTTCCTTGTCTGGCGAGAGAAAAGGCCTCTTCGATAGCATATAAAGTTGCTTCACGAGCAATATGCCCATTACGATAGCGCGTCAAGGTACGCAAAAAGGATTTTCTCAGGAAGTTAGGCAAACGATCTGTTGTTTTCTTCCTAAGTGCGGAGAATTTTCCTTCCGCTTTATCCTTCTTGTGCCCTGACCGCAAAATAAGTGGCAGCACAGCCATTAAGTTTTCTGGTTTCTCGCGCCAGGAATAATTAGAAAATGGCAAATAGACCTTCATGGTGCGCGCACCATGTTCTTCCAAAAAGGCATTCACTTTCTCTAAAAATTGAAGTCCGACTTCCGTTTTTTGCAATTCGCCAATCACTTCTTCAGGAGAAAATTCCAATAAAGCAGTCCGCACGATTTTCTCTTTACCTGCTTCACGCGCAAGATCATCTAATGCCCGATCGATCAGAGCGGTTTTGTAATCCAATTCGCCGAGCAGATCAGCTTCGATAATGTTTTTATCTTTGTTGATAAGTTTTACCCAGGCAATTAGCAGCGCTCCACGTATCATCATTGGGGCGATATATGTGCCAAAGCGCAGCGTTCCCACATCTGTTCCGATTTGTACAGCATCAGCAATGAAGCGCGCCAACTCGGCATCGGATTTCTTTTTTAACTCAACTTTTTTCAAAGAAGAGATACGTTCAGCAAAGAAAGCACTTTGCGTTTTCTGCCAATCTTCAGGATTTAAATGCATTTTTTTGTAGATAAGCAGGGGAAGCGAGAGAATTTTTATCCCAGGTTTAGGTACAACTGGTTCTACAAAAGGGATCCCTTCCTCATCCATTCTGATAATCTGATCGGATTTTGCAATTTTCATCCCGGCTTCGCGCATGGCGTTTTGAACCTGCTCATAGCCCTCAGTCACAGCATAATAATCCAGAGGATAGGGAGGGTCAGGATAATGCTCAAGAATATCATCTAGAATACGATGTTCCACCTTTGATAATTTCCGGGTGCTTTTTGGCGCTTCATTTATGGAAGTGATCGGGCGAGTTTGCAAAAGAAATAACTCCTCGCCAGCAAATGCCCACTCAATATCTTGCGGGATTTCATAATGATTTTGGACTTTGCTCCCCAACTCGACTAATTTCTCTAGCTGAGTTGAATCTAGACACAGGCGTTGACGATCTGCCTCTGGAATTTGGGTCGTACGCGTCCCTCCACTTGCTTGCTGGTCGATCCGCGTTTCCTTCGCCCCAACTTCTTTTTCGATAATCAACGATTCGGCTCCAACAGATAGCCGATAACTATCAGGGGTAATCTGACCCGAGACAACGCTTTCACCCAAACCGTAGGAGGCGTTTACGAGCATTTCACTTCCGTTGCCGTTTAGTGGATTAGCCGTAAATAATACCCCGGCTGTTTCAGGTTCTACCATCGCCTGTACCACAACCGATAAGCTAACCTGCTGATGCGGAAAACCATTGCGCTGTCGATATGAAATTGCTCGCTCTGTCCACAACGATGCCCAGCACAGTTGGGTGTGACGGAGCAGTTCTCTTTCACCTCGTATCCCCAGATAAGTTTCCTGCTGCCCGGCAAAACTGGCTTCTGGTAAATCTTCAGCCGTAGCAGAAGAGCGAACTGCCACAGGGACTATCTTCTCTTTGGCAAGTTTTCTATAGGCATTTTCAATTTCTTTTGCCAACTCATCGGGGAAGGATACGCCCAAAATCATTTCTTGTATTCTTTTTGCGCTTTCCGCAAGAGAATTTATTGACGAATTTAGCAAAGTCTCAATTTGTGGATATAAGTTGCCTCTGCTTATCATTCTTTGATAAGCATCTGTCGCGATACAAAATCCTGGAGGAACTGGGAATCCGGCTTGAGTCATTTCTCCCAGATTTGCACCTTTACCGCCTACCTTTTCAATATCTGCTGCGTTGACTTGGTTGAAGAATAAAATTGTCATTTAAAATCCTTTTGGTTTCAGAATAAGTAGAGAATAGATTGGGTCAAAAAAAAGCTGCTAAAACGGTAACAAGCCTGAGGTCACGGGCGATACAGCCGCATAGCGGGTAGGTTTAGCCTATCTCAGAAAAAAGCATGATTCCCTTTATCAGGAAGATAAATCCAAAGAAGAATGGCACGCCTATCCCAATGGGACGGCGATACTTGTTGAGAGTATCTTTGATTGAATTGAGCACATCGGCGGCACGTTCTGGGAATAAAAGATAGATCAGGACGGGGATAATGACCGACAAAGAGAAAACCAGGGCAACAAGCAAGGTAATCGTGAGCTTCTCGGTTAGGACTAAATCGCTCAATACGACAACGGATAAAGCAGATAGGAAGAGTGCCAGATTTTTGAAGTTGATCAGCGATACCATTGCGCCAAAGCCAAAGGCCTTTAGGGGTGTGATGCTATCCATCATTGTGAAGAAGCGCGGTTCTTCTTGCTTGGCCGTTGCTGGCTTTCGCCAATTTTTCACTGCGAGCCAGAGAAGCACTGTCCCGAAAACCGTTAGGAAAACGGGAGGGAATATGCCGAATCCATTTGCTCCTTTTTCTGTGGCGCGATAGTCCCAAATAACAACCAAGGCTCCGATGATCGTGTAGGCTGTGGTATAGCCCAAAGCGTATCCCAGCCCGTTATGCCAACCGCGTTTGGAGATCAGCAACAAGATAACCAGCGTAATTGACCCGATAGAGAGAAGCCCGGTAGATGCCGAAATAAGAGATTGAAGGAGTACCTTTAGCACAGCATCCTACCTGATTGCCGAGGCAAGAATGAGGTCCAGCAACTGAGACAGTAACCCAACTTGCGTATTCGTATTTGGGTTTTTCTCTCGAAGGGCATTAATAAGAAGCATGAAATAATTGGAGAAGAAAGCCATTGCAATTAATGGACAATTCGCGTCTGCTTCTACTTCACCACGCTCTTGCGCTTCTGTGAGAAGTTCCATAACCTTAGCGATAAAACTCATTGATTGCCCCTGAAAAGCCTCTCCCCACTCACCTTCCATGAATAAGGTCTCTTTAAGCAAAATTGTTGTTAGTGATGGCTTTTTAAAATTATGTGCGTACAAAGCCTTTGCCAAATATAATAATTTCTCTTTAATCAGAAGCTCGTCTGGTAGGGTGGCATAAGCATTTTGCAAAACTTCTTCCACGCCTTCATATAAGGTTGCGGCCAATAAGGAAGACTTATCGGGGAAATGAACAAATACAGTCCCTATGGCTACATTTGCTTCTTTCGCAATATCACGCGTTGTTGTATCACTAAAGCCCTTCTTTGCAAAAAGTGCTTCTGCAGCGTCAAGGATATTTTTCCTTGTCGCTTCTTTTTGTTCTTCTCTTCGAGTTGACCTTGCGTTTTCCATTGGAAACCCTTTCTTATCTGACTGAGCACGCTCATTCAATGAGCGCGCTCAGTATATATAAAAAAAGAATATTTGTCAACCCAAATGAATAGTGATATTTTGGTGAAGAACTTGCAGGGTATGAGGCACCGGGACAGGAATCTGTCTGCCCCGACCATCAAAACCGTCGACAATTTTGTCGGTGGTTTTTTCGTGCCACAGGACTATTATTTGCCATATTCATCCGACATTACTCCTAATTCTAGATTGCCTGTGCTAAAATTGAAACGCCAACTCCATACTTCACAAAGGCAGAAAAATGAGAATTATTGACAAAACCCCATTTCTCGAAGAAGACGGCTCAATCAGCTTCATCAATCGCATTCAGGGAACGCTGCAAAATGGCTTTTCCTGGTATGACAACTTACAGGCACAAACCAAGGTAATTGCATTTTTTGAGAAGCAACTTGACAAAAAGTTCACATTGATCCGGAATCACACATTGGGCGCATCCAAGATCACAGTCCCCTTTATCCTGATCGGACCAACCGGAGTTTATGTCTTTACAGTCACTAATGCTGAGGGCACTTATCGCGCCAAGGGCGAGAATTGGGACTCTCTCGTTGGAGAGAAATATAAAGAAGCCAGTATCAATTTACCCAAGCGCACCATCCAACTCAGTAAAGCAGTTACTCTTTATCTCAAAAAACAGGCGATTGAACTCCCTCAAGAAATCGAACCGATTCTACTGGCAGTGAATCCCCGTATACACATCGAGACTGTTCGTCCCGCCGTGCGCGTTATAATGGGCGACGCCCTCGAGCGTTTCGCCGCAGGGCTGCGCCAGTCTCCGCCGATTATGCCGGTGGGGGACGTACACCAGATTTCCGAAGCGATCATCAATCCTCTTCGCAAGGCATCTGCACCGGCGCCCGCAGCCCAATCTGCAGAACCCGAAGCTACCCCTGTTTATGATCCTTATGCAGAAGCAGACGCTTACCCGTCACAGGGTGAGCCAGCCTCAAACGCATTTGGTGACCTTGGTTTCTCATTTGATAACGACGAAGAAACATCTGAAGAATTTGCGCCTGTCGTCCCAGTAATGGAACCAGCGCGTCCACGCCCGGCAGCAAAAAAACGAGCAAGCCAATCTGGGCTTTTCGGCATGACGAATAAGCAGCTTATCGTTTTGGCAGGCATGGCTGGTTTTGTCGCGTTAATGCTCATTGTCATCATCATTGCCGCTCTGATGTCGCTCTAAAATGTCGCAACCATTCTTATCAATCATCATCCCCGCATATAACGAGGAGAACCGCCTGCCCCACACGCTGGAGCAGGTCTTCTCTTTTTTAGTGGAACAAAATTACTCTGCTGAAGTGATCGTTGTCGAAAACGGCAGCAATGACCGAACATTCAAGATCGCACAGGAACTCAGCGCTGCTTTTCCAAATCTCTATGTTTTACAAAACGCAGAAGCGGGTAAAGGCAGAGCCGTCCAGCGCGGAATGCTTGCTGCGAGTGGCAAGTATCGCGTTTTTTGCGATGCAGACCTTTCCATGCCGATCGAGGAGATCACGCGCTTCATTCCACCGCATAACGATGCCGACATTGTGATTGCCTCCCGCGAAGTCGAGGGGGCGATCCGTTATGATGAGCCGCACCAACGCCACCTGACAGGACGTGTTTTCAATTTCATCATCCGCTTATTGGCTCTACCTAATATCCATGACACGCAATGTGGCTTCAAAGGCTTCCGCGCTGATGTGGCTGAGGATATTTTCCAACACCAAAGCATCATGGGCTGGGCATTCGATGTTGAAATTCTCTATATTGCCAAATTACGCGGCTACGAGATTCTCGAGCTACCAATCCCTTGGTACTATCACGAAGAAAGCAAGATCAGCGTCCTGCAAGACTCTTTTCGTATGTTCCTGGACATCCTGAAAATTCGCCGCAATGCTCATCAGGGCCGCTATGCCCCGCAAAAAGTTTGACCTAAGCACACTCCCTAAATACCCCGATCTATCCATCGAAGAACGATTATGGAATGCCGGTTGGGCGTGTATCGCCGGGATAGACGAAGCCGGACGCGGCGCCTTGGCTGGCCCCGTTTGTGCGGCTGCCGTCATCCTTCCCAACCTGCCGGAACGCACGCGGATTTTAGCTGGTGTACGTGATTCCAAGCAGATGACGCGCCTCCAGCGGGAACACTTCGAGCCGCTCATCAAAGAGATTTCCATTTCCTGGGGTGTTGGTTTCGCTTCAGCAACCGAGATCGATGAGATCGGCATCCTGCCTGCCACGCGGCTGGCGGCCAAACGCGCGGTCGATGCCCTCTCCCCAATCCCCGATTACCTGATTACCGACTACCTAAAACTCCCCGAAATCGACATCCCCCAGGAACACTTCGTCAAAGGCGATATGCGCTCATTAACCATCTCTGCCGCGTCGGTCTTGGCAAAGACTGCTCGGGACAGGCAAATGCGTCTACTCGATGAGCAAGTTCCGGGCTACGATTTGTCCCGTCACAAAGGGTACGGCACCCAAGCTCATCGCGCAGCGATCCAGAAATTAGGAAAAAGCTCCATACATAGGCAGTCCTTCCATTTAAAAAAGTAGGGGCAGACTTGCGTGTCTGCCCCAAAGGGTTGCACCAATCACGGGCGGACACATAGATCCGCCCCTACGATTTAAATCCAGGTTGGCTCTTCGTAGCCGCCGAAAACATCCTTCATGACGTTGATGATCTCGCCCAGCGTGGCGTATTCGCGGACGGCATCAATGATGAAAGGCATCGTGTTTTCGGTACCTTCGCAGGCGTTGCGCAAGCGAGCGAGGGTCTTGGTGACTTGCTCATTGTTGCGCGTTTTGCGGACATCGTTCAGGCGCGCGACCTGGCGGTCGTAGCCGTCGGGGTCAAACTCAAGGATGGGGATATTGATCGGCTTGTCATCTTTGTAGGCGTTCACGCCGACCATGCGACGGACGTTCTCGTCGATCTCGCGTTGGTAACGATAAGCAGCATCCGAAATTTCGCTCTGGAAGAAGCCCTTATCGATGGCGGGCAACATGCCGCCTAAATCTTCGATGCGACGGAAGTAATCGTAGGCCTGCGCTTCGATCTTGTTGGTCTGCGCTTCGACAAAGAAAGAACCGCCCAACGGATCAATGGTGTT
>JBNKMO010000131.1:0-1898 GCA_050293165.1 Anaerolineales bacterium | reverse complement strand
ATTCGCCAAAGGTTGGGCAAAGTTGTCTTTGGTACTGACCAGGATACATTACCGGGCGTTACGCTGGCGGCCCTCGAAAAGCACGGCTGGAATTTGGTCACCCTTGAATCCGGTTTGGAGGGGCGTCTGTCCCAGCAACTGCGCGAGGTTGCCAATCCCCAACTTTTGGCGGCAGAAGACCAAAATCTCGCCGTAGGCGAACTTCCCCCCGCATTACAGGCGCTCAAGGAAAAACATAATGCCGATGCCGCTGTGGGCATTGCCTTCTTCCCTGGTGATGATGAACAGATCGCTGAGGTCGTTTTGCTCACGCCGGATGGCGAAAAAACGCGCACGTTGCGCTATGGTGGGCATCCCCAAAATGCGTTGCGTTGGGCACCGAGCATCGCCATCAATATTTTGCGGCGGGCGATTGAGTAGTGGCAAAAGGACGTAAAGGAACCCCGGCTTGGCTGATCGGCATCTGGGCGCTGAACTTTTTAGGTTTGATCGGCTTGGCCGCCTATCTTCTTCTCGGACGTGGCGAGGCCACGGCACACGCTCAACCGGCGCTTGCTTCCGTTAACGAGGAAGGGCTGCCACCGCTGGCAGCTACCGTTTCATCCGCGTCCACGCAGGTGTTGCCACCCACGCAGTATTACCTGCCAACGGTTACGCCGAACCCGCGTAGCACGTTCATCGTTGGCATGACCCCGACGGCACCAAGCATCTCATTCGAAGTCTTCAATCGCCGCGCATTGGTGATTGGCTACTCGGTGTTGGGGCGTCCGATTGACGTCTATCGTTTTGGCAACGGCGCGCGCGAACGCCTGATCGTGGCGGATATTCACGGCGGCTACGAGTGGAATACCGCTGACTTGGCCGATGAGCTGATTATCTATCTCGACGAGCACCCCGAAGTGATCCCCAGCGATATGACGCTCTACATCTTGCCCAGTCTCAACCCGGATGGTTACGAGCGCTTTCATGGGAATGCTGGACGCACCAACGAAAACGGTGTCGACCTGAACCATAACTTCCCCTATCACTGGGTCGCCGAATGGGATCGTGAAGGCTGCTGGGATTACCTCCCGACGACTGGCGGCACGCACCCCGGCTCTGAGCCAGAGACGATTGCCTTGATGAACTTTATTGAGTTACATAACTTTGAAGCGCTGATCAGCTATCATAGCGCCGCCCTGGGCATCTTCGCAGGCGGGATGCCGCCCTTCAAGCCATCGGAAGATTTGGCAAAGACCCTCAGTCGTGCCAGCCATCGCTACCTCTATCCACCAACAGAGACTGGCTGCGAATACAGCGGCAACCTGACTGATTGGGCATCCTCGGTAAAAGATATTCCCGCGGTGGATATTGAACTCTCAAATCACAAAGACACGGATTTCGAGATCAATTTGGGGGTTTTGAATGCTTTCTTGAAGTGGGAGAGGTAAGACAATAGGGATGATTGGGAATGTTTTTGTACGCAATGATGAAGTGGGCAAGCTTTGTGTGATAGCCTCTGAAAAAAACATAGTGGATAACATAGGATTTTAAGATGCCTCTAACTCTTTCTTATCTTCGTATGCAAGAAGAACAGCCTTCAGAATTGATTCTGGGTTCTGCAAATAAGCGTTGGCTAGTTTTGTTTGGGATTCTTGCAGCTTCCATCCCTTGGATGTTTTTTGGTGTTTCCATTTTTTCTAGTGACACTGGAAGAAAAGTAGGGATAGGATTTATCCTCTTTGGATTGCTAACATTATTTTTTATGTTGTTCTTTTTTCCTATACAATCAGCAGTGTCAATTAATAAAGGGACTCAAATTGTTAGAGCTTCTCGTCAATATTGGCTTGGAATTGGCGTGTTAGGGCGTGTGAGAGAAAAAACTTGGATGTTATACAAGATAACAGATATAAACATAG
>JBNKMO010000130.1:0-14690 GCA_050293165.1 Anaerolineales bacterium | reverse complement strand
ACCGACCACTGACCACCGACCACTGACCACCGATTCTTTATTATCAGCATGTTGATCGCTTGACTCGCTGCTTTTGTACTGCCATAGCGCAATCACTAATCCCGCCCCAAATAATGTAAACAACGGCACTACCGGGATCATATAGCGCATAAATTTGGCCAGAAACAGGCCGGTGGGAATGAAGTAGAGCATAATCCACCACAAAATAATCCATTCTCCGGCTTGGGCTTTGCCACGGATGGCTTTGATGATGACCCAAATTGATCCGGCCAACGAGAGCAAGCCCAACGGCAAGAGCGAGATACGCCAGCCGGAAAAAGACCAATTCTTCCAGACCGATCACGTGCCGTGCCGCACTCCAGACATAATTATCCCGAATATAAGGCAGCACCTGATGGGCAAAATCGAGGCTGACATCTTCGTAGGCGCTGAAACCCAATCCAACAATCGTGATACCCACAAAGCCAAAAAGAAGCGTGCGTTTAAGCCTGCCATGTTCTTTTTGCAAAAGCGGAAATGCCAGCGGGAAAAGGATTAGCCCAAGAAAGTCGAAATATCCCACATAGAGCAAAAGACAGGAAACACAACGATCGCTGCTAAAGGTATTCATGGCATGCGCGCCAAAAAGCACCAGCAGAAGCACCGAAAGGAAAACTACCGCCCGAATCCGCGGCGTGAATTTGCGGATGCGCGGGAAAAGCAACCAAGTGCTGAGCGCACCAAAGAGGGCGACGAAATGTAAGCGAAGCGTGAGGAAAAGATAAAGTAAAACGCGATAAGTAGAGACGGTTTCTTCTGCGCTTGCGCCAAGCGTATAAGGAATATCACTCTGATTGCGGAAGACATTCAGAAAAGGAGTCAGATTCTCTGGCAGCCATTTTGCCCAAAAACGCAAAATATCAGGGGCAAAAAAGGACTGCACAAAAACAAGACCAAGCAGCCCCGCCAAACCTGCCCAGAAAGCTTTTTTAAAGCCATACTCCCACCAAAAATACAGAAGCAAAATTGGCAGGACATAAGCCATATTCAAACGCGTGGAAAGCATCAGGCTCGCGATCACTGCGCCAAGTAAGATCCGCCAAAGGGGCAGGTCTTCGACAAGCATCACCACTAACATCCAGACAAACATAAAAGCGATCAGCCCCTGCGAAATGCTGAGAGTATAAAGCTTGATTGATGCCGGATTGAGCGCAAATGCCAGCGCCACACCCGCTGCCCACCAACGATTCGACCAGCGCCGGACTACGATCCACAAACCAAGCTGGGTCAACAACCCAAGCAAGATCATGAAATAGCGCGCCGTTCGCAGCCCTGCCCCAAACCATTTTTGTACATAGCCGGGGATCATAAAAGAGAGCGGCATGTGGTTTGTCCACACGCTGTATTCAGCAAAAGGCGTATACTTGCCCGTCGCAAAAAGCCAACCCTTGTAGGTGTACAACCCCTCATCCAAAAATGATGTCGTGTGATGCGCCAAATTCAGTGCGGTGAAAAAATAGATCACACCTGCCAACCCGGCAAGGATGTAGCCAATTTTTGGGATCGCGACGATTTTTTTTATGAATTTTTGCATAGTTTTTGGATGCAAAGCCGAAAACGAACGAGAGAAGGGCTTGTGTGATGGCCTTGGACTTCGGGGCGCAGAAAAAGTTATTTCTGCTACAACCCTTTAGTTTGGTTTTCTAAAGATAAGACAATAGCTATGAGTGTATCCATAGCCGTAATGATCCCAATCTATAATCATTTCCCCTTCAAAATCAAGCACCCTGGATATTTCTTTGCCAATATCCCAAGCGAGCGTCGTGACATTGCCTTTTTGTTTAATATTAGCAACTTCAATCACAGCTTTCGCATCAGGAGCCATAATTTCTTTCATTTGTCGATAAATATTTCGAATATCTTCCAAATATCCCTGATACCCATTTCCTGTTGTTGTATACGCCGTAAAGGGATTTTCAATATCATTTTCTCCCATATAAGGCGGGGATGTGATTGAGAAATTGAAAGGCGGTAAATGATATAGTTTCAGTTGTCGTGCATCACCGTGAAGGACACTATCTGCTTTTTTCAACCTGGATTGAATATATCGTACTCGTTCTTCATCGTATTCAATGCCAAGCGGAACTCTTTCCAGCGTTTCAGCGACCAATAATGTCGTTCCATAACCCGCGAAAGGGTCGAAAACCCGATCTCCCTTGCGAGTAAATTCCTTCAGGAAATATTCAACCAGGCTTTCTGAATAGCGTACATCATCACCATGAAATTCAACGGGAAGATCATCTTGATTTGCATTCTTTAATTGAATACAAGTTCTTATGGGCACCATTCCTGCAACCCTCTATAACGAGCCTGTCTCAATATTCTTTGCCCATTCGCGTTCGGCGTTATACCAATCAACGAGAGCTTGCATCCCCTCGCGCAGACCGACACGCGGCTCCCAGCCGAGCATTTCGTGAGCCTTGGTCACATCTGCCTGGTTGCGACGCATATCGGCGGGATGCGCGGGGTGGCGGATGATCTCCGCTTTGCCGCCAACCAACTCCTCGGTCAGCTTGATCAGGTCGTTGATGCTGATGACCTCGTGTCCACCGAGATTAATGATCTCGTAGCCGACCGGCTTGAGGGCAAGGATGACCCCGCGCACGATGTCGTCGATATAGGTGAATCCGCGTGATTGTTCGCCATCGCCATTGAGATGCAGCGGGCGTCCCTCGGTGATCCATTGCACGAAACGGAACATTGCCAGATCAGGACGCCCGGCAGGGCCATAAACAGTGAAGAAGCGCACGATGCTCACATCCACATCAAAGAGATGATGATAGCTGTGGCAGAGAGATTCGGCACCTTTTTTGCTAGCGGCATAGGCTTGCAGCGGATAGTCGCTATTCGCTGTTTCAGGCGTGGGATAAGGCGGATTCGCGCCATAAATGCTGGATGTGGATGCCTGAATGATCTTGGGAATATTGAAATGGCGGCAAAGTTCCAGCATGGAGAGTGTGCCGTTGGTGTTCGATGAGAGCATCTGGAAGGGCACAGTAGTACTTGCACGTACCCCCGCGCGGGCGGCGAGATTGATCACCCCATCAATTTGCGGACTGGATTCCCCGACTGTTTTAACGGCATCCCAATTGGCAATGTCGATCTGATGAAAAGTAAATTCATCCAGTGGGAGCAGCGATTTGAGGCGAAACTCTTTGATGCGCACATCATAAGCATCGTTAAGATTGTCCAACCCGATAACAGTGTGCCCCTCTTCGATCAACATTTGGCTGACACGCGCACCAATAAAACCGGCCGCGCCAGTAACTAGATAGTTTGACATAAAAACCTGTCTTCCTTAACAGTAGGTGCAGGGTAACCCCGCACCTACTGTTTTCTATTCTCTTCTTTTAAATTACAACCCGAAAACTTTCGGATTACTGCGCCCAACCTTGCCGAGCGCATTGCGGGTATCAACGATCAACTCCGCTTTTTCGAGCAGGGCATCATAATCATAGACCTTGTGATTGGTGATGATGACAGCGCAATCCGCTTTTTCAGCAGCTTCAAGCATATCGGGAACGCTGTACATTGTCTCCCCTTCATGGGTCATCAGCGAGGGGCAATAGGGATCGTGATACTCAACATCCGCGCCCTTCTCAGCCAGCAGACCGATCACGTCCAATGCGGGGGATTCGCGCAAGTCGTCGATATCAGGTTTATAGGCAGCACCCAAAACGAGAATCTTGCTGCCCTTGATCGACTTGCGATGCTCATTGAGCGCATCCTGTATTTTGGTGACGACATAACGCGGCATGCCGGTATTGATCTCAGATGCCAATTCGATAAAGCGCGCGTTGTAATTAACCGATTTCATCTTCCACGAAAGATACAGCGGATCAATCGGAATGCAGTGCCCACCCAGGCCGGGGCCGGGTGTGAATTTCATAAAGCCAAAAGGCTTGCTTGCCGCAGCATCAATCACTTCCCAAACATCCACGCCAAGGCGGTCACACATGATCGCTAACTCGTTGACCATACCTATATTAATCATGCGGAAAGTATTTTCCAGCAATTTCGACATTTCAGCTGCTTCTGCTGATGAAACAGGCACAACGGTTTGGATTGCAGCACTATACCAGGCATTCGCCACTTCCGAGCAGCTTTCGGTGATACCGCCCAAAACCTTGGGGGTATTGATCGTCGTCCAATCTTCACGACCGGGGTCAACGCGCTCAGGCGAAAAACACAGGAAGAGGTCTTCGCCAATGGTTAAATTGCTGTGTTCGGTAATCATCGGCAAGACAACTTCGCGCGTCGTGCCCGGGTAAGTTGTCGACTCAAGTACGATTACCATGCCCGCGTGAACATATTTTGCTAACTCGGAGGTTGCCGCATCAATGAAGGACATATCGGGGTCGCCCGTTTTTCGCAGTGGTGTCGGCACACAAATGCTGACAGCATCGACTCCTTTCAAAATCGAGAAATCAACCGTCGCTTTCAGTTTTCCACTTTCTACGAGCTTCGCCACATCTTCGGTCGGTACGTCAGGGATGTAGCTGATGCCTTTGTTGAGCGAGTCCACTTTGCGGGCGTCGGGGTCAATCCCGATCACCTCGAAACCTGCTTCGGCAAAAACAACTGCCAGCGGCAGGCCGACATATCCCAGCCCGAGCACAGCCATGCGGGCTTCTTTATTTTTCAATTTGGTGAGTAATGCTTCTTTTGTTGTCATGATTTTTTCCATTCGGATAAATGGCGCGTCGCACCAAGTTTAACAGGATTTGTGTGTCGCTTAGTCTTTTATTTGTTTAATAGACTTTTTTCGAAAAGGCTGGTGCGACGCACGAAATGGTTATTAAGATGGAATAGGCTCCCCAACATGGATATAGATCGGGGATAAGGATGCTGCATCGTCCGTGTCATCGGCTTGATACCGTTTCCAGGCAAGTTCTGCCAGAAAGGCGGGACGCCGTGTACATTGCGTGGGAGTACCTAACTGCACCCGATCATCGTCCGCTAATTGCTTACGCTCCTCGGCGCTGAGTTCTCCACAGACAATTGTGGGGCTGTGGATAAATTCGAGCAGCTCGTCGATGCGCATGACGGTCGGCTCGCTTTCGGGTTGCCAGGTCTGTCCGTCGGGGGCGTGATAACGGGAAACTGCCAAACGCCCGCGTCCAGCCTGTAGCACGGCAACCAAGCCCAAATCACGCGCGGGCTGCGCTGCGGTCAGCATGTCCAATGTGGGAATGCCGATCAATGGGATATGACGCGCCAGCGCCAATCCTTTCACAAAGGCTAATCCCACACGCAGGGATGTAAATGAGCCCGGCCCAAGCGCGATCCCGATGGCGTCAACGTCGCCGATTTTGGTATTGGTACGTTCGAGTAGTTCGGCAACGGCGGGCGCAAGCGTGGTGGTGTGACGTAATTTTCCATGCCAAAGCGTCTCGCCGATGACCTGATTGCCGTCATAAAGCGCCAATCCAATTTGCGTGGTGGATGTATCTACTGCGAGGAGCATTAATCGCCTCCGAATGCCGACTGGCGGATTTCTTCGATGAAATTTTCATAGCGTGCACCCTGCGCCTTAAACTGGATGCGGCGTTGTTCGTCGTCGATATGTTCGAGTTGCAGCCAAAGGCGCTCATTGGGAAGGATACTCTCAATGCGCTCTGCCCATTCGATGACGAGCGGGCCCGCGTCAAGCATATCGTCGAGATCAAGCATGGCGGCTTCGGGCGCAGATTCGAGACGGTAGGTGTCGAGGTGATAAAGCTCGCTTTCATCGGGGCGGCGGTACATATTGACGATGACGAAGGTCGGGCTGGAAACGGGATCGAGCGATCCCCAACCCTGTGCCAAGCCCTGGACGAAGGTGGTCTTACCCGCGCCAAGGTCGCCCTGCAAGCAGATCACATCGCCTGCATCAAGCAATGCGCCAAGGCGCATCCCGATGCGGCGAGTCTGTTTAGGACTGCGACTAATGAAGTCGAGGGTGTTTTCGTCCAGGATAGGCATGGCTCGATTATACGGCAGGGGGGAGGAAGGGGCAAGTGGGGCTGCTCGTTGAAGGTTTGAAAGTTGGCAGGTTGGAAGGTTTATGAGGAAAGAGGGGAGACGGCTGCGGGGTATAATCACCTCTAACTAAATGCACACGAAATAATTTCTATGCGAGCGATTTGGAGGGTTTATCATGAAAGAAATCAGAGAAACTTCAGTTGAAGAAAAAAGGGTTTTACGAAATCAATATTTGGCGTTTGTAATTGCGTTTGTTCTTTTCTTCCCTAAAATGTTTTTAGTACTCAAGATTTTTAATGGGTCTTTTCAGTATGCTTTTATCCCCATCTCAATCCCTGCTTATTACATTGCCATAAGTTCGATAAAAAATCGTGTTTCAGTTCTCCGCCCCAAAGGGAAAAAAGAACCGTCTAAAGGAAAAAGTGCTGTCAAAATTGGCTGGTTTATGATTGTAGCCTTATCTGTTCAGTTAGCTTTTGTTTTGATACAGCCAATACCGAGCCTTTTCTGGTCTTTTGATAAAACAAATCCCTTTCGTAAGCCATACGATTATTTACCTGCTTATGCAGCAGGAGAATCACCTACGCAGTTCTATCAAATGGACGCAACATCCAGCAATGACTTTGTAGAAATAAAGACATATCAGAACATTCATGCTTGGGGAGGCTATAAAGCAGTTCCTCTTGTTGTCATTGATAATATGCTCATTTTTATTGGAGAAATTAGTAATGACGACACACCCAGTGTTGTAGCAGATTTGGTCAACGCTAATATTGAAACAGGAATGATAAATTGGCAGACTCTGTCTGCTCAAGGATTTATTGTTGCAGATAGAAATCTTGTTTATGTTGAAAAAGCGCCTGAGTCCTTTGGTGGAGCGACAGGAATTCAAGCGTATGATTTGCGCTCAGGAGCAGAAATATGGCAAACCACTTTTGATTATAAGTACGCCATTGGACTTAATAGTTTAGTTTTAGCTAGTGATGGTATTAATATCGAAACGTATCATCGTGGAGATGGTGCTTTTTATGTTTTGAATCCCAATAATGGCGAAATAACGAATTTTACAAGCGAGGAGGATAGTATTTTTGCAATTGAAAATAAAACAACCTATCAATGGTCTCGTGGGAACTTAAAAGCATCTGGAGAATATCGTTGGCAAACAAGATTTGATTCGCCTGTTTATAACGAATGGGACTTAGATGCTCCTGTACTCACCGAAAACTTAATCATTGTAAAAAGTGGATATTCTAACTCAAGTCCGGTTGATGCCGTTCGAAAAAGTGATGGGACGAAAGTCTGGAATTATAGCCAACTCGTTGTCAGCAATGTAGCTGTTGGAGGAGATGTTATCTATTTTCTAACAGATGAAACCAAACTACTTGCAGTAGAAACACAAACAGGCAAGATTTTGGGCAGTCTGCAATTCACCCCATCTTTCGCTGAAAAATATCCTCCTACTTTATCCCAAAACTTTGACTTTCTTAACACATCTATTTATATCGCTGCTAACAATGATGTAGTTGCTGTGTACTTTGGAGACACTAACCAAGTTTCTGTTTTTCGTTTTCCAAACAAATAACATCCACAAAATTTCCAAAAAAAGAGCGGACACCCGTCCGCTCTTCTGATTCCTAATCCCTTCTCCCCTAAATTCCACGCTCTTGCCCCGCAGGATGTTGGCGGGGTTGGAATTTGGGGGAGATGCCCGTAGGGCAGAGGGGGCTATTCCCCCAAATACGCCGCCACCACCCGTGGATCGTCCCTCAACTCAGCCGCAGGCGCATGATAAGCGACTTCACCGCGCTCCAGCACATAAGCATAATCAGCGACTTGCAGGGCTTTGCGGGCGTTCTGCTCTACAAGCAGGAGTGTGACACCTTCAGCGCTGATCTCGGTGATGATCTCGAAAATTTGGTTCACAATCAGCGGTGCTAATCCCATGCTGGGTTCGTCGAGCATCAGCAGTTTGGGGCGTGCCATCAACGCACGGGCGACCACCAGCATCTGCTGTTCGCCGCCGCTCATTAATCCCGCGGCTTGTTTACGGCGTGAATCGAGAATCGGGAAACGTTTGAACATCGCCTGAATATCGTTTTCGACCTCGTCACGGTCATTGCGAATATATGCGCCCATGCGCAAATTCTCTTCCACACTCAGCGGGGAAAGCACTTCACGCCCTTCGGGCACTTGTGCCAATCTCAGTTTGGCGACTTGGTCGGCGCGCATCCCTGTGATGTTCTTGCCATCAAATTCGATCGTTCCTCTGGCAGGTTTGTGCAGCCCGCCGATGGCATCCAGCGTGGTCGATTTGCCTGCGCCGTTCGCACCGATGATTGCCACGACTTGTCCCTCAGCAACCTCGAAGCTGATATTACGCACGGCTTCAATCGCCCCGTAATTGACCGTCAATCCACTCACTTTAAGCATGTTCGGCCTCCGTTCCCAAGTAGGCTTCGACCACCAGCGGGTTGGCTTTGATCTCATCGGTCGTGCCCTCGGCGATCACTTCGCCAAAGTTCAGTACGATCACACGGTCGCAAACCTGCGAGATGAAAGCCATATCATGCTCGATGACGAAAACGGTTTGCCCCTCATCACGCAAGCTCAAAATTAAATCGCCAAGACGCGCCGTCTCGGTGGCGTTCATGCCCGCCGTCGGCTCGTCGAGCAGCAAAAGTTCGGGGTCCGTAGCCAGCGCACGGGCAATCTCGACCCGCCGTTGGTCGCCGTAAGAGAGCGAATCCGCCGGAGCGTTGTTGAATGCGTCCAAGCTGAGCCGTTCGCTCAGGGCTTCGGCATCCGCTCGCAGGCGTTTTTCCTCGGCACGGTAGGCAGGCAGCATCAGCGCCGCGCTCAGCAAATTCGCTTTGCCCTGCGTGTGCAGCCCAACGATCAAATTATCGAGCACGCTCATCTCCGCAAACAGGCGGATATTCTGATACGTCCGCGCAATCCCAAGTTGGTTGATCTGATGCGGCGGCAGCTTGTCAATGCGTTTATTTTTAAAGTGGATTTGACCATGCGTAGGCTGATCGAGACCGCTGATGAGATTGAGCAGGGTCGTTTTGCCAGCACCGTTCGGTCCGATCAAACCGACGATTTGGTTTGCTTCCACTTCAAAAGAAACTTCGTTAACCGCAGATAAACCGCCAAACTGCCTGCTGACTTGGTTCAGTTTAAGCATCTGCTGTCTCCTTTCGGCGGAATACCCGTCTCCACCAAGCTGGGTTGACCAAGCCACTTGGCAGGTAAATAATCACCATCACGAGAATGATGCCGTTGAAGATGCCCCGATATTCGTTCAAAAATCGCAAGGCTTCAGGCAAAATGGTCAGGATGGCAGCTCCCACCAGCGGCCCCGCCCAATGCCCCATCCCACCAAGCACGGCATAAGCCAGAATGTTGACAGCCGTGCTGAAGCTGAAAGCGTTCGGTCCCACAAAACGAATCTGGTGAGCGCTAAATCCGCCCGCCAAGCCAGCCACGAAGGCACCGAGCACAAAAGCGAGCAACTTGTATTGAAAGACGTTAATACCCATCGACGCAGCAACACTCTCGTCGCGACGAATGGCAGCCAGCGCCCGCCCCGTGCGGGAGCGATGCAACTGGACAAGGAAAACACATAAGATAAGGAGGGCGATCAGTAAACCTGTCGGCGTGGTCAGCTTTTGGATGCGATCCAAACCCTGGGCGCCACCGACCCAATTTAGTCCTGTAAATTTATCGAAATTGATCGCAACAATGCGAATGATCTCGCCAAAACCAAGCGTAGCGATGGCAAGGTAAATATCCCTCAGGCGCAGAACGGGCAGGCCGAGCAACCATCCAAGCAGTGCAGCGCTAAAGGCTCCCGCCAAAAGTGCAGGGAGAAAGGGCGTCCCGAAGTGAACCGTCAGCACCGCAGAGACGTAAGCGCCGACCGCCATAAATCCCGCATTCGCGAGAGAAAGCAATCCCGTATACAGGGTGAAATAAATACTGATACCGAGCAGCATGTTGATCAGCACGAAGATGACAACGCTGCCGTAGGTGGGCCAAAAATCGGAGAAAAAGTTCATGTCAGCCGCCTTTAGGCACTCTTCTCGCTGGTTTTGCCCAGCAAGCCGTTGGGACGGACGAGCAAGATGACGAAGAGCAGAATGAAGGAGACGGCATCACGCAGATCGCTGGAGAGATAGGCAACGCTCATCACTTCGCTGAAAGAGAGGATAAAAGCGCCAAGCACGGCCCCTTCGATATTGCCCAAGCCGCCGAGCACGATCACGGTTAGACCTTTGAGATTCATTGGGCCACCGATGAAGGGCGAGATGGTGTTGAAGGCGAGACCGAGCAAAACACCGGCGGCCCCAGCCAGTGCGCCCGCCGTAAAAAAGGTCTGCATGATGACTTTGTCTACATGAATGCCAAGACGGGCGGCGGTCGTCGTGTTATAGGCAACGGCGCGCATCGCTTGTCCCTGTTTGGTTTTTAGCAGCAACCAACGCAGGAAAAGCATAATGGCGAAGGAAATCGCCAAAATCGTGATTTGCAGGAGCGTGATCGAGACCGAGCCTATCTTGAAAACGTGGACGGGGAAAATATCGAAAGGGAAGCGGGAGACCTGTGCGCCGAAAAATCCCTGGGCCACGCTGACCATCACGATCGAAGCGCCAATGCTGGAGATCAGCGTTGAGAGATGTGGAGCGTTGCGGTCACGCAGGGTTTTGAAGGCGATGCGGTCAAGCAAGACGCTCATCAATCCGCTGCCGAGCATGGCGACGGGCATTGCCAGCCAGATCGGCAGGCCAAGATTATTGACGGCCATCAGCCCAAAGAACGCGCCCCACATATAGATGGATGGATGCGCAAGGTTGAGAATCCCGAGCACGCCAAAGATGAGGGTATAGCCGAGCGAGAAGAGGCTATAAACCGCACCTAACCAGATTGCATTGACGACTTGTTGCCAGAACATAGGCGAACCTTTTGATTTATCCCCCCTCTATCCTTCGGACTTCTCCCCCCTCTGGGGGGAGAACCAGTCCCTTCCCCCTTTGAGGGAAGGTTAGGAAGGGGGAGGGTGACATAAAAACGTCCCGCCAAGAAAACCGACGGGACGCTGATTGAAAACGCTTTCCCATCGCAACGCTAGCGCGTTTGCTTTGGGGCTAATCTTAGCACACTCATCAGGGATGAGTATAAAAAATATGCCAAGATTGAAACCTGTCAGGTTTTAGAAACCTGACAGGTTTTGTCTCTAACTATTAGGGCTGGAAGACTGCGAAAACGCCATCTTGGACGACGAGCACAACGGGGGGATGAGCGGGATCGCGGTTGTCATCGAAGCCAAAGGTGCCGAGCGGGCTATCCATGCCTTCGAGAGCATCGAGGGCATCACGGACACCAGCACGATCAGCGCCAGCTTCTTTGAGAGCGTTGGCAGCAGCCCAGGCAGCGGTGTACGCCTGTGCAGCGAACTGATCGGGGTCAGCGCCGTATTCGGCGTTGAAAGCAGCGACGAAATCAGCGCTGGCGGGGACAGTGCTGGCGATATTCCAGGCAGCGCCGGAAATAGCGCCTTCAGCAGCGCCGCCGGCGATCTCAGCCAGTTTCGGGCTATTGAAGCCGTTGCCGCCGATGAAGGGAGCGGTGATACCGAGCGTGCGCGCCTGCACCATGATATTAGCGGCTTCTTCAGCCAGCGCAGAGACAACGATCGCATCCGGTTCCATCGACATAATCTTGGTCAATTGGGCGGAGAAATCGGTATCGCCTTTGGCAAAGGTTTCTTCGGTCAGGATTTCGATGCCAGCATCGTTGAGGGCAGACACGAAGACTTCGTAACCGCTCTGGGTAAAGGCATCATCGTTACCGTACATCACAGCAACTTTGGTCAAGCCGAGGGCTTCTTTGGTGACGTTGATGGTGTTCGGGATGACGAGACTTTCCGGCAAGCTGGTGCGGAAGATGAAGTTCCCAATATCGGTGATACCGGTTGCGGTGTTTGAACTGGCAACGACGGGCATCCCGGCTTCTTGAGCGATCGGGTCAGCGGATTTAGCCTCGCTGGAGAGGGTCGGTCCCAAGATCAGGGAAACGGCATCGTTGGCGATCAGTTTTTCAAAGGCAGCAATGGCTTGGGTTGCATCACCAGCGGCATCTTCATAAATGACCTCAAGGGTCGCACCTTCGCCAAGGTAAGCCTGCGCGTTGATTTCGCTAACAGCCAGGTCAATACCCTTTTTGATCGATTCGCCATAAACAGCGGTTGCACCGCTCAAGTCATGGACGGCGCCAACGGTGTAGACCATTGCTTCGGCAGCGGGTTCTTCAACTGCGGCAGGCTCTTCGGCGGGAGCTTCTTCTGCAGCGGGTGCTTCAGCGGCAGGTTCTTCTACTGCGGGGGCTTCAGTTGCAGCGCCACCACAGGCGGTCATCAGCATACTAGCCAAGACCAAAATAGCCAAGAAGGCAAAAACTTTCTTATTCATAATCTCCTCATTTGAGTTAGTTCAGGTGGAATGTAGCAAAAGATTATAGTTCTCTTTATCTCTTTAAAAACCCTTTTTACAGAACATTTACGAAAGTTGGCAAAACACTTAGAAAACTTCCCCAATGAATATAAGCTTTCCGTTATAATGCCCACTCCTACACAATCAACACATAGAAAGGCTCATTATGGATCTAACATTCCTCGAAAACATTGACCTTATTAATATCGCAACTGCACTAGCGATCTTTATCGGCAGCTTTATTTTGGCGCGCTTCCTGCGAAACATGCTCGACCGTATACTGCAATCGCGCGGCATCGACAAAGAGATCAGCATCCTGCTCGGGCAATTGCTCTACTGGGGCATCCTGATCTTCGGCATTATCACCGCACTGCAACGCTTCTTCGATGTCTCGGCTTTCCTTGCCGGACTTGGCATCCTCGGTTTCACGATCGGCTTTGCAATGCAAGAGATCATGCAGAACTTCGTTGCCGGCTTGATTCTGCTCATCCAGCAACCCTTCGATATCGGAAATTACGTATCTATTGCCAGTTATGGCGGCAATGTGACCGCCATAAATATGCGCACCACCGAACTAAAGACCTTGGATGGACGCCTCATCATCATCCCCAATTCACAGGTGCTCTCCAATCCAATCGAGAATTACAGCCGTGCGGATTTGCTGCGCGTGGATTTGCCGATCGGCGTCGGCTACGAAACCGACCTCGACATGGCAAAGGCTACCATTTTAGAAGCATTGTCCGGCATCAAAGGATATCTCTCCGATCCCGCCCCGAGCATTATCTATCACTCCTTCGGCGAGTCCTCCATCGATATGGACATTCGCTTCTGGATCAGCACCGCCGAGACCAACCTCTTCGACGCAAAAGACGAGGCCGTCATCACCACCAAACGTGCCTTAGACGCAAAGGGCGTCAACATCCCCTTCCCGATCCGCACCGTGCAGATGGAAAAGTAAATTTACGCAACCAGACTACAAAAGTCTTAAAGACTTTTGTAGTCTCTGTGAAAGCAAAGTCCCGAGCATTATAAAGATGCTCGGGACTTTTTTGTTTTCTAATACGATACAGTCTCTGAGCGAAGTTGCAGTCGAAGAGTCTCTCCCTATCGGTCGCTCCGCTCAGGAACAGGATCGTGTTTTATTTATCTGAATGCTCAACCACAAGCAGCGCCTTCTTTTCCTCCGTCAATCCCACTTGCGCACCTAGAATCCGTGCGATGCTGCGAGAAGCTTCAGGACGAGCGGCTTGTTTGCAGTTCTCGATGACCTGCTCACGCGCGAGCGGATGCGTCATCCAGCGCGCCAGGGTGCGGATAACATATTCAGGATCAGGCGCCCAGACACCGGTTTCGGTCTCGCGCACAAAGTCGACATTGCCATCTTCCTGTCCGGGTAAGCGGGCAAAAAGAATCAAGGGCAAATGCGCCGCCAGCGATTCGGCGATGGTGCCCGGCCCCGCTTTGGTGATGAGCACATCGGCGGCACGCATGAAGTCGGGCAGTTCTTTGGTGAAGCCGTAGATGTAAGTGGGGATATCCCAGTTTTCCGCTTCGAGTTCTTCTTTAAGTTTCTCGTTGCGTCCCGCTACAATTACCAGCCCAACATATAAACCGGAGTTGGCTATCGCTTGCGCATTCTCTTTGATCGGCCCCATCCCATCACCGCCGCCGACCAGCAGAGCAATGAACTCATCCTGTCCCCAGCCTAAACGGTCGCGAAGTTCGGCCTTTGTCCCTGAAGGGACGACACAACGTTCGGGTATCGGTTGCCCAACCACGCGAATGTTTTTTGCGGAGATTCCATAGCTGAGGGCGCGTTCGCGTGCTTGTTGCGTGGGAACAAGTGTCAGGTCCGCGCGCGAATCGAACCAAAGCGCGTGAGTGCTAACCATATCCGTCACAACCGTCACAAAGGGAGGTCGATCATCCCCCAAAGCTTTTAAAAAGGGAGTGGTTGCCAGCGCATGAACAGCCACGATCAAATCGGCAGGATGTGCTTCGATCATATCCTTGGTTGCTTTGCCAATGTAGGGCCACATGCTGGCGGTGATGGCGCGCGCGCGCAGGCGACTGTCGCTCATTTTGAAGCTCAAGCCCCACAAGTAGGGGGCTTTGACCATTTCCGGGTACCAGTCGGGCATTTTGTTGAAGGGCAGCGGCGCGCCGCCTTTGAGAAAATCGACCATTTCTGTGGTC
>JBNKMO010000129.1:0-7895 GCA_050293165.1 Anaerolineales bacterium | reverse complement strand
ATCCAAATGGAGGCTTGACGACCTTTACCCCGCCTTCGACAGCCCTGAATTGGACGCTGCCTACAAAGAACTCGATGCACAGGTCACCGCTTTCGAAGCCCTGCGTCCCAAGCTGAGCGCAGAGATGGATGTGGAAGACTTCATGGAGGCGCTTGAAGCCTCTGAAAAGAGCACGCGCATCGCGCATCGTCTGTATTCCTTCGCAGGGTTGGCCTTCGCTGCTGACACGCAGGATCAGGCAGCTATGTCTGCCATGTCACGCGTCGAACAATTCCTCGCCGACGTCGAGAACCGCACGCTCTTCTTCAGCTTATGGTGGAAAGACCTGGACAGCGAAACCGCCAAGCGTTTCATGGATGTCGCTGACGACTATCGCTATTACCTCGAAGAAATTCGCAATTTCAAGCCGCACACCCTCACCGAAGCCGAAGAGAAGATCATCAATATCAAAAATATCACTGGGTCGAGCGCGCTGATCACACTCTACGATTCGATTACCAATCGCTACACCTACAAACTTGAGATCGATGGCGAAACCAAAGAGATGACGCGCGGTGAGTTGATGACTTATGCCCGATGCGGAGATGCCGATCTGCGCGCTGCTGCCTATCAGGAGCTTTATCGCGTATACGCTGAAGACGGGCCGATTCTAGGGCAGATGTATCAAACCCGGGTCCGCGATTGGGGCAACGAGAATATCAACCTGCGCAAATTCGCCAGTCCCATCTCCGCCCGTAACCTTGGCAACGACATCCCGGATGAAGCCGTCGACACACTTTTAGATGTCTGCGAGAAAAATTCAAACGTCTTCCAACGCTATTTCAAATTGAAAGCCAAGCATCTCGGCGTTGAAAAACTGCGCAGATATGACGTCTACGCACCGGTCGTGCAGTCGGATAAAACCTATGATTTTGGCAAAGCAGCCGATATGGTAATGGACTCCTTCGCCTCGTTCTCGCCCGAACTTGCTACCCTTGCCCAACGTGTATTTGACGATGAGCATCTCGACAGTGAAGTCCGCAAAGGGAAGCGTGGTGGCGCCTTCTGCTGGTCGGTGAACCCAGACATCTCGCCGTGGGTACTACTCAACTATCAGGGGCGTGCCAACGACGTAGCGACGATGGCGCACGAACTTGGTCATGCCATCCACGCCATGTTGGCGGAGCATCACAACATCTTCACCTATCACTCATCCTTGCCATTGGCGGAGACAGCTTCAACTTTTGGTGAGATGATGCTCGTCGATCAACTGCTCGAAAACGAGGCGGACGAATCCGTACGGCGTGACCTGCTCTTCCGCCAGGTGGACGATGCTTATGCCACCATCATGCGTCAGGCATACTTCGCGCTCTTCGAGCGCAAAGCCCACGAGATGGTTAAAGAAAATGCTTCCGTTGATGAACTGGCCGCCGCTTACATGGAAAATCTGGCCAAACAATTCGGTGACTCACTCGATGTCAGTGACGAATTCAAGTGGGAATGGGTCTCGATCCCGCATATCTATCACACCCCGTTTTACGTCTATGCGTATGCCTTTGGGCAATTGCTCGTCCTTTCGCTTTATAAACAATTCAAAGCCGAAGGCGATTCCTTCAAGCCGCGCTATCTAAAACTGCTCTCGGCTGGCGGCTCCCAAGCCCCTGAGAAAATCCTGACTGAAGCCGGGATCAACATCCGTAGTGCCGAGTTCTGGCAGGGCGGCTTTGATGTAATCAAGGAATTGGTCGAGCAGTTGGAAGCATTGCCAATTGCATAGAAAGACAACAGTAATAATGAAAACCTTGTGTTGAAGTTTCAACACAAGGTTTTTTATTTTTTTGCCGCGCAAATAAAAGAAATGGTAGTGCCCTAATTGAAATGATGCGATGAACACGTTTTTATCTTATAGGGTACTCGTGTGGCGAAGCAGTCCCGTTGAGTTTGCCTGAAGCCCCATTTAACAAAGAAGGGGCTGTCTTTTGGGACAGCCCCTTTTCTTTTCATCTCGTTATGCTAAACGCTAATCTGCCAGCGTGCTGGTATCGCCGACATCTTCACCGAGGGCCTGGGCTTTTAGCAGACGGCGCATGATCTTGCCACTGCGAGTCTTCGGCAGGCTGTCCACGAAGGTGATCGTTTCCGGCTTCGCGATAGGACCAAGTTCCTTTCCAACGTGGTCGCGCAGGGCAAGGGCGAGGTCGTCGCTGCCCTGTACCCCCGCGTTCAAAATCGCGTAGGCGTGGACGGCGTTGCCCTTGATTTCGTGCGGGAGTCCGATCACAGCCGCTTCGGCGACGCTCGGGTGGCTGACCAAAGCACTCTCCACCTCGGCTGTTCCTAAACGGTATCCACTTACCTTAAGGACGTCATCCATCCGTCCGATGATCCAGATGTAACCATCCTTATCTTTACGAGCGGAGTCGCCGGTTTGGTACATATTCCCAAATTTTCCCCAGTATTGTTTTTTATAGCGCTCGTCATCGCCGTAGATGGTGCGTAACATGCTGGGCCACGGGCGTTTCAGGACGAGGAAGCCCTCTTCGCCTGCGGCGACCGGATTACCGTCATCATCCACAACTTCGGCTTCATGCCCGAAGAAAGGCTTTGTGCCGGAGCCCGGTTTGAGCGGCGTGATTGGCAACGGTGTGATGACGAAGCCACCAGTTTCAGTTTGCCACCAAGTATCCATGATTGGGCATTTGCTGTTGCCGATCACCTCGTAATACCACTTCCAGGCTTCGGGATTGATCGGTTCACCCACGCTGCCGAGCAAACGCAGCGAGGAAAGATCGTATCGTTGTGGCCAAGCATCACCGAAGCGCATCAAGCCACGGATGGCGGTCGGGGCGGTATACAGGATCGTAATCCCGTATTTTTCGACCATCTTCCACCAGCGGTTGGGATAGGGATGCGTCGGCGCGCCCTCGTACATGAAGCTGGTCGCTCCGGCAATCAGCGGGGAATAGACGATATAGCTGTGTCCCGTTATCCAGCCGGGGTCGGCAGCACACCACCAACGATCATCATCCTTGATGTCGAAAACGGATTTGAGTGTGGTCTGGGTATAAACCTGATACCCGCCGTGTGTATGGACAATGCCTTTCGGTCGCCCGGTTGTGCCGGATGTGTAAAGGATGAAGAGCAGGTCTTCAGCATCCATCTGCTCGGTTTCGCATTTTGGGCTAGCGATGGGCAGTTCGAGCAGGTCATGGTACCAAAAATCACGTCCCTGCTCCATATAAACATCTTGCCCCGTGCGCTTGACGACGATACAGTGCTCTATGGTCGCTTGGCGTGCCATTGCTTCATCTGAAATATCTTTCAGTTTAACGATCCCCCCGCGCAGCCAGGCCCCATCGGCGGTGACGAGCACACGACTCTTGGCGTCTTCGATACGTGAGGCGAGCGCTTCAACGCTGAAACCGCCATAAACAACACTGTGCGCTGCACCGATCTTGGCGCAGGCCAGCATCGCAAAAACCTGTTCAGGAATGCGTGGCATGTAAATGGTGACGATGTCGCCTTTATGGACGCCCATGCTCTTGAGGATATTTGCCATCCTGCTGACTTCACGATTGAGTGCGTGATAAGAGAAGGTGCGCACGTCGCCGGGCTCGCCTTCCCAGATCAAAGCGAGTTTGTTCTTGTGTGAATTGGTCAGATGGCGGTCGATGGCGTTGTGGACGATATTGGTCTTTGCACCCACAAACCACTTATAAAAAGGAGCATTGCTGTCGTCGAGGACTTTATCCCATTTTTTGTACCATTCCAGTTCGTTGGCGCGATCTGCCCAAAAGCCTTCAGGGTCTTCAATAGATTGCTTATACCAGGCATCATAATCCTGCACGTTGGCATTTCTAATAACTTCTTCAGACGGGAAATAAACTTCGCCTTCATATTGCTCTTTATCAGACATGGAGACCTCCTTAGGGTTGGCTAATATTTAGTTGTAAAAAACAGGGGGCGCAAAGGTCGCATCCAGTCAGGGAAGGAGTTTATGGATGCTTACAAAGCGTTGTTCGATTATAAAGGAAAAAACAAACGAATTTGAAGAAAGTTGCGAGAAAAGGTCAAAGTAGCCCTATTAAATAAAAAAAGCGGTCCTGCCATTTTTTTTCGATACAACCGCATTCTCTTACTTATACTTGCGTAAGAACTCTTCTGCCTTCTCTACCAAATACCGATTCCCAATAAAGACTGGTGTGCGCTGGTGAATATCATCTGGAACAATATCCAATAAGGATCGCTCACCATCTGAACCATAACCGCCAGCTTGCTCTGCAAGGAAAGCCAAGGGTGCAGCTTCATACAGAAGGCGAATTTTCCCATTCGGCTTATCAGGGGTTGCTGGATAGCAGAATATGCCCCCATGCGTCAGGTTACGATGGAAGTCTGCCACCATTGAGCCAATATAACGATAAGACATCGAAGGTACATGTTCATCCCTGAGCCAGTTTGCATACTGGTGCATGCCTTCTTCCCAGTCTTTTCCGGCAGCATGATTAAAACTGTAATAATCAGGTTTGTTAGGAAAACGCATTCCTTTTTGTGAGAGCAAAAACTCGCCCAAAGAAGGTTCCAAAGTAAAGCTGTGCACACCATTCCCCGCGCTATAAACAAGCATCGTACTCGTACCGTAAATGATATAGCCTGCTGCCACCAGTTTTCGACCGGGTTGCAAACAATCCTCCAGACGTCCACGCCGCTCCTTGTCGATAACACGGTAGATGCCAAAAATAGTACCAATACTGATATTGGTATCAATATTGGACGAGCCATCCAAAGGATCGTAAACCAAAACATACGAGCCCTTTTTATACCGATCAGGAATCCGAACCCAGTCTTTGCGCTCCTCCGTCACCATAGCTGCTAAGCGGCCTGTGTGATCGGTCAGCCGCACAATGATGTCGTCTGCGAGAAGATCAAGTTTCTGCTGCGACTCGCCTTGCACATTTACTTTACCAGCCAAACCGAGCATATCCAGCAAGCCAGCCCGGCGTGTTTGTGCACTAATGACCTTCCCCGCCAAAGCCAAATCGTAAAGAAGAGCGGTAAAAGCCCCTCTTGCGTATTCAGGCTGCGTATCTAACAAAAAACGTTCGATCGTCACAATTTGCCCGTCTATCATGGGCAAATGGCTTACCCCGTTTGATGGTAACATTTTTGCTCCTTTTTAATATACAGATACATTTGAGTATAAAAAGTCTAACATAAATTCTCGGCGTCAAAAGGCATCAAAAAGACATCAAAAATCGTATAATGCAATAAATATTCTATGCGGAGAAAAAATATGCAACCCATCAAAATCTTTACCACTGGCGGCACCATCGATAAAGTTTACTTCGACGCCAAAAGCACATACGAAGTTGGCGAGCCGAATATCTCAAGAGTGCTCGCAGAATTGCCCCTTGATCTGGATTACACTGTTACATCCGTTTTGCAGAAGGATAGCCTGGAGATCACACCCGCCGACCGGGACGTGATCGTTGCAGCCGTACAGGATGCCGAAGAAAAGCAGATCATCGTTACCCACGGCACCGACACGATGGTCGCAACCGCGAAAGCTTTGCAAGCAGCCGTCAAAGATAAAACCATTGTCCTGACTGGCGCCCTCGAGCCCGCCCTCTTCAAAACCAGCGATGCGATGTTCAACATCGGCTGCGCCATTGCTGCGGTGCAGTCTCTGCCGCCCGGGGCCTACATCACGATGAATGGACGTATCTTCGAGAGCGATAATGTCGTCAAGGATGTGGAGCACAGCCGTTTTGTCACGCTGGATGAAATGGCGTAATAGGCAATAAATTCTTCTGGAGAAAAAGATGCAAGACTTGCGCGTAAAAGTAAATCAAATTGAATTACAAGTACGAGAATACCCGCACAGCGGCGATGCCATCATCTTTCTGCACTTTGGCGGCAGCAACTTGATGATGTGGCAGCGGGCCATTCCGCATTTTCAGGATCACTATCGTTTGCTCCTGCCCGACCTGCGCGGGCACGGCAAATCGGATGCGCCGGATTTAAGCTATCACATCGACGAGATGGCGCAGGATATTGCTGAAATGATGGATGTTCTGAAAGTGGAGAAAGCGCATATTCTTGGCAGTTCACTGGGCGCAGAAGTAGGGCTTAGTCTCGCTGCACATTTCCCTGAAAAGGTGCTCTCGTTAATTTGTGAAGGGGCGCTCCACAGCGAATACGGCCCTTATGGCGTCTGGGAAGGTTCAGAAGCAGAATATAAGGAGCATGTTGCCGCTCGGCTGGAAAGCATGAAAGACGCATCTGAAGAGACCTTCCCTTCTGCTGAAGCTTTGCTGCAAAAAAGCCGAGAAGTCTATGAAAGCTACGGTTGGTGGAATGAGTATGTTGAAGCGGTTGAAAAATATGATATTCGTGAGGTCGCTGCGGGGCAATTTCTAAATAGTTGGCGAAAAAAGGTTCGAGCCAGCTATACCAAAGATTATCTTAAGTATCGCTTTGAAGAATATTACAAAGAAGTCAGATGCTCGCTGCTGATGCTGCCCGGCGAAGACCTTTTGAAAAATGAGCGCGCAAAAGCAGCCATGCGCGGGCTAAGCAAATTGGCGAAAGATAGCCAAATCATTGAAGTTGACGGATGGATACATCCTTATGGTTGGCTGCTGCGCCCTGAAGAAATGTGCGAAACGGTCGTTGACTTTTTGCGAGAAAACGGCATGAGCAATGCCTAATAAAAAGCGGACTGTCTTTCGCTCTATTTTACTCATTCTTGCGCTGCTTTCCTCCCCCTTTGCTTGTATGGGGATTGGCTTCGTCATCTCTGCTCTGCCTGGCGAGATCGGTTTCTTCCAGTCCGAAGTGCACGTTGAAAATCAGACCGCTGAAACCCTCTACGTGACGCCTATTACGACAACCTATGGCGAGCCGCAAGTGATTATGCAATTCACTTCCCTGCGTCAACGGGACTTTATGCTTCAGCCAAATGATAATCTCCGCTTAACCTTCGACTCTGCCGATACCCCGTTGGACGGCCTTGTCCTTTGTCGTGAAAATGACGATTGTCGTGTTCTCGAGTATTCGTGGCGCGAAACTGTCACCATCGCCGATGTGGATAGCCTCCCCATCGCAGAGGCTGGTTGGCTTGCCGTGATCCAGAAGACTGATTTATATAGTTTTGCAATGCTTGTTGATCTCTTTTTGGCTTTATTGCCGTTCATCTTCTTTGGAACTTGGTTACGTTTAGGGAAATCAACAGCGTAGTTTTACAATAAACTTTATCCACATTATCCACAGGAAAATCCACATGCGTGCTTTCTTTGAAATCTCAGGTTTAAATATTTACATGCAAGTCGCAGTGACGCTCATCTCAATTGGCGTCCATCTTTTGCGGACTCGGAAGACCGAACGTAAAGAAACGGTCAGGGAATTGGTGGCGATCTACACCATCGGACTTGCGGGTTGGTTCGGTATTTCGAGCGGGGTATTCGGTCATATCATCTACGCTGACGAGGTGGCGAGGGGCATCGGCTGGCCACTCGATAGCGGTTTCCAGATGGAGCTGGCATTTGCGTCGATTGGCATCGGGTTGATCGGGGCGCTGGGGTTCTGGAACAAGTCCTTTTGGCTGCCATTTATTATCGCCAAGACAACCTTCATGTGGGGAGCGGCGCTGACCCACATCCTGCATATCGTTGAATATGGCAATTTCAATCCCAGCAACGCAGGCGTTGTGCTCTATTGGGATATCCTTTCTCCCTTCATTTTGATCGCCATTTACTGGTTTTATAGACAGGAGGCTGTGCAACGCGATGCAGCTCAGATTTGAGAAACTTGTTAGCCCGACGCCCGAGATCGCCGCAGTGCTGCACGCTTGGACGAACGACCCCGCTCTGGTGCATCTGACACGCCCCAGTCGTGACAAGGCGGATTTGGAAAAAGCT
>JBNKMO010000128.1:0-6453 GCA_050293165.1 Anaerolineales bacterium | reverse complement strand
CTTTATCAGAAGATCGGTTTCAAATCTTGGCAGACCAATTTGTATTTCTATGAGTTTTAGCGGGGTTCTTTGATAGTTTCTTTGGTGGGGTATTGGGCTGTTTTGCGATAGGTTTTTGGGTCGCTGCTGAAAATATGACTGAGTTGCTCAGTCAGTTCTTCCAGCGCAAACGTGCTGCCTTTTTTGAGCATGCTGTTCATGGCTGTGAGACGTTGGCAGAGTTCTTCGGCTTGTTGATGGAATTCGTCGATGGTCTCAGGGCTGGGTTCGGTGCGGAGTTTGTTGCTGATGCGCTGCGTTTCGTCCACGGCCAGCATGGCATGTTGGATGTTTTCCAGAATATCATTCCAGTCAGTCATCAGATGCTCCTTAGCAATTGGTGAACGGTTAAAGTTCCCTCTAGTTAAACGATAGCAGGTTTGGGGATGAAATACAATTTGAGAGATATAAGAACTTAAAAAGCAGACTTCCGAAGTTTCTAAAACTTCGGAAGTCTTATCTTCTGTGATGTGACATTATTGATAACGAATATATTTCAACTCTCTATCTACATCCGCATACGCGCCACGATATTCTTCGGGCAGCAGCTTCGCCAACTCGATCATCATCTCATCGACCATTTTCTGGCGCACCTGCTTGGTGACGCGCTCGCCGCCTGCATTAAGCGTAAAAGGTTTCCCCACGCGGATGTGGAAATCGGTGCGTTTGAATTTCTTGACATTCTCGGGGAACTTCTCTGTACCGAAATGTGCGACGGGGATGAGTGGTGCGCCGGTTTTCAAGGCGATCGGCACGATGCCAGGATGTGCAGGGAGCAGCTTTCCGTCACCACTGCGTGTGCCTTCGGGAGAGATTCCGAAGATGTAGCCATCATTGACCATTTTTATGGATTGGCGCATAGCGTCCATGTCCGCTTCGCCGCGTCGTACGGGGATCAGTTTCCAAACGTCGAAAAGCCAATTGAAAAACCAATTGTCCCAAGATTCGGCTTTTGCCATCGCTGTGACGGGACGTGGTTGAAGATAAGAAAAGATCAGGGGGACTTCGAGTTGACCGATATGGTTGGCATAAGCGATCAGCGGACCTTCTTTGGGGACTTTAGCTAGTTCGGCTTTGTCGATCTTGCAAAGAATGCCGGTGCCAAATCGGACGATTCCTGTCATTAGGCGGTGCGTTAGGCTTTGTTTGATCATAGATTATCCAATAATTTCGAGCGCATTAGGGAATAATTCAATTGTGGCTTCCTTGCTTTGCAGGCAGATAACCTCTCCATCGGTGTGGATGGGCATCGTGCCTTTTAGCGCGCTTATTTTAAGCCCTTTTGCTTGTTTCATTTGAATTTCCGGCTGATTAATTTGTGTGCCTTTGAGAAAGAGTGGCAAAAGCGTCAACATGCGTGGACGGCTAACTTCTTCTGCGATGCAGATATCGAAAAGTCCATCATCGACGAGGGCGTTCGGAGCTGTCTGGAAGCCGCCTGCAACGCGACGTCCATTCATCACCGAAACGAGCAAGGTGGGCATGCTGAGCTTTTCTTCGTCGATCAGCATTTCCAGTGTCGGGGCGCTGTAATAGAGAAAGATGTTTTGCAGGGCAGCAATCAAATAGGAGAGAAAGCCGCGCGGCCAGATGATATTTTCTGCCAGCACGCCGCCCGCTGCATCAAAACCAATCCCGAGACCGTTGGCAAAATAACGCCCATCAGGCGTTTCGTCTGCGACAACATGACCAATGTCGATTTTGCGGCGTTCGTTCTTGGCAATTAATGCGCAGGCGGGGTCAACACCCTGCTCTTGCCCCAATCCGGCGATGAAATCGTTGCCAGTGCCGATGCTGATGATGCCGAGCGTAGGCTGTTGTTTCTCTGTTTTACGGGCGCGCATCAGCCCGTTGACGACTTCGTTGATCGTGCCATCCCCGCCGACGCCAACGACTACGTCGTAGCCGTCGGTGGCAGCCTGCGTAGCAAGCTGAATGGCGTGTCCAACTTTTTGGGTGCGCACCAAGTCAAAATCAAGGGCGTATTCGCGCAGTCTCTTTTCAATCAGCGGAATTTGCGCAGCAGCTTTTCCGCGTCTGCTGGTGGGGTTGGCGATGACGAGATATTTCATGAAGTGATAAATTCCAATGCTTGGGGAATGATCTCTATATCCAGTTGTTCGCCTTCATAACATAGGGTTTCGCCGTCACAATGGGCGGGCAGGGTGCCCTTGATGGCCTTGATACTGATTTTTTTTGTGCGTCCGGTTTTGATCTCGGGCTGCCCTGCTTGTGTGCCGCTCAAAAAGAAATTGATCAGTTGGAAGATGCGCAATTTTGGGGCTTCGCTGGCGATGCAGAGATCAAGCTCACCGTCTGTGGGTGAGCCATTTGGCGCCATATAAAAACCGCCGCCCATGCGCTGGCCGTTCATAATCGAGACCATCAGAGATGGTTGGGTGAAGGTTTCGTTGTTGTAGGTGATCTCAACTGTCGGGGCTTTGTAGTACAGGAAAACCGTGCGCATGGCAGCAATCAGATAGGCTAGTAAGCCGCGCGTGAAGCGTACTTTTTCGGCTTCAAAACCAACCGCCGCATCAAAACCGATTCCGACGCCGTTGCCGAAGTAGCGACCTTCGGGGTAGTCGCCGCCACGCACCAAACCCACGTCTATCAGCTTGCGCTGGTTTGTGGCCAGTGTTTCGCAGTTCTTCTCAAGTTCTTCGCGGATGCCCATCCCGTAAGCGAAATCATTCCCCGTGCCGATCGGAAGCAGCCCGAGTGCGGTTTTGTCAAACCCTGCCGTGCGGGCGCGCATCAAGCCATTGAGCACCTCGTTGGCGGTGCCATCCCCGCTCGCCGAAACGACCACGTCCACGCCGTTACGGCCGGCCTCTTCTGCGAGCTCTGCCGCATGCCAGGGGCGTTCGGTACGCTTGATCTCGAAGTCCAATCCGTGAGTTGACAAGAGTTCTTCGATCTGCGGGATGACGCTCTCGGCATAGCCGCGGCCAGATATGGGGTTGACGATGATGAGATACTTCATGGTAGTTTTTCCTTATTTGCTGAATCTGCGAGGAGGGTGCACTCCCGACAAAGCAGTCTTCTGTTGGATGATGAGATTGCTCGCCCCGAAGAGCATCGGGTCTCGCAAATTCATGCGATACGCACGTGGATTTCGGTTTGCTACCGTTCAATCAGCTTTTTATACGCTTCGGGCGTGTCGACATCTAAAAGCAGCCCTGAGTCGTTCCAGTGAATATACTTGGCCGGGAACTTCGAGAAAATCCCGCGCCCGCCGATGTCGCCTTTGAGCTTCATCAATGCAGGGAATGTAACACGGTCAAAGAGCACAGGGTTCGCGCGTCGGTCTTCAACCAGCGGTGCAATCACGGGGTACAGCGTGCGGGCATGTTCTTCAACTAATGCCCGTATCACCGTCGGCGTGATATGCGGTTGGTCTGCCAGCAAGAAAAATGCAGAGCCTGTGTTTTTATTTAAATTTTTAACGCCTACTTGAATGGATGAACTCTGTCCGTCTGCCCAGTTTGGGTTCTGGACGACGATCACAGGCAGGTCAGCAAGGACAGCGCTTATTTTATCGTGTTCTGCGCCTGTGACAACCACAATCGGGGCGAGTTCGGCTTGTAGTGCAACTTCTGTTACAGCGCGGATAAATGGTTTGCCATGATAGTCGAGCAATTGCTTTGGCTCCCCAAAACGGGATGATGAGCCTGCCGCCAAAATGATCGCTGCGCTCTGTTCAAAGGTTTGCTGGGGTGAATGTTGGAATGTTGAAAGGTTGGAAGGTTTAAGGCTCGCAACGATGACGGCATCGTATCCCCTTGTAGTAAGGACTTCAGTCCTTAGCCTTTGACGACTAAAGTCGTCACTACGAGGAGAAATGAGTTCTTTAGCAATTTTTCCGCCTGTGGCTTGGCGTTTGGGCGTATCTGCTTGATTGAGCAATGCTACTTTTCGTGCATTGGCCGGAATGTTTTTAAGCCCACCTTCACTGTGTAATAAAGCGTTGACCAATAATTCTGCTGTGACTGTTTTTTCTTGCAACTTGTGACTTGTAACTTGTAACTTGCTAAACCCATCTGCGTTATAAACATTCTCTTCAGCTAAATTCTTCCCAACCCCCGACAGCCCCGCCACAACAACAACCGTATCCACAAAGTTAGGGACCACAGGCTCGTGCGCTTTCGGCGCTTTGAGCGGCTTACTGCGTGCCCCGTCCGCTTCGATCAGCAGGGGCAGGGAATTAGATTCGCAATACTCCGCCAGCCAATTAAGCTTGTCGTCGCTGAGTGATGTCAGGCGGTTTTTCTTTTCTGCGCCTGTGACCAAAACTACGCTCTTTTTTTGTGCGTAGCCAGAAGGGTGTAGGCGATCTTGAATGGAATCATGCTCACCAACGATGATATGCTCATCCGCTTCAGCCGCCTGCCACGCGCCGCCGAGATGCGTCGTCGTCGTCACGATGCAGGGAGCCAGCTCGCGCGCGGTTTGGAAGAGCGCAGTCGTCTTTCCGCCTGCGCCGACGAACGCCACGCGCGGGGCGGGGATTTGGTCAAGGCGCAGGGCTTTGGCGAGGGTGAGTTTTTTATTAGTCATTGAGCAGTTTTACCATTCCGAGCATGTTTCTATGCAGAACTCAGCAGGGTAGGTGTTATGTTCTTCCCCGTTTTTTAGTTCAACATACCCTCGAATGCCTGCATCTCCATCTTTTGCGTTCTGGGGAACTGACCAATACCATAGGCAAACACCGTTTTGGTCTGCTTGTGTATCAGCTAATCTATCTTCCGTCCATTCATCTTTTGCGTTTTTGAAAAGCACACTTGCATGGCAAATCGCATCTGGCTCTATCTGAATAGTCAGTGAATATGTTTTTCCGCGTTGAACAATATCTGGAATGTTTGCATATATTGGCGTAGGTTGTGGCCCTTCAGGATAAGAGCGTACAGGTGCATAACAGCCTGTTGCGATCAGAAGAGCAAACAATATTGCAGAAAGACGGTCAAGGCGCAGAGCTTTGGCGAGGGTGAAAGATGTTTCTTTTACCAT
The DNA here is from genome assembly GCA_050293165.1 of Anaerolineales bacterium. GTDB lineage: Bacteria > Chloroflexota > Anaerolineae > Anaerolineales > Villigracilaceae > Desulfolinea. The sequence goes on along the minus strand of JBNKMO010000128.1, from coordinate 1,404 downwards.
CTTCTGAAGCTTTCGAGAAAAGCTGTTATAGGGGAATATTTGCTAGAGATCAAAACGGCCTTGTATGTGTTGTGATCTTCCCTCTCGAATCTTTCCTCTTGAACAATGGCGACACATACTTTCTCGTTAGGATATTCAGAATTATCTTCAACTTTTATGTATTCTTCATAGTACAACTCATCAGAATATGCTTTTTCTGGTAACCCATAGATGCAAGTGTTATAGAAACTTGAAGAATTGGAAGGTTTCCAGCCTCTTGTCGAAAGATTATCACGAAAGTATTGCGCTACATTTTCCAGAGTATCAAAAGTATAGTCATCAAAGCTTCCATATGCACGTCCTTCTTTGCGTACGATAAGAACACGCCCATATTCATCTGTGAAGTGTTGGGTACTATAAGTTGCTTTATCCCAATCTCCATTTGGTAAATATGAAATGGGTGAGGGAATATCTAGCCGAATATAACTCGCTGTTTCATGAAAATAGCCAGCAATCAAAAAGAAAAACAGAATGGCGAGTAAGATAAGAGTTTTTGTCTTAGTCATATGAAATAGGGCAGGAAAACCTTTTGAAGACTTTGGGGCTACCCTCACCCTCCGCCCTCTCCCGAAGGGAGAGGGGACTTAATCCCTTCTCCCCTTGGGAGAAGGTTAGGTTGAGGGGAAACGATAGTCCATTACTCAATATTGCATTTACAGATTCGTCGAACCCTCAATAAACTTCGCCATATCATCCTTCAACTGCGCCAGCGAGGGGATATGGACATACATCATGTGCCCTGCTTCGTAGAAGGTCATGGTGTAGTTGTCGCGCAGGCTTTCGTCGAGGTCCATGCCGTTGAAGGTGTAGAGGGTGGCGAAGTAGGGTGTCGCCAGGTCATAGTAGCCGTTGGCGACGAAGACTTTCAGGAAGGTGTTCATCGACATGGCTTTGCGCAGGGTCTCGGCGACGTTCAGATATTCGTTTTCGACGTTTTGGTAGCCCCAGGGATGCACACGGCGGGAGAGAATTTCGTAGGGCAGGTCGTTTTCGTAGCCGAGTTCGGTGCGCATGTAGTCGTAAAAGGTGGCGGTATAGGGTCCCATAATGGCGCTCATGCTGGGGTCGTGTTCCCAGTACTCCCCTGCGGAGTCACGGTCGATGCCCGTAAAACGGCTATCAAGCCGACCCGTCGTGCGTCGCGCATCCCGTTGGAGTTCCTTCGTAAAGCGGATGATCTCGGGGCGCAGATTCGTCTGTTCGATGTAATCCGTCGACAATCCAGTATAACGGGCGAGCTTGGTGACGATATTCTGGCGTTCTTCGGCGCTCATTGCGTCGCCTTTGAGCAGGGCGGGCGCATATTCGTTGATGGCAAATTCTTCGGTTTCTTTGAGCGTGGCGTGCAGGTCTTTTTGGAGATCG
>JBNKMO010000127.1:0-11718 GCA_050293165.1 Anaerolineales bacterium | reverse complement strand
GTCGCTGGCGATAAAGATGCGACAGCCCATCGCGCGGAATTCGGTCTGGTGGAGCATTATGATGCTTTGGTTGTAGTGGTTGCTCCGCCACCACCGCCACCGCCGCCGCCGTTATTGCTGCCGCCGCCACCGTTGTTGCCGCCTCCACCGCCGCCACCGCTTTTTTGTACGACAACGACGCGTGGTTGAGGGGCTTCCCCGCCAAGCAGGATTTTACCGACAAAGGTGGGTGTGGGTTCGACTGCTAGTTGAACAGTAGGTTCGAGGGTGGCAGCGATCTGAGGAATATTCTGTGCTGCTGCGGCGGTTACTTCGTTGCTGGATGCTGAGGCGAAGAGGTTCCAGAAGACGATGGTCATAGTGATGGAGAGGGTGGCGATCATCATTTTGACATCGTCAAAGCTCTTTTTGTTTGGTTTAGCCATGAGGTTGCTCCGTTATTCGTCTTGGACCTTTTTAGTCGTCGTGGTCGTCATCATCGTCATCATGATGATGGTTGTTACTGCTAGTGTTATTGTTGCTGGTGTTATTGTTGTTCTTGCGGTTGGTGGTTGTCGTTGTGATAACGGTTACTACAGGTGCTGCTTCGGTGCCGAGAATATCACCGGACATGCCAACGTAGACTGTATCACCCGTGCTGAAGACGACTTTGTAAGAGTCAATGCCTTCATAGATGACGTTTTCTACGCTGTAGAGGTCTGTTTGCTCGAGGAAGTTGGCGGCGACGAGAGCGGCTTCCTGATGGGTGAGCGTGACTTGAATTTCTTCTGTCGCAACCGAGGCGACAGCGATCGGCTCTGCTTGGCGGGCAGCGTCTGCTTCGACGCGCGCAGCGGCAGTGGCATCGGCGTTGACTGTGTCCAGCGTAGCACTCACGCGTTGGTAAGCACTGGCGATGCTGGTGACAATGACCAGGATGAAGGCGGTCAAGGCGGCTGAGATGAGTAAATTTTTCTTAGGCATAATAATTCTCCATATTTTGTATTTTTGTTATTTTGTGTTTTCGTTTTGAACGATGACTTAAGAATAACGGCTGAAGATTGGAATTCCTTTGAAATCATTGACGAATTTTCCAATCTTTTTCCAATCTTTCTCTGCTAGACTTAAGGCACTTATTCAACTATAAAGGAAATGGTAATGGTATAAAGTAAATGATGCTGATTTTACCCAAAGGGCACACGTGCGAGCGAAGCGAAGCAATCTTCTTCTGGAGCGGCTAGACTGCTTCATCGCGAATGTATGCTCCTCGCAGAATCATCTGAGCATTTAGTCTGATCCACTACCAAGGAAATAACCATGCGCATTCTTTTAATAGAAGACGATAAACGTTTAGCAGCGCTAACGAAAAAAGTGCTTGAAGGCGAGAAATTCGATGTCGATATGTCACATAATGGTGATGAAGGTGTCGAGTTGGCCTTACGTGGTATTTATGATGTGGCTGTGATCGATTGGATGCTGCCTGGCCGCGATGGTCCCTCTGTAGTGCAAGCCATGCGGACAGCCCGTCTCTCGACCGCAATTCTTATGCTCACTGCGCGGACGCAAGTTGAAGATCGCGTTGCGGGACTCTACAGCGGAGCGGACGATTACCTCACCAAGCCCTTTTCTTATGATGAACTGATTGCCCGCATCCACACCTTGGCGCGGCGACATACTGCCAGCGCCGTTGTTAGTCCCTGGGAATTGCGTATCGGGCAGATCGTTCTCGATACCCGCACACACACTGCGCGTCGCGCGGAGCATAGTCTTGATCTCACCAAAACCGAATGGACACTGCTCGAATGTCTTATGCGTCACCCCGGGCAAACTCTCTCGCGGCAATTTATCATGGACTATGTCTGGTCTTATGAGGGGAAAGTGCAGGCAACAATGGTAGATGTCTACATTTCCTATTTGCGCACGAAATTAAGTTTGCCGAATCAAAAAGACCCCATTAAAACCAAACGTGGGGTTGGCTACTATCTGGATGAGACTGATGCTTAAGGCGTTACGTTGGAAACTAACCCTGCTTTATCTTTTTGCCGCGATCGCATTAGTGGCCATTGGTGGTTTTGGTACCTATCTGCTGATTGATCGGTATTTCCAGCAAACCACTGACTTGGCCTTGCAGTATAAAATGGCGCTTGAGTTTCGCATTCTTGGGTTGCCTGTGCCCAATGCCCTTGAAGAAGCCGAAACTCTCTGGTTACAAAATAACCAGAATATTGTTTCCCCTGTGCCCATATCTGATCTTTTTACAAAAAGCGATGACCACCATGAGCACGATGACGATGACGATGATAAAAAAATCGTGCGTGATGACTACGTCTATAACGCTGATCTGGCGGCCATATTCGTTATCTTGCTTGATGAAAATGGGTATCTGATTACCGTGCCGGGAGTTCCCGTCCCGCCAATGGTTGATAGCGCTGATGCCCTGCTCACTGTGCAGGAAACCGGTTACGATCTGCGCACAATAGATGTTGCCGGGCAGGGGCGTGTTCGACTGTTATCTTATCGTACAGGCACCAATGTCCCCGCTATTTTGCAAGTCGGTCGTCTGCTCAGCGATCAGGATCGTGTTTTAGAGCAGTACCTGACCTATCTCGGCTTTTTTGGCGGACTTCTGAGTATCCTTTTATCCTTCATCAGTTGGTTGTTGGCCGGACGCTCGCTTGGCCCCGCTCAAAAAGCATTTGATCAACAGCAAACCTTCGTCTCAAACGCCAGCCACGAACTGCGTACGCCGCTCACCTTCATCCGCGCCACAGCAGATTACAGGCTGCGTCTTAAACCGCCCGCTGAAGAAGCTGAACATTTAGAGAATATATTGAATGAATGCGACTATATGGATCGTCTTGTGGATGACCTGCTTCTGCTTACCCGTTTGGATGCGAACCGTCTTCAACTTGACTTGGACTTGCTCTCGTTACCCGAACTTTTTGCAGAAATCCTGACGCGTGTAAAACGACGTGCCGAAACCGAAGGGATTACGCTCATCTCTGGCGGCTACGACGGTGAGATCTACGTCGACCACACCCGCATCCGTCAGGTCTTGCTCATCCTGCTCGATAATGCCCTGCGTTTCACTCCCACAGGTGGCAAGATTGAGCTGACCGCAGAAAAAAGCGGCAAATCTATCCTGATCAAAGTCTCCGATACCGGCAAGGGCGTCGACCCCAAACATCTCCCGCATCTTTTTGATCGCTTCTATCAAGTCGGCACACCGGAGAATGAAGAAAACCGCAGCAATGGCTTGGGCCTCTCGATTGCACGCACTCTTATCGAAGCCCATCACGGCACGATCAAGGTCGAGAGCAAACTCGGTCTGGGAGCGCACTTCACCATTGCCCTCCCAGACCCAAAAGACTGAATCATTAAACCAAAACTCCCCGCCATAAGCCGGGGAGTTTTTTTGCATTGTGACCGACCTGGGACTCGAACCCAGAACCGATTGATTAAGAGTCAATTGCTCTGCCAAATTGAGCTAGTCGGCCGTGCGGAAGAGATTATACCGCAAAGATTCAACGTGTCAACAATCTTGCTGAGGGCAGAGACAACCTGTATACTATTCGAAAATAGAGCCAAGGAGTGTCACGATGAAGCCAGATTTTGCTAAATTCAGCCTTCTTTTCCTTCTTTTCGCGGTTTTTATGGTGGGATGCACACCAGCAGCGGATGCGAATGCTACGTCTGCCCCGACTCTGAGCTTGCCTGCCGTGACACAGTCCCCAGCCCCAGCAACTGCGCTGCCTCGGGTTGTAGGTGAGAGTACTGCAGCGCTGCCTGCCGGCCCTGCCTTGCCAAGTGATGCGGCTGTGATCCTGGTAGAGGAGGGGGAAACGCTCAACCTTCGTTCAGCAGCAGGAGTTGAGAATCCTGTTGTGGTGGAGGTGGCGGCAAATGCTACGGGCTTGTTCCGCACTGGGGTGGCAGCGTTTAGCGGTGAAGAGCTTTGGACTGAAATCCGTACATCCACAGGGGAAACAGGTTGGGTCAACGCGCGTTTCCTGACGGAGTATCTCTCACCCGAAAAGTTCTGTGCTGATCCGAAAATCCAGTTTTTGATCGATGATCTCTTGATCGCTCTTGAAAATAAGGATGGTGAGCTTTTTTCGACTTTGGTCAGCCCGGCGCATGGTCTGGACTTGCGCTTTTTTCATCATGGCACCTTGGCAAATTACACGCCTGAAGAAGCGGCCTGGGTTTTTCAGAGTACCTATCAGGTCTTGTGGGGTTATGCGGGTGGAAGTGGCGCAGAAGTGAACGGCACCTTTAGCGAGGTGCCCTTGCCGATGCTTATGGATGTTTTGACCTCAGATTATGAGTTGCATTGCAACGATGTGGGCGTGACATCTGCCTTTGCGCAGGAGCCCTGGCCGCCGGAATATACCAATATCAATTTTTATAATCTTTTCAAGCCCGGCACCGATCAATACGGCGGTTTGGATTGGCGTGCCTGGCTGATGGGTGTGGAATATGTGGGCGGCAAACCCTACCTTTTCTCGCTGACCCATTTTGAATGGGAACCGTAGTAGCTATTTAACCAACTGCACGCTAACCGAGTAGCTAATATACTCCAGCGCACCATTTTCTGACGTAGCGTAGAAGTGCAACGTGTAGGGTGCTCCGGTAAAGAGAGAAAGCTGCAACTGGTTTGCGCGCCCGCAGGTCAGGTTCGGCCAACTTTGCAGGGGAACACCATTTTGTAGCAGCTCCAGATTTAGTTTTCCGCTGCCCGAGCAGTTCATTGTCACATAAGTGTTTTTCTCTGTGCCAAAAGAGCCGTCGAAAAAGAATTCAACCCAATCATCGTGATCGCCTTCAGGCGCGGAAAGTTCGCTGCGGTGTTCGATATATGTGCCAGTCTCGGCCGAAAGCATGACATCCAGAGCCGGGGACTCAAGTGAATCACCATCTTCAGGCGCGGTCACAAAGCTTGCCGTTGGCGCAGGGGATGCAACCGCATCGCCCTCCGTTCCACTTGTTCCCGTTGTGGGGGCGGGGTTACTGCCATCAAGCGGTACATCGACAACCGGTACGCTCGATGTGTCAACCTCTACCTTCACATACTCAACCGTAACCCAACCCTGTCCTGTCGGGCTGGCAGGAAAATTGATTAGCCACCACTTGTTGGATGGATCTTTCCCCAGAATTTCCACCTTATCGAAAATTGGGACTTCACCTACCTGCACGCTTGCTGCTGAAGGGCTTTGACGTACATTCACAAGTGACGTGGTTTGTCCTTCAATCGGCGTAAAGGGCGGTATCAGCGTTGGCGGGAGGGGCGTCTGCGTCGGAAAGGGCGTCACCGTCGCGGGTAGTGTTGCCGTGATGATGTATATCTGCGTCGGCGTTTCGACAATCTCCGGCGTAGGTGGCACGCTGATCTCAGGGTTGCACGCCGTTGTCAGAAGCAAGATAAAAGCGAGCAGGAAAAATGTGAAAAGGGAGGTTCGTTTCATCCTTCTATTGTACCCATACCTGTCTGGATTTGACAAAGCTGATTTGTTGCATATAATCCTTATTGTAAATTTTTGCAATAAGGATATTGTATGAGTTGTGAAGCAAATCTCGCTCAAGAACTGCGCGAACTTGGCTATCGTGTGACACCCCAACGACGGGTTATTTTGCATATTCTGCGCCACGCCAATAACCACCTGACTCCCAGCGAAGTTTTTGCGCTGGCACAGGAGAGTCTCCCCGGGCTAACCGAAACGACCGTCTACCGTACGCTTGAGTTTCTGGCGCAGATCGGTTTGGCACAGGCTGCCTTTGGTAGCAGCGGCAAGCGCGCCTACGAGATTAGTGACCACGACCATCATCATCTTGTTTGCCGAGCGTGCGGGTACGAGATTGAGATCCCGCACGCACAATTAGTGGGGCTATATGCCGAATTGGAAGAAAATACCAGTTTCAAATTAGCCCAAAATCATATTGCCCTCTTTGGGCTATGCCCGGGTTGTCAATAATTCAGGATGACCACATGTTATATTCCCCTACGCCCCTTCATATCCCTGATGGCTTTTTGAGCCTTTTTGTCTCTATTCTCTTTTGGCTCATCACGCTGATTACCTTGAGTATTGCCATCCGTCGCACTGAAAATATCGACGAGAAACAAGTTCCATTAATGGGCGTCATGGCAGCCTTCATCTTCGCTGCACAGATGATTAACTTCCCCGTCGCGGGCGGCACATCGGGGCATCTCCTCGGTGGGGCGCTGGCAGCCATCATGCTTGGCCCCTGGGCCGGGATGTTGGTGATGACCGCTGTCGTCGCCGTGCAGGGATTGCTCTTCCAGGATGGCGGTTTGCTCGTCATGGGCGCGAACATCTTTAATATGGGCTTGATCACTGCGGCAATTGGCTTTGGTCTTTACAAAGCAGCAGATGGGCGCAAAAGAGCGTTCAAATTGGGTGCTGCCGGCCTAGGTGCCTGGCTCTCCGTTATGGCTGGTGCGCTCTTTGCATCACTCCAACTCTGGTTGAGTGGCACCGCCCGCCTCGACATCGTTCTGCCCGCCATGCTCGGTGTTCACGCCCTGATCGGCGTTGGCGAAGCGCTCATTACTGTGGCCGCTCTTGCCTTTATCTTTAATACGCGTCCCGATCTGATCGAAGACGCCGAGAGCCCCTCTCGTGGTGGGCGCGGCTGGATCTTCGTCGGCGGCTTGGCTTCGCTTATTGTCGTATTCCTCTCACCCTTCGCCTCCGCTGACCCGGATGGCCTCGAGCGTGTCGCCATCAACATGGGCTTTCTTGCCCAGGGTGCAGATGCACCCTACTCCGTCCTGCCCGATTACACTCTGCCATTCCTCGGTGAGACCGGTCTTTCCACCGTATTGGCGGGCTTGCTTGGTATACTTATCGTTGGCGCATTGATTTACTTCCTCGCGCGAGGACGCACGAAAACGAAAATTGCATGATCCATAACAACCTCTTCGACCGCTACCGTGCCGGAGAGAGTCCGCTTCACCGTCTCTCTCCGGTCGTTAAGGTCGTACTAACAATCCTTTTCATTCTCTCCAATGCCCTCCTGCCGGATGGGCATTGGTTGGGTTTTGGCATCAGTTGGCTGGCGATTTTGCTTTTAAATCTGGTCGGGCGGCTTGGCTGGGCATTTACACTCAAACGTTCTTTTATCGCTCTGCCTTTTGCTCTCGCAGCAGTCACAGCCGTTTTCGCCTTGCCGGGCAAAACCATCACCAGCTTCGACTTTCTCTCATTGCACCTCGTCGCCACTGACGCAGGCTTGTTGCGTTTTTTTAGCATCGTGATCCGCTCATGGCTTTCGGTGCAAGTCGCTGTTTTGCTCGTCTCCACCTCCCAATTCCCCGACCTGATCCATGCTCTCGAACACCTGCGCCTGCCACGCTTATTGGTCACAGTGATCGCTTTTCTCTATCGCTACATCTTCGTCCTGAGCGATGAAGTTTTGCGTCTCATGCGCGCTCGTCAGGCTCGTAGCGCCAGTCTTCCCAATCAGCGCAGCGGGGGGAGCGTTTTCTGGCGGGCACGTATTGCGGGCAATATGGTCGGGCAGCTTTTTCTGCGCAGTTACGAACGCTCCGACCGTATCTACAATGCCATGCTCGCGCGTGGCTATCAGGGGCATTTGCGCACCATTAATCAGCACACCATGCAAATGCAAGATTGGGGTATCCTCTTTGGCATCTCTGCATTATTAGCGCTTTTACAATTTTTTACACACTTTATCGGATAACCTATGCCTATCACTCACGACGCCACACCCTCGCAAACCTTGCAAATTCTGGATGCAGATCAACCCATTATTGCCATTGAAAATCTAAATTTTTCCTACCCCGATGGGCACGAAGCCTTGAATGATCTATCGCTTGAGATCAAAAAAGGCGAGAAGATTGCCCTTGTCGGGCCGAATGGTGCTGGAAAGTCCACCCTCATGCTTCATCTTAACGGGATATTGAACGGCGCAGGCGAACTCAGGGTGAGCGGGTTACCGTTAAAGAAAGAGAATCTCCCTGTCATCCGCGCCCTGGTCGGGCTTGTTTTCCAAAACCCCGATGACCAGCTTTTTTCCCCAACTGTCTTTGAAGACGTGGCTTTTGGTCCCCTCCACATGGGTTTACCAGAGGACGAAGTAGTTTCTCGCGTGGAAGAAGCTCTCGCGCAAGTCAATATGAGTGGCTTTGAGAAACGCCTTTCGCATCACCTCAGCACGGGGCAAAAGAAAAGGATCGCCATCGCCACGGTACTGTCGATGCGCCCACAGGTATTGGTGCTTGATGAACCCTCAGCAGGTTTGGATCCGCGTGCGCGCCGCGCTCTGATCGAACTCTTGCGCGAACTGCCGATCACCATGCTGGTCTCAACACATGATCTGCGTATGGTCGCAGAATTATTTCCGCGCATGGTTATTATGGATGAAGGGCGCGTCGTTGCCGATGATGACACATCCGCATTGCTAGCCGATGAAACCCTTTTGACGCAGCACGGGCTGGAGAAACCCTAACTTATAACTTGCTACCTTTAAGTACACTTGCCTAGCCTTTAGAAACATGATATATTCTCGCTTCGAAGCAGAAATACCCAAATTTGCATCTCACGTGGAGATGCAAATCGTCTTAATAGACAAACTAGCGAAAACTGCAAGGAAAAAAAGATGCCTACATCATTTTTAACCAAAGATGGCTACATTAAACTCCAACGTGAATTGGATGAGTTACGTTCTGAAAAACGTCAGGCTGTAGCCGACCGTCTCCGCGAGGCGATGGAAGGTGGCGAATTAATTGAGAATGCTGAATATGAATCTGCGAAGAATGAGCAAGCCTTTGTTGAAGGCCGTATTCAGGAACTGAAGATGATTCTTGCCAATGCGCATATCATTGACTATGACGAGATCAAAGAAAATGGCGGCGGATATGCTCAGGTTGGTTCGACCGTTTATATCCGTGAAGAAGGCGAAAGCCGCTCCGACAAATACATCATCGTCGGTGCAGCTGAAGCGGATCCGCGCAATGGCATGATCTCAAACGAATCGCCGATTGGGAAAGCTGCGCTTGGTAAAAAAGCTGGCGAAGAGATTGAAATTGATACGCCCGACGGAAAATTAAAGTTCCGCATTACCACCGTTAAATGATAAGATAGTTTGACTTTACTGCCCCACGTTCTTGCTGGAAGGCAGGCGTGGGGCTTTTTTATTTCCTCGTAACAAGAAATTTCGTCGTTAAAAGAGGGCGAAAGCCCTTACTGCAAAATGTTTTGAAGAATTCAGGGTAATTCTCGCACGAACTTTGATAGAATAGTGCGACGCACAAAACTCAATAAAGAGGCACTTATGACAGAATATTCATCGCTCGAACAGATCCGTCTCGACAAGATCGAGACTTTACGCGCTGAGGGGATTGAAACCTATCCCACGCGCGCACGGCGGACGCATACCAGCGCACAGGCGATATCCGCTTTTGAAAGCGCGGAAGCAAGTGAAACGGAGATCGAGGCGATCCTGGCTGGGCGTCTGCGCGCCATGCGCCATATGGGGAAGATCTCCTTTGCACATATCGAAGATGGGGCGGGACCTATCCAACTCTTCTTTCGCTTGAACGATGTTGGTGAAGAAAAACTCGAGTTTTTCAAGAAGATGTTTGATCTGGGTGATTTTATCGAAGCGGAAGGAACGATATTTCGCACCCGCACAGGCGAGGTGACGCTGCGCGTACGCGACTTCAAGTTGCTTGCCAAAGCCGTGACGCCGCTGCCCGCCGCGAAAGACGAGACCCTCGAAGATGGCACGGTTGTGCGCCACGCGGCGCTCGAAGATGTGCAGTTGCGCGCCCGTCAGCGTTACGCCGATCTGGCAGTGAATGAGAGCACCCGCGAGACCTTTCGCAAGCGTGCCAAGATCGTGCGTTCGTTGCGCGAATTTTTGGATAACAAAGATTTTCTCGAAGTCGAAACTCCGATCTTACAGCCGATTTATGGTGGGGCGGCGGCGCAGCCTTTTACGACTTTCCATAACCAACTCAAGCAGGAATTGTATTTGCGCATTTCCTTTGAGTTGTATCTAAAGCGTTTGCTGGTTGGTAACCTGGAACGTGTCTACGAAATTGGTCGTGATTTCCGCAACGAAGGTGTTTCGTATAAGCACAATCCTGAGTTCACGCAGTTGGAATTCTACTGGGCCTATGCAGATTATTTGCAAGTGATGGAATTGACCGAGCAAATGGTTGCTTATGCTGCCGAAAAAGCGACCGGTTCAACAAAGGTCACGTATCAGGGGCAGGAGATCGATTTCTCACCCCCTTGGAATCGTTTGGAGATGCGTCAGGGCTTACTGGATGCCTGCGGCGTGGATATCAACGAATGCCGCGACGATGCCTCCCTGCACGCTGCTCTGAACGAAAAGGGGATTGAGCATCCTGCTGATTTCCAGCGTGGCAAGCTGATCGACTGGATGGTGGATGAGTTCTTGCAAGATAATATGATCCAGCCGACCTTCCTCTACAATTACCCGCGTGAGATTTCGCCTTTGGCAAAAGCCATCCCTGGCGATCCGCAGACGGTGGAGCGTTTTGAAGGTTTTGTGGCAGGCATGGAACTGTGTAATGCCTTCACCGAGTTGAATGACCCGCTCGATCAGGAAGCGCGTTTCCTTGAAATGGGACGTGATTATGCTGAAGGCGATGAAGAGCAACATCCCATGGACGAAGATTATCTGCGTGCCATGCGTTACGGCATGCCTCCGACAGGCGGTTTCGGTATGGGCGTTGATCGCCTGGCGATGCTGCTGACCGATAAGCACAGTATCCGCGAAGTGTTGCTTTTCCCGCATTTGCGAGCGGAAGAATAAATCTGAAAATACAAATCCCCCGATTTCTTCAAGAAATCGGGGGATAAAGGGGTATCTCGAAATGATAGAAGGTGTGGGGTTGCATAGAATTCCAAAACGTAGAGAGTTCACTGTTCCGTTTGGCTTTGTTTTTGGCGTGTTGTTCTTTTTTGTTTTTCATATAGGTATGTTCGTTGTTTGGGGGAAGGATTACGAAGAGTTTCGTCATAGTAATTCTTTTCTGTATCTTCTAGGAGGAATTTTTTTGTCAGTAGCTATCGGAAAATATTTTGAACTACTGCATTGGCGTAAAACATGGCAAGGTATTGCTTCTTCTTTGGGGTTGAATTATTTTGAGTATAAAAGCAGGTGGATAAATTTTCCGCAGATAAAGGGTGTTTACAAAGGAGTTCCGTTATCTATGGAAAGAACTATTAAACGGATTGGCAGTAAAGATATTTCACATACTACTCTAAAGTTAACGCTAGAGGGGAAAAGCTCAGATGTTATAGTTGTTGCGCCTCTTTATTTGGTTTCGAATATTCGACGGAGTTTTTGGGGAAAAGAGCGAAAGTACGTCAAGTTGGGTAACGAAATTTTTGACAAAAAGTTTTCTGTGAGAAGTACATCTGAACAAGCAGCGAAATATATCTTGTCTTCACATAGCGTTCAGCAAGGGCTGCTTGATATTCAATCTGAGAATTCAACAATGAATGTCGAAATCTACGGAAATGAACTGCATTATTTTGAGCAAGAAATTATGATGGATTTGAATTACTTTCAGGCAGTGATTGGTGTTCTGATTGATGTTGCACAGAGGATTGAGTGATATAAGTAAGTTGGTCTGAAGACATGAAATTTGGGGAGTTGTTTGGTGATGCGATGGAGAGTTCACTGAGAATCAAAACTACGGAAGTCTCTAAGACTTCCGTA
>JBNKMO010000126.1:0-9884 GCA_050293165.1 Anaerolineales bacterium | reverse complement strand
ATTTGAATCCCCTTCGCCCGTATAGGTAAAAAGCGATGTAATCACCCCGCTACTCTGCGCCGCCTTGAAGCGTCCCTCCAAACAGCCATAGGAATAAAATTCGTTCGTCTGATATTCGCCTGATGCGTAAGGTTGCTCGTCACATTCAACCGGAGTCGCGCAAGGTTGATCGTCAAGCTGCAAGGTCATTACCCCATCCGCTAACGAAACATGATCCTGTCGCCAGGCATTCAAAAAAGGCGTTCCGTTTTTCCAAATGCCGGATTTTAACCAAAGTGCTGTGTCATACTCGTTTAGTTCATCCACAAAAGGTATCGTCGAAAAAAGCGCTTTGCTGGTCTCTGTTTTTGCGTTGGTGATTTGTGTCACTTGCCAGCTAAGCGAACCGAGCCCTATAAGCGCCAGAGAAAATATAAGTAGAAATTTCTTAAACCGACCTGTTGCAATCATTTTCTGTTCCTCTTTTGGTAATGGTGGCTGCGCAAAATTATACAACGAAGTTCGTATACCAAACTTGCTTTCGCCCCTTTTGACCCTTACAATACCGCTATGTCCCTATACCCAGACTTTATCCACGAACTCCAGCGCACCACATCCGGCGACCTGCGCACCGACAGTGTTACACGTACGCTCTACAGCACCGACGCCTCCATTTACCAGATCACCCCGCGCGGGGTTTTCATTCCCAAGAATCAAGAAGAACTCCAGTCTGCTGTTGAATTGGCTGCGAAATACAAGATCCCGATTCTTCCGCGTGGCTCTGGTTCATCGCTGGCCGGGCAGGCGATTGGGGATGCCCTGATTCTTGACCTTTCACGCTATCTCGACAAAATACTAGATATTGACCCTGAAGCCCATACCGCGACCGTCGAGCCGGGCGTAATCCTTTCTGATTTGAACAGGGCTGCCGCTAAATTTAATTTGGGATTCGGTCCCGATCCTGCTTCCGCTGACCGCGCCACGATGGGCGGTGTGCTCGGCAACAATGCGACGGGCGCGCACTCCATCCGTTACGGCATGGCAGCCGACCATTTTCTCTTGTCTGATGTCATCCTCGCTGATGGCAGTCTCGCCACGTTTGGCGAAGTTTCGCTCGAAAGAGCCGCGCAAATTGCCAAAGACGCCCAACCGACCGACTCTTTCTCTCTTTCCTCTTCCCTGTCCACACCCAATCTTGAAGCGACTCTTTATTCTGCCGCACTTCATATCCGTGCCCAATACGCCGACACCATCCGTAAACGCTGGACGAAGGTCTGGCGCAATACATCCGGCTATCGACTGAATTACCTGCTGCCATGGTCGCCATCCCGCCCACCACAATGGGAACATGATCTGTATCCCAACCTGAACCCTTCAAGCTTAAACCTTGCAACCCTTTTGGCTGGCTCTGAAGGAACGCTCGCAGTCATGCAGCGTATGACGGTTAATCTCGTGCCATTGCAGCGTGAAAAAGTGCTTGTCGTGCTCTCTTTCAGAAGCATCCCCGAGGCGATGGATGCTGTGCCTGCTATCCTTGAATCGCAACCGTCGGCAATTGAGTTACTCCCGCGCTTGTTGATTGATCTGGCGCGCGAAGTTCCCGCTTACGCGCCGTTGATCGATTTTGTCGATGATGATGCCAGCGAGATCTTAGTGGTCGAATATGCGGGGCAGGATGCTGCTCTTGTGCGGCAGCAAGCCGAAAACTTGGGGCGAAGCGGGCGCATCATCACTGATAAACGTCAGCAAGCCAATATCTGGAAAGTCCGCAAAGTTGGGCTGGGCATCCTGTCCACATCCACGAGTTCAACGCGCGGCGTGACCTTCATCGAAGATTGTGCCGTGCCCGTCGAGCGTTTGGGCGATTATGTGCGTGGCATGACGCGTATTTTTGAGCATCATAATACGACCGGCGTTTTCTACGCCCACGCTTCGGCAGGCTGTATGCATATGCGCCCTGTGCTGAATCTGCAATCCGAGCGTGGACGGCGTGAACTGCGCGAAATCGCCGAAGCCGCACTCGGGTTGGTGCTCAGTTTGGGCGGTGCGATGACGGGTGAGCATGGCGACGGTCTCTCTCGTTCGGAATTTTTGGAAAAGATTTACGGGGAGGAGATCAACGAAGCCTTTCGTGTTTTGAAGTTGGCTGCTGATCCCGAAAGTTTGCTCAATCCTGGCAAAATCGTCTCCCCGCCCCCGATGGACGAAAATCTGCGTTATGGAGCGGATTACGTTACTAAGCCTCTTATTACTAATCCAGTGCTGGATTTCTCGGCAGAAGGCAGTTTGGTAAACGCCATCGAGAATTGCAATGGCGCTGGTGTTTGTCGTGGCTTCAATGGGACGATGTGCCCGTCATTCCAGGCAACACGTGAAGAGAGTCATTCTACTCGCGGCCGCGCCAACATGCTGCGCGCATGGATTTCTGGCAAAGATTTTCCCCAAAAAGAAGCGTCACTTTCGATGCAAAATGCCGTTGCTAACTCTCTCGATCTCTGCCTTGCCTGCAAAGGTTGCCAATCCGAATGTCCCTCCGGCGTGGATATGGCGAAGCTCCGCTACGAGTTTTTCAACCATTACTACAAATCGCATTCACGCAAATTACGAGATTATCTCTTTGGCTATATCGGTGTTTTTGCGAAGTTTGGCGCGCCGTTTGGTGGATTGGTCAATCAGGTGTTGGGGAATCGGGCAATTGAGAGTTGGACAAAGAAAATAATGGGTGTTGCTGAAGCACGAACCTTGCCCAAATTTAGCAAGGCAGCTCGCTCATTGCTCATCAATCATCACCTATCACTGAACCCTGTTCTTTACCTTCCCGACCCCTTCACGCGCTACTTTGAACCCGAAATTGAGCAGGCTAGCCTTGCGGTTTTACGGGCTGCCGGAATGCGTGTCATCACATTGCCTGTTTTGGGAGCGGGGCGGACGTTGATCTCAAAGTCTTTCCTTGATGGCGCGAAAAAACATGCCCAAAAAGTGCGTGATGAGATCGCCAAAATCGATCCCGAAGGGAAGTATCCTGTTGTGGGAGCGGAACCTTCGGAGATTTATACGCTCAAGGATGAGTATCTTGATTTCTTCCCTAATGATGAAACCATGCAAGCCCTTGCCAAGCGCACATGGCTGATCGACGAATTTTTGCTGCGTGATGATAATGCTCTGCGCGTAACCAGACTGGTAAGCGAGAAAAATGTGGAAGATCCTGCTGAAGAGAACTCAATTAAGTCAGCGAAAAAAATCTCCCTGCACGGACACTGCTACCAGAAAGCCCGTCCGCCTGCGGATGACGGGCTCCCTGTTGGGCAGGATGCGACCGCCGAGCTACTCCGCAAAGCTGGTTACGACATCGAGATTATCCCATCGGGTTGCTGCGGAATGGCAGGCGCTTTTGGTTACGAAGCCGAGCATTATGAATTGTCTATGGCTGTGGGGGAGTTGGTGCTTTTCCCAACCATCCGCAGGTTGGAGGGGAATATCCCTGTTGCCGCACCGGGCACTTCCTGCCGAGAGCAGATTGCCAATGGGACTGGCGTAACGGCTTCGCATCCGCTGGTTTTGGTGGCACAATTGCTGAATGATGAAGATTAAACCGATTCTTTGGATTCTTTTTCTGCTGGTCGGGATACTGGGGACAACCGCTCTCGCCCCTGACCCCAAACCTGCTTCCGATGCTTATACTTTGATTGCCGAAGTGAACGCTTTACGTGCTACCAACGGACTCCCGGCCTATACCGTTAACGCAATCCTGATGGCGGTGGCGCAAGCCCATTCCGATTTCCAAGCATCCATAAGTACAGTGACGCATTACAGCGCCGATGGTTCACACCCTTATCAGCGTGCATTAGCAGCGGGCTATCCGGTAGGTGGAGATATTTCATTAGGCGGTTTTTTTTCGGAGAATATCGTTGCTGGGAATGGGATGACGCCTGCGCAGGCTGTTGGTGTTTGGCAAGGCGATGCGCCCCACTTGAACACAATGCTCTCTCCTTATCTCACCGAAGTTGGGGCAGGCGTCACGAATGTGAATGGATACATTTACTACACCCTCGATGCATCTATGCCTTCAGGAGCGACGGTCTCATATACCCAAGACCCGAATATGACGCCTGATGGTACAGAGACGGGTGCCCTACCCACACTTGATTGGATTATGCCTGTGGTGACCAGCACGCCTGCTTATGACGGGAAGGTTATCCATGAAGTGCAGGTTGGACAAAGTTTGTGGGGTATTGCAGATGTGTATGGCACAACAGTGGAGGAAATCCGCGATTTGAATTATATGCGTGCGGATGAGCTGGTCTATCCGGGTGAGTTGTTGCTGATTCGGATTGAGCCGACACCGATCCCGTCCACGCCGACGTTGATGGTGACGAAAACGTTGCCGCCTCCCACGCCATTTATAACGGAGACAAGTATCCCCACGAGCGTTGCGGTGCAGCCATCCGTCACGCCGACATTGGCACCTGTGTCCGAGCCTATCAGTATCGCCCCAAGCGTTTGGACGGTGATCACAATCGTTGTTGTGGCATTGTTTATGGCGGGCTTGGTGACATGGTTGAGCGGGCGCGAGCGGGATTAGAAAATCCGCTCTGCGAAAAAGGCAAGACTGAAAAGTTCGGCAAAGCTCAGAATGGATGTGAGCAAGACCATGCCGGTAATTTGGGGGAGTTTGTAGCGGTATCGTTCGGCAAAGACGACCAGCGACACGGCGGCGGGGATGCCGCTTTGCAGGAAAAGAAATTGACTCATTTCGGCGTTTTCGCCGCCAACCCCAAGGTTGAGCAGCAGGAATGTAAGCAGGGGCAGGCTGAGCATACGAAAGAGACTTTGCTTGATGGCGCTTTTGGCGGCATCGAGGGAGAAGTTGTCGTAGAGAAAGATGCCAAGTGAGAAGATGGCTATGCCGCCTGCTGTTTTTCCGATGGTAGCGAGGGCACTGTTGAGCGCTTCGGAGCGAATGTCTGTGGCGGCACTTAGTAATCCTAACAGGATGGCGATGATGAGTGGATTGCTGAATATTTTTTTGATGAAACCGCCGCCTTTTTCTTCTTGCGTGGCATATTCAAAGAGGCCAATACTGAGCGGGATGCCGATCAGGCCGAGTGCGGAGGCTGTAATAATAGCTTGGGGCAGCCATCTGCCGTCGTAGAGGCTTTCAAAGAAGGCGATGCCGAAGAAGGCATTGCTGCCAAAGGCGACCGAAAGGCTGTAGAGAGTGAAGGTGTCTTTGGTGAGCCAGCCGAATGTTTTGGCAAGATAGAGAATAAAGATCGTTGCGAGTACCGGTAGGACCGAGATTGTGATGAGATGTAGATCGAGGGCGGGCAGATCAAGGGTGGAGATTTGGGTGAAGAAAAGCGCCGGTAAACCGTAGTAGTAGACGAAGGACGAGAGCGTTTTGACGTGTTCTTTGTCGAAGAGTTTTGTTTTGCGACTGCTGATTCCCAATCCAACGATGATGAGAATAGTGAAGAGACTTTTGAGTACTTCCATGTTTTCCTTTATGTTTCTGCGAAAAGGGCGGCAGCCCGATGTCGCAGTTTTTTTATTTAGAGTGTTTTTGTCTAATTATAAAAGGTATGTCTTTGAGATGTATTAACGTCTGGTTGGATGGTTTTCGCCACGGATTTCATTGATATTACACAGTTTCTTCCTTCTTTTTTGCCCTCTGCCCTAATAAGGGGCATCCCCCCATTTTTATTCTCTAAAATGGGGGGATGCCAGTAAAAAGTAGTGTTTCTTCGTCGATTTTTATTTATGCACGTCTGCTGCAATGAAGGCTAGCCCACGCTCGGTGAGTTGCCAGGCGGTTTTATTGAGCGATTCGTATTTGTCCATAAAGTTGGTTTCGAGGGCGTCCATATCCCCGGCGGCGATGACCTCTTCTTTATCGCGGAAGTAGTCGAAAATATCGGATGGGTGCTCGCGTGCGCCGTCGATCTCAGGATCGCCGCCTTCGTGTTTGGCGGAGATATTGGCAACATGATCTGCGAGTTCGAGCAACTCGTCGCGGCGGTTGTAGGGTTGGATGATGATATTTTTGAAAGTTTCGGTGATGTGGTGCTCGAAACGGACGATCTCTTCAAAACCAAGTTCCTTGCGGAATTGAGCCGTGATCTCCATAGACTCATTGTTGACCGAATTGCCCCAGTTGAAGCCGATCAGCGGGGTGCTACCATCGTCGCGTGAGAAGAGCTTCGCGCCAATCAAGGTCCATAGGGCGGCATAAGGATTGTCGTTGCCCATGAAGACCGAAATCTTGAATTCGTTATTCACGCCGATTTTGTGAAGCATATAGGCGACCAAAATTGAACCGGAGTTGATATTGAGCACTTGTTTGACACCGTACTTCGTATAGTAGTAAAGATATTCGTCGAGCCATTTCAGAGCGTGAGCGTTGGGTTGCCCGATCCCGCCAAAGTAGCCGGCAATCGTGTCCGGGCCGCCCAAATGGATATTTGATCCGTCCGTGCCTTTGGTATCCAGTGTTTCGACATAAGTCGCACCGACGATTTGCATAGCGGCGGCGAAGGCGACTAGATCCCCATCATCTTCCTGTTCCTTCATTTTGCGGACGCGGATGAAACGCCCCGGCATCAACTTGTCCTCGTTAATGGAACGTTTTGCCGCACTGATAACCCACGGGAAATATTGGCAGGCGCTCACCTCGAGGGTCACAGCGAAATCATCGAGGAATTCAGTTGTGGCAGCTTTTTCTCCGAGCACTTTCTCTTTGTAGGCATCTACCGTGATAAAAGCGCCTGCGTCACGTTGTTCTTCGAGCCATTTCAGGTCGGCGAGATATTCAGGTTTTGTCTCTTTGATTTTGGCGAGTAGATTCTCGAGTTTGCGCGCTTCGGCAGCTTTTGCGTTGATCTCTTCAGGCGACCCGTATTTTGCAATAACGGCAAGGAAATTGTTGACGACTTCTTCGTCTGGGTTGAGTAAAACGGCGTTGATCTCATCAAGTCGTTCGTAGGGGATTTTGAGCAGATTACGTAAATCTTGAGTCATTCTTCCTCCGTAAAAGATTGTAGGGGCGAGGTTTCCCCGCCCCTACGGATAAATTTAATCGAGCATTTCCATCAGGTCGTTATATTCGTCGTCTTTCATGCCGAAGTAATTTTCTTCAGCGGGGAAGGTGGTGTCTTTGACTTCTTTGACGTATTGCGCTAAACCGTTGCCAATCACTTCACCAGCGTTCCCGTAGACTTTTGCCATGCGCGGTTTGAATTTGGGGTAGAGACCGAACATGTCATGGTAGATCAGGAGTTGACCATGAGCATCGGGGCCCGATCCCAACGACATAATGATGCAGTTTTCGGCGCGCTCGGTGATGATCTTGCAAAGGCGGTCAGGAACAAGCTCAAGCAGGATGGCGAAAGCACCTGCTTCTTCGAGGGCTTTTGCATCGTCGATGATTTTCTTGGCGAGCGTCGCATCTTTGCCCTGAACACGGAAACCGCCTAAAGATGCGACCGACTGCGGGGTGAGACCCAAGTGCCCAATTGCGGGGATGCCCGCTTCCACGATACCTTTGATGCGCGGCGCCATCGCTGCGCCGCCTTCAAGTTTGATCGCGTCGCAGCCTGCTTCTGCCATAAAACGCCCGGCGTTGCGGATGGCGTCTTCGGTGCTGGCTTGATAGGTCATGTAGGGCATATCGCCGATGACGAAAGCGGTTGGCGCGCCGCGCCGTACAGCGGATGCGTGGCGGATCATGTCGCTCATCGTGACGGGGAGTGTCGAGTCGTAGCCGAGCATGGTCATGCCGAGGCTGTCGCCGACGAGGATCATCTCCACGCCAGCCTGTTCTTGTAGATAAGCTGTCGGGTAGTCGTAGCAGGTTAGCCAGGAGATCGGCTCGCCATCATCCACTTTTTTGAAAAGATAGGGCAAACCGATTTTCTTGCGATCTTGGGTCATAGCTTCCTCCGTTTAGGGTTATTTAGACAAATCTAGTATAGAGAATCAGATGCAAAACCGCAAGGAAAAATATCATAACTTCAGAGATGGTGATGTAATAAAAAGCAGGGAAAGAAAAACTCCAGTTGAAAACTGGAGTTTGGTAAACAAGATACGGATGATTATCTCCGTAGCTTTATCTGGCTGAGTTTTTAATTGGCCTAGTGTCTACGGCGTGAAAAGGTAGGGGCGTTAGCGCAGGACTTGGCCTATGGCTTTTATGATGAGCTACAGGAATGGTCACTTCACTGCCATCTCGATATGCTGTGTATCCGGGTGACATGATTTCTACTCCCGCATTGTTAAAGTAATCCTGAATGTTTTGGTGTAATTCTGAGTAGATGAGAGCCATGCGCTCAGGGGCATATGTATAGGTGTTTAGCTCATAGCTGACATAATAATCATCCAGAGATGTTTGAAGCACAAAAGGTTTTGAATCCCTCAGGATGTCATGGGTTGCAAGCGCGGCCTGGATCAGAAGGTCATGAACTTTACGCCAAGGCACATCATAACCAATGGTCACTGTAGTGTTGAGAATAAGGCCTTCTTCTAGCATGGGTGCGTTGTAATTAATGATCTCATTGTTTAGCACCATCCCGTTTGGGATGGTCACAACCACATTTTTAATTGTACGGATACGCGTTACAAGCAGAGTGCGTTCGAGCACATCGCCAATTGTTTGACCGATTTTTACACGGTCGCCAATACGCAATCCGCGCGTGTAAGTTAGGACAATCCCGGAGACAATATTGGTCACCAGAGAAGTGGAGCCCAACGATAGCAAGAAACCAACAAAGATGGTTATCCCACGGAATACGGGTGAATCAGACCCGGGCAGGAATGGGTATGCAGCTACAAGCGCAAAGGCGACGATCATGAAGCGCAATAATTGGAAAGTGGGCTCTGTCAACTCTTGATGTAAGCCAACAATCTTGATCTTATGGGAATGTATCCCCTCATGGAAGAAGCGCAGCAATTTTAACGAGTAGTGCGTCATGATTACGATGAAAATCAGGGTGAATAAATTGGGCAGGTACCCAAGCACGGTTTCACCTGCGCCTACCAGTATGTCGCCAAACATCTCAGTCAGGTTTGACGCCATTTTCTGGGTGCCTGGAAAAATTGATAAGGCGAAAACCAATCCTGTTAGACCCAACAGAATATTCAGTCCAATTTGCGAATAGCATGCCAGGGAAATTATTCCGTCTGTAATTTGATCGGGGGTAATCAGTTCCAAGCTTTTAAAGCGAATTACGCGGAAACGGGTATCACGCCATTTTTCCAGTAATTGATACAGTCTTGGAAAAAACTCATTAACAAGTCCGATTGTCTGAAAGACAAAAAAGATGCTGAGTGCCAGTACCAGGTTATCCAGCAGACCGCTCATGAGTGTTTGCGTCAACTCAAAATCCATAAAGTTCTGGATGTAATTTTTCCATATCAAATGGATCGGCTGGACACCAAGCACAACTGCCAGAAGCAGACCAAGTCCAATCAAAATGGATGCGAAGATCAATTTACGCAGATAGCCAACAGCTTTTTTACCGCTGCGATGTTTCAATGCTTGGAAAGCAGAAAGATCATAAAGATGAGTGACCCGAACGAAATAGATTGTCGGAATCGTGAAAAGGTGAGCTGTAGTCCAACTAAATAGCAATACGAGAACACTAAGCATAAAAACAGGCATGAGCATGCTCCTTTTTTTTGCGGGTTTTGGAAGTTGGGAAGGGGGATTGTCGTCATCCCTGAAGGGCCAGTTGGGCCAGACAGGGCCTGCCGCAAAATCAGGATAATGGTTATCGTTTTGGATGGGTATGGGATAGTGGTACTACGTGCTTGTTCAGCCCCTGAAAATGGTGAAAGTCTCTCTTGTATACTCCCCTTGAAACAGTTCTTTAGAAATAAAAAAGAGCGGGAGACGGGATTCGAACCCGCGA
>JBNKMO010000125.1:0-8391 GCA_050293165.1 Anaerolineales bacterium | reverse complement strand
TGTTCAAATCCTGTTTTCCCAACTCGGCGCTTGAAGGCAGCCCCAGCGATGCCCCCGATCCCGACGGCTGGCTGACGGTTGGGCATGCCAAGTACGTCTACAACACCATCCTGCAATATTTCGCCAGCCGCCCCGACAAGCTCTTCATCGTCATCACTGCCCCGCCGCTCTCCGATTCCACCTATGCGGCGAATGCACGCGCTTTCAACGATTGGCTCGTCAACAACTGGCTGGCGGATTACGATGGCACAAATGTCGCCGTTTTCGATTTTCACGCTGTCCTTTCGGGGCCCAACAACCGTCACCGCCTCGTCAATGGGCTGGTTGAGCACGTCACCGAGCCGGGCATGACTACGCTCTACTACCCCAGCGATGATGACCATCCCTCCGTGCGTGGAAGTCAAAAGGCAACGGGAGAATTTGTCCCGCTCTTGAATTATTATGTTGAACGGTGGCAAGCCGAGGACACGTCCGTCCCGCCCGTGAGTGAACCTGCTCCCGCCGCAGAAGCGGATGTTCAGCCCGAAGCAGCCTCATCCGCTCCATCCGCATCCAATCTGATCGATAGTTTCGAAGGCGATACGCCCTATCAGTGGGAAGCCTTCCACGAAGACCCCGAGACGAGCATGGCGTGCGCCCTAAGTAGCGACGTGGCTCACAGCGGCTCTAATTCCCTGCGGATGGATTACACGATCTCAGCCTATGCCTGGGGCACCTGCCATCTTGAATATGATGCCCCCCAAGATTGGAGCCGTGCTGAAGGAATCTCGTTTTATGCCTACGCTAAACAGGAAGAAACGCCCTTCCATGTGGACATTTTTGTGGAAGGTGAGAGCTATGTCTACGAAGGCTGGGTGGAAGGTGCCGACAGTTGGCAGGAATTCATCATCTTTTGGGATGAGTTCCATCGCGTTGAGTGGGAGGAAAATGGCGGCGCGCCCTTCGCAAAACCTGAGCAGGTGACCGCGCTGGCGTTCGGTCTTGAAGGCGTTGAAGAGACCTTCAGCGGCGCACTCTATATTGACGATCTGGCGCTTGGTGTGCCCGTTGGTATGGCGGAAGAACCATCCACATCGCCTGTGCCCGAAACCTTCGAAAATGAACCAGAGACTGCGTCCGAAGAGCCCCCGTCCCCTGCGCCGTTGCCTTGTGTGGGAGGGTTGGTGATGCCATTGGGGCTGGCAGGCTTGGCATTTGGGCGAAAAAAGAAATGAAGACAAAAGAAGTCCGTCAATTTGGCGCAGCAAAAGTCCCCTTCGCCTCGGGCAGTGATTTATCGCTGAACCTGATCTAAGCAGGTTGGGGAAGATTGAACTTCTCTTGCAAAATTTGTATTGCTGTCTCCCCTGCAAATTTATATCCACGTGCATTCGGGTGAACCAAATCTTTGCTGATATTTGCCGGGTTTTGGGCTGGTTCAAACTCTTCGAAATCCAGCAAACAAGCACCGAATTGTTGACTCACTTCCCGAATAATTGCATTGGTCGTTTTCATACGCCGGAAATATAATCGCCAACTTCTTGGGATTTCATTCCCGCTTTGGGAAATAGCAGTTCTTAGATCGGGATATGCCAATGTGATGATTGAAACACCTTCGTTCGCTAAAGGTTGAAGCACTTCTTCATAATTTTTCGTAAAGGTGTCAGCGCTCCACTCGGGGAGACGTGCGTCATTCCCGCCAGTAGTGATACTTACTACATCGGGATTCTCTTTGAGAACAGCAGCCAATTGATTTTGTAGGACATCGACTGTCGTGTATCCCCTCTTTCCCAAATTTGTGTAGGAGAAGGTGGGCTCCAGTGATGATAAATGGTCAGCCACCCAATCTGCCCAACCCCGCATTTCCATGCCAGGTACCGAATCCCCAACTCCCGCTGTGACGCTGTCTCCAAACGCAATGAATTTTTTCCACATCGTATTTCTTTCTCCTTTCGATTTAGTCAGTCTCTTTAAGAGACTTGATGTATAATATAGCATATCCTATTTGAAAAGACAAGAAAATTATGCAAAGAACACATTTTGATCACTTATCCTGTTCCGTAGCGCAGACATTGGATATCATTGGTGAGTGGTGGACCCCCCTCATCCTGAGAGATATTTTCTATGGTATTCACCGCTTTGATATTTTGCGCCGTCATTTGGGGGTTTCCCGAAAAGTTCTGACGAGCCGACTTAGCGCATTGGTCGAGCATCAGATCCTTGAGCGGGTTCTCTATCAGCAGAAACCAGACCGATACGAGTATCGGTTAACAGAGCGTGGGCGTGATTTGTTTCCCGTGATCGTTGTGTTAATGAATTGGGGGGATAAATGGTTGCAGAAGGAGGGGGAACAACCGATCCAGCTAGTGGATAAGGAGACGAAAAAGGTATTGAAACCTTTATTGGTCTCTGCCGACACGGGAGAAGAGATTCGATACGAAAAAGTTCAGGCGCGCTTGGGCGCTTCTCTGTATGAAGACGAATGGAAAGAACTTCAAGCCGCCATCACAGAAAGTCGCTCTTGAAAAAACAATGCCTCGCCGAGCAGAGAACCCGTCCGTATCGGGCGATCATGATGAAGAAAGCGATGACCCATTTCGATGATGAGCATCGAAGAATAGGTTTATAAAAGGGAGAAATTTATGTTTTCTGTTCGATCTCATAAAAGAGTGCTGCCCTATGCTAACTTTATAGCCACATGTACCGTAATATCGTTTTGGGTGATGAGTTGCAATGCCCTCCCTGAAGCTGAATATCCAATGCCTACCACTGAGACTCTAATCCAGCCTTCTCCTTCCGCTACTGCTACTATTACCAGTATAGCTACTCCAACGGCTTTGCCTACTTTCTCACCAACTCAAGTAGCTGAGGTGGTGAGAGAAATGTACGAAGATAATGGCGGATGTGAGTTGCCATGTTTATGGGGTATAGAAGCAGGAAAGACGCAAATTCACGATATACAAGGACAACTCAATCAATTTGGAGCTTTTACAGATATTACTCGAACCCTAGACAACTTCCAAAGGGTTGTTTTTACAACTTCAGTTCCTGATGATTTAATTGGAATTTATGATGATGATGAATGGTCCCTTCATTTTTTACTAGAAAATGACATGGTGATTGGTTTGCTAACAGGCATCACGGTTATCGAAGAGTTTTCTCAACCCTCGTTGTCAGGATTTCTTGAGAAATTTGGCAAACCAGAAGGAATTTGGATGGATGTTATTCCAGACCAAGTTGGACTTCCAGATTATTCAATAGCATTATATTATCCAAGCAAGGGGGTGTTTATCAATTGGAGAGATACAGTTGGTTCTGTAATCTATGAAGATGACAGTGGGATAGAAATAACAGTTTGTGCGCAGAACATTCCAACTCTGGCAGACACGATGATAGGATCATATCCTCCTTATTTCTATTTTTTCTCCCCTAATTCTGAAATCCCTTTTGATGAAATAGCTATTCAACACCTTACTCTTGAGCCCTCCTACCGCCGATTAGATAATACGAATGTGGAAAACTTTTATAATGCATACTTAGAAGCAAACACAGAAGTTTGTTTCCCGTTTTCATATCCATAGGCGCCTGTATCAACTGCAATACAATATAAAGAGAGTTTCATGCTCCGTCGAACAGAATTTATCCCCTACAAACCAAAAACCATCCTCAACAAAGCCAAACGCGCCGACCATTGGTTCTGGTCGCGTTATTCCGCGTATCCCTATAAGGGCTGCCAGCATGGTTGTGAATTTTGCTACTGCCGCGAGCAGAAATTCTCTCCCTTCGATGACCCGAACGATTTTGCCTACACCATCCACGTCAAGGAAAATGCGCCGCAGTTGTTGCGCAAAGCCCTTACGCGCGCCAAAACCGACCTGATCTTCACAGGCGATTATCAGCCTGCCGAGCGGAAATTCAAACTTTCGCGTCAAATGCTCGAAGTCTGCCTTGAACGGAACTTCCCCGTATTCATTCTCGAGCGTTCGCCCCTCATCCTGCGTGATCTCGACCTGCTGACCGAGATCAATGAAAAAGCTGTCGCTGCAACCGCATTCAGCCTGATCTCCACACCTGATTCTGCCCATTACGAGCGCATCCGCCAAATGGAGCATCTTGCCCCGCCACCTGAAAAACGCTTCAAGGCGATGGAACAACTTGCGCTCAAAGGTATCCAGACCGGGGCGTGTATGATGCCCCTCCTCCCAGAACTCTGTGACACGGACGAGAATCTCGAATCCACCATCCGCTGGACAGCCGACCACGGCGGCAGCTTCGTCCTTGCCTCGGGCTTGACCCTCTCTGACCAGCAGCGGACATTCTTCTTTAACGTGCTCGCCGAACGCTTCCCCGATCTTTTGCCTGCTTACGAAAAGCACTATCCCGCTGGAAAAAGCTACGGAGCCATTGGCGATGGCTGGCGCAGGACGGCACTGAAAATCCGTGAACTCTGCGAAAAACACGGCATCAAAGACAGGATGCCGCGCCCGATCATCCCCCGCGATAAGTTTGCCACCAATAAGCGCATCGTTGAGATATTGGCGGACAAGGTCTACGAAATGGAATTGGAAAATGCGCACAAATCCAGACTTTGGGATTATCGCAAAGCCGCCTGGGCGATCGAAGATTTGCAGCAGGATATCAAGTTGATCTACAAAACGATGGGGTTGTGCGGCATCCAGCAGATCGAGAACGTGGGCGAAACTCTCGGCAGACTTATTGAAACCTTTTTGTTGGCACTTGGAGAATGATATGAAAAAGACGCTTTTTTTATCCCTGATTCTTTTCTTGACTTTTGGCTGTACCCTCCCAACCCCGTCGCCGGAACAAACACAGCCGGAACTTGATCCCGCTTTAGAAGAACCTGCCCAACCCACAGCGGAGTTGCCATCCATCCCGCCCTCGGGCAACGTCATCCAACCCGAAGATTTGACCTATCTCGGTGCTTTTCGGCTCCCCGATGAATCGGGCGGGTCAAATTGGGAGTACAGCGGTCATGGGCTGACCTACCGTCCAGCCGCCGACCAAGCCCAAAACACGGTTGGCTCGCTCTTCGGCTTTGGGCACGACCAGCAGCTTCAAGTCTCCGAGATTTCCATCCCCGAGCCGGTCATCTCCAAAAATCTGGATGAACTGAATACGGCAGAGACTATCCAGGCCTTTGCCGATATTTCTGGCGGCATCTTCTCGCCCGAAGAGATGACCATTCCCCGTGCGGGAATTGCTTATCTTGATGAGCGGCTTTACTTCACTTTCGGGCAACACATTCAGGATTTTGAGCCTTCGCATGGTTCGGCCAGTTTGGATTTGAGCGATCCGCAGGCAGAGGGGGCGTATGTCTTTGGCGGCTACACAAATTACATCACGAATGACTATCTTTTTGAGATTCCGCCAGAATGGGCGACTGCTTTAGGCGGACGCCTTTTGGCAAGCGGACGCGCGCGCGAAGGTCTCTGGAGCGGTCGTGGCCCCGGGCTTTTTGCCTATAACCCTGCGATCGTTGAAAATGGGATTTTGACAGATATTGCTCCCTTGCTGCTCTACGGCGTGCAGGAAGAGGGCTTGCCCGACATTGTCAGCGATGAGAGCATGGCTGTTGCTGATTATCACGAGGCCGATCATTGGTGGGGCGGCGCATGGCTGACGGATGCGGGCGGCAACGCAGCGGTTATCTTTGTGGGCACGAAGGCGCTAGGGAACGAGTGGTACGGCTTTGCGAATGGGGTCGTTTGGGCGCACGATTGTGCTGAGAAGAATACCTGCCCTGATGTGCCGGATTTTCCCTACGAGGATCGTGGTTTTTGGGCAGAAGAGTATCAGGCACAGATCATTTTTTATGACCCCGCGCAGTTGGTGGCCGTAGCAAATGGCGAATTGGAAAGCTGGCAGCCCCAGCCTTATGCTATGTTGGATTTAACAGAATATCTCTTTGCCCCCGAACTGGATTTTGCGAACTACAAACGCGATTTCATCGGCGCAATCGCCTTTGACCGCGAGCATGGCAGGCTCTATGTGATCGAACGACTGGCTGATGATGCGAAATCCGTCATCCATGTTTGGCAGGTTGGGGAGTGACTGTTTCAGGCAGGCGTGCGTCACACCAGAGTCGACAGGCAGAGTCTCCTCGAACCTGGTGCGACGCACGCCTATTGCTCTATCATTTCCAGATAAAGTTCTTCCACCTTCGTCCGCGCCCAGGGCGTGCGGCGCAAAAACTTCAAACAGGATTTGACCGAAGGCTCATGCTGAAAACAGCGGATATTGATACGCTGCCCGAGTGTCTCCCAGCCATACTGCGCAACTAGTTCTTCGACGATCTGCTGGAGTTTGATACCGTGTAGGGGGTTATTTGGTTGGGTTTGGGTCATAGTTGAGTACTATCGTGGGTAGACCAAAATAACAAAAGGAAGCAAGCTTTGTGCAGGAACAGTTTCTTGCGGGTTAGAAAGAAGTATACCGCTTGACGGGCCTCCATCGAGATTGAAGGCAACATCTAAATTTAAATCGGATTTTGTTAGATAGAGGCTTAATTGATGCAAGGTATAACTTGCTTTTGATGTGACAAGAAAGATTATTCTCCCTTGGGTATCCTGTCCGATCATAGTTCTGCGAGCTTTTATATTATCTTCATTCTCTGCGGTAAAACCAAGTTCTCCGCCCGGCTTTACAAGTACGGGAAAAGATTGTAACGCCGCAGTTAAATTTTCATTTGGTTTATAAGGCTCTTCTTGCAACCATCTTAATTTTATAAAATTTTCATTGATTGCTAACATCCCGGCAAAAGAACCATAGCTTTCTCCAAACTTTTCTCCATTCGTAATCGTTAAACCATTTGGGAAATAGAGTTCATCTTCCTTGCGGAAATATCCACCATTGATAACAGCCAGAGCGTTGGTTTCTGTTTGCCAATCTTCAAGTGTTTGTGCGTACTCGTGATAAGCAACGTCGAGTTGATAATCATTCGGGTTTACCCGCAAAATATATAAAGATTCGGTTAGATTATTTTTCTGATCGTATGAATCGATGATACGTCGCTCTAACCCTGTGTTGAATAACACCCAGCCTGTATCTTTTTCATATGGAGTTTGGATGGTTGCAGTTGCTTCAAAAGTGGGTGGTTGTGTTGGGGTTGGTGATGGAGTAAAGAAAGGTGAAGGTGATATTGCCGCTGTCGGTTTGGATACGTTTTTCAGGTTGCAACCAACAAGGAGGAGGGTATTAATAAGAATACTTATGAAGGATTTTATGATGTCTCGTTTGAGCCTGATGCTGCGCAAAGGGCTGTTGGATTGAAGTATATTATTTTTCAAAATGTTTCAATACTCGTAATGCTCTTAGCGTATTCCAACGGCTGGGACCGCCGGTCTTCTCCATGTCAAAGTGGACTTTGCCAGCGTGTTTTGCCTGCACGGGCCACGTTCCGTCTTTGCGACGTTTCTTCATCAAGACATCCAGCGCATCTTGCATACGTGGATCGTATTCCACGCCCGCAGCTTGGAAATAATCGAGTGCGCGCAAAATATCGTAAAACCAGCGTGATGGATAAGAGAGCATGGTGAACTTCTTGTGGATGACCTCGCCGGTTTTATCCGATTTGTAGAGCCTATGCATCAGGATAAATTCGCGTGATTCTGTTGCGATCTTCTCCAATTCATCTAATCTGTAGGCGTATTCATTTCTCTTATATTCCCACAACCCTTCAAGGACGGAGATTGTCGTATGCAGAGATGAGTGCACTGCCCCGCTACGGTTGATGCGGCAATTGAAGCCCCCATCCTGCATTTGGTGTCCGATGATGCAATCGACCACTGACTTTAGCAGATCTTCGTCAATCTTAAAATAGCAGGCGTAGTTCAGGAACATGCCGTTGATGCACATATCGCTCAGTGGGTTTAGTCGGTAATCTCGATGTGGATTGATACCCCCATCGTCGCTTTTGTGATTCTGTGCGATTTGCTGGATCGATTCTTTGATTTCTGGCACATCCGGGGAAATGTTCAAATGCTTTAAATCGAGCAGCGTGTAATGCGATGAAATCCACTTGGGTTGATAAAAGCCTTGCCCCCAATGCCCTTCCGGTTTGCGAAAACTGAGAAATTTCGCGCCCCACCCCTCGGATGCGATCCGCTCTTGGAGTTGGGGCTTGGTGAGGCCTAAAAGATCACGTTGCACCTGATATTGGATGGCAACATCCCCTTCGAGAAGCCAGTCGATGATCCGTTTTTTGTTCATTATTGTTCCTTATTTTTTTGTTCAGGCAGGCGTTTTAAGAAGTGACTGTCACCTCCGCGAGGTGAAAGCGTTGTCACATATCTGCTTATGGAGATATCTTACGCCTGAACATGTGTTGCAGGTGACAGTCACTTTCGCTTCTCTCTATTTTCCACGGGGAGGCGTGTGTCGCACCCACATCAA
>JBNKMO010000124.1:0-11514 GCA_050293165.1 Anaerolineales bacterium | reverse complement strand
ACATCGAATTACGGCAATATGGGCTGTATTTTTACCAGCAATGGTGCGTCCGCACGTAAATTCCGTTACGAAGCGGAAGCTGGCAATATCGGCGTCAATATCGGCGTGGCTGCCCCTGTGGCATTCTTCCCCTTTAGTGGTTGGAAAGATAGCTTCTTTGGCACGCTCCACGCCCAAGCGCGCCATTCGATGGAGTTCTATACCCAGACGAAAGTCGTTGTGGAACGTTGGCCCAAGGAGTGGTCGCGCGAATTCTAAGAATGAACTCAGTCTTTGAGCGGACGTTGAGCTTGCTGAAGCGGTAGTCGAAGAGCGAGTTTAGCAATAACGCCGTCGCTCGTTCCGCTCAGGAACTGTATATTTCTTGCTAAAGGAGCAGAAAATTGACCGGTAACAATCAAATTGCTGTTGAGATCAGCAACGTCACCAAAAAGTTTGGGGAGGTGCTTGCTGTTGATAATGTTTCTATAAAAATCCGTGATGGTGAGTTTTTTTCCATGCTCGGGCCCAGCGGATGCGGCAAAACGACCACCTTACGCATGATCGGTGGTTTTGAATTGCCAACGGAGGGGACGATCTCAATTATGGGTGAGCGGCAGGGATTTAAGCCGCCTTATCAGCGTCCGGTGAACACTGTTTTTCAGAGTTACGCCCTTTTTCCGCATATGACGGTAGCGCAGAATATTGCCTTTGGTTTGGAGATGAAAAAAGTCCCTAAAGACGAGATCAAAAAGCGCGTGCAAGAGATGTTAGACCTGGTTCAGCTCCCCAAAATGGGAAAGCGCAAACCCAAGCAGCTTTCCGGTGGACAGCGGCAACGCATCGCTCTTGCCCGAGCCTTGATCAATCATCCCAAAGTTTTGTTGCTTGACGAACCGCTGGGTGCCCTTGACCTGAAACTGCGTAAAGATATGCAGTTGGAACTGAAAGCCATTCAGGAGCGTGTAGGCATCACCTTCATTTACGTCACGCACGATCAGGAAGAAGCGATCACGATGTCTGATCGGATCGCTGTGATGGATAAAGGCAAGGTGTTGCAACTTGGCACCCCCGAAGATATTTACGAGCACCCCGAGAACCTTTTCGTGGCGGATTTTATCGGCGAATCGAATTTTATCCCCGGTACAGTGAAAAAGGTGGGGGATGCCTTCGGGCTTGAGATCAGCGACGGGCGCACACTTGCGGCTGCTTGGGCTGAACCTTCTATCGAAATAGGGGAAGCAGCTGTAATTTCCGTGCGTCCCGAGAAACTGCATATTTATCCGGCAGATAATTCTCCGGAGATGGAATCCATGTCCAGGATTTCCGGTGTACTTGAGCAATCTGTCTACATCGGCACCGACACACGTTATGCCGTTCGTCTGACGGAGGAAAATGTTGTTCAAGTCCGCCAGCAGAATATGGTGCGCGGCGGTACGCATCTCAAGGAGGGCGTCACGGTCAACCTTTTCTGGGATAGCGAAAACGCCCGTATCTTAAAGAGGTAGCCATGCAACGATATTTGAGAAAACACCCATCGTTACAAGCCTGGCTGCTTTTGATTCCCGCTGGGGGCTGGCTTTTTGTCTTCTTTTTGGCACCTTTAGCAATTGTCTTGGTCTACAGCTTTTTGGAACGCGGCACTTATGGCGGTGTGGAATGGGCATTTACGATTGAAAATTTCCAGCGTGTTTTTGACATGCTCTATTTGGGCACTTTCCTGAGTTCGGCGAAGATCGCATTGTTGACGACTGTCATTGCCGTGCTGGTTGGATATCCGATTGCTTACTTCATCGCCACCCGCCCGCAAAAAATGCGCGGCACGCTCCTGATGATGCTCATGATTCCGTTTTGGACAAATTTTCTCATCCGAACCTATGCCTGGTTAACGCTGCTGCGCACCAACACCGGTTTGATTAATGTGACCCTGCTGAATTTGGGCATTATCAACGAACCGCTGCCGCTTTTCGGCAACACCTTTGCGATTGTGCTTGGTCTGGTCTACGGCTGGCTGCCCGATATGATCTTGCCGATCTATGCTGCACTGGATCGTCTCGACCACAGTTTGGTCGAAGCGGCGGAAGATTTGTATGCATCCGGCTGGAAGACGTTCTTCCGCGTGATCTTCCCGCTCTCATTGCCCGGTGTAATCGCTGGCTCAATGCTGGTCTTCATCCCTTCGCTGGGCGCCTTTGTGACACCAGCGATCTTGGGCGGCGGCAAAACCTTGATGATCGGCAATATCATCAGTAATCAGTTCCTGGCTGCGCATGATTGGCCATTCGGCTCGGCACTCTCGATGCTGATGATGGGCTTTATGCTGATCGCAACGCTGATCTATTTCCGCACGAGCAGCGAAGAAGACAGGAAGGCGCTATGAACGGGAATACAGGTTTCTGGGCTTCCCTGCGCCATAAACTGAGCCGCAGCGGGCTGACTTTTTATGCCGTGATCGGTTATCTCTTTATCTACACGCCAATCATTATTTTGGTGATTTTCTCGTTCAACGATTCCCGTTCAACAGCGCAATGGGCGGGCTTTACCACAAGCTGGTACGGCGAGATGCTCCGTGATACGCAGATCATTCTCTCGCTTTGGAACAGCCTTTTTGTCGCCGTTATCGCGACCGTTCTCTCGGTCATCTTCGGGACACTGGCTGCGATGGCGCTCGAGCGCTACTCCTTTCGTGGCAAGCTGATGATGGATGCGGTTATGTACCTGCCGATCGTGATTCCCGACATTGCGATGGCGATCATGCTGCTGCTTTTCTTCAACTTTAGCGGCATCGGTTTTGATGTCTGGAAGTTGACGGTCTTCGGGGTTAGTCTCTCGGTGCCGTACTCGGTCATCATCGGGCATGTTGCGTTCGACGTGGCATTCGTCGCAGTCGTCGTGCGTGCCCGTCTTGCGCAGATGGATCGCACGCTTGAAGAAGCTGCCGAAGACCTCTACGCCAACGCCTGGCAGACCTTCCGTCGAGTCACTTTGCCGCAGATGATGCCGGGTATTCTCGGCGGCGCGCTGCTGGCTTTCACCCTCTCGCTGGATGACTTCGTGATTACCTTTTTCACCAGCGGAGCGGGCTTTAACACCTTGCCCGTGCGCGTTTTTAGCATGATCAAAAAAGGCGTTACGCCAAAGATCAATGCTGTCTCAACGCTGATGCTGGCGGTCTCGCTTTTGCTGGTCACCATTTCGCTGATCTTACAGCGCGGCGACGATGGCGAAGGCAAAGTGGATATGTTTTAAGTGTTCTCCCCCCCCGTTCACGGCGTAGGAATAAATGAATTTTTGCAAACCTTTCCAGTAAAAGGGAAAGAGAAAAACTTAGTCAAGGAGTAAAGAAATGAAAAAGAATAGTTTGTTCCTCGCTCTTGGCCTGTTGGTCATTCTTAGCATGGTACTGAGCGCATGTGGTGGAGGAGCGGGGGCTCCTGCCGCAGAGGCTCCCGCTGCTGAAGCACCTGCCGCTGGAGAAGCTCCGGCAGGTGAAATTCAACCTGCCAGTGAAATTGTTTTCTACAACTGGTCGGAATATATCGATCCTGAAATCTACACTCAATTCGAAGCAGAGACTGGCATCAAAGTTGTTGAAGATAACTTCTCCAGCAATGAAGATTTACTCGCCAAGTTACAGGGCGGTGCTTCGGGCTACGCAGTGATCGTTCCATCCGACTACACCGTCAGCATCATGATCGCTGAAGGTCTGCTCGCCGAGCTGAACCACGACAACATCCCGAACCTCGCCAACCTGAGCGACCAGTTCAAAAACGTCCCTTACGATGCAGGAAACAAATACTGCGCTGCCTACCAATGGGGCACAACCGGCATTGGCTATATCGACGGTGAAGTTGAAGAACCGACCAGTTGGGCAGCCCTCTTCGAGCCGGACCCCAACAGCCCGGCATATGGACGTACCACTATGCTCGATGACGTGCGTGAATCTTTCGCCGCCGCCCTCGCCTACCTCGGTTACGACATCAACACCACCGACGAAGCCCAACTCGAAGAAGCCAAACAGCTTCTTATCCAGGCAAAAGCCAGTCTCTCTGGCTACGACAGCGACACCTACGAAGACCTGCTCGCTTCCGGCGAAAACCTGATGGCGCTTGGTTGGAACGGTGACTTCCTCGCCGCAATGGAAGATAATGAAAATATCGCCTATGTCCTTCCGCAAGAAGGCGGTGTGGTCTGGGTCGATAATATGTGCATCCCGGCTGGTTTGAGCGCCGAAGAGCAACTCGCCGCTGAAATGTTCGTCAATTACATCCTCGATGCCGAGATCGGCGCCCAGCTCTCCGATTGGAACTGGTACGCCTCCCCGAATGCTGCTGCCGAAGAACTTCTCGACGAAGAGTTTCTCACCGATCCTGCGGTTTACCCATCGGAAGAAACCATGAGCAAATTGCAATATATCGAAGCCCTCGGCGAAGCTGAATCAATCTATCAGCGCATGTGGGACGAAATCAAGTCTGCACAGTAAATCCTAAAACTTCCTTCCCCTCTCCCTTTGGGAGAGGGGGTAGGGGTGAGGGCAGGAGCCTCTCTATGGACATGTACATCAACGGCAAATTCACATCCGGCAAGAGCAGCGAACGAATTCAGATCATCAACCCTGCGACGGAAGAAGTCGTCGGCGATTCTCCGCGTGGGACGGAAGCTGATGCGCATGCCGCTGTCTCGGCCGCCTCCGCTGCGTTCTTGACCTGGAAGAGGCTTCCGGCAAATGAACGCGCTGCCGCGCTTCATCAAGTCGCCGCCAAAATCCGTGCCCATCACGATGAACTTGTCGAGTTGCTGACCCTCGAAGAAGGCAAACCCATCCCCGAAAACGACGAGGAACTCTGGTGGGTCGAAGAGACTTTCGACTATTACGCCGAACTCGCCCGCCACGAGCGTGGACGCGTCATCCCGCCTGGCGCAGGCGGTCAATTCAATTTTGTCATCAAAGAACCCTATGGCGTAGTCGGCTGTATCGTTCCCTGGAATTATCCCCTTTTATTATTGGCTTGGAAGATGGCGCCCGCTCTCGCAGCAGGCAACACCGTCGTCATCAAGCCCTCAGAATTGACCCCGTTCTCAACATTGAAACTCGTCGAAGTTGCCTGCGACCATCTCCCCGCTGGCGTTGTCAATGTGGTGACAGGCTACGGGGCAGAAGTCGGAGAACCGCTCGTCAAACATCCTGATGTGCCTGTGATCGCGTTTACGGGTTCTCTCGCCGTTGGGCAGCGGATTGCCTCCCTCGCCGCCCCGATGATGAAGAAACTGCATCTCGAGTTGGGCGGCAAAGACCCGATGGTCATCGCTCCTGATGCCGAGATGGATATGGCCGTCAGCGGTTTGGCCTATGCTTCGTTGCTCAATACCGGGCAAGTCTGTACCAGTACCGAACGTGTCTACGTCCACGAGAGCATGATCGGACAGTTCAGCGAAGAGTTGGCGGACTTTGTCTCCAAGCTGCGGCTCGGCAACGGGCTGAATGAAGGCACGGATATTGGCCCAATGATTAAAAATCAGTTCCGTGAAAAGGTCGAGGGGCAGATCACCGATGCACTCGGGATGGGCGCCACGCTCTTAACCGGTGGCAAGCGTCCATCCGGGTTCGATACGGGCTTCTTCCTCCGGCCTGCCATCCTGACGGGAGTTAATCATCAAATGAAGGTTATGCGCGAAGAGACCTTTGGTCCCATCATCCCGTTGATGTCGTACAAGAATTTCGACGAAGCCATCGCACTGGCAAATGATAGTCAATATGCGCTCGGCGCGACGCTGATGAGCCACGATGCCAAATTAGTGAAGCGCTTCTTTGAAGAAGTCAAAGGCGGCACGATCTGGATCAACGACCCGCTGACCGATAACTTTGCGGGTCCCTTTGGTGGCATGAAGATGTCGGGCTTGGGGCGCGAACTCGGGCAGGAGGGGCTGGACGAGTATTACGACGTGAAGCACGTCCACTGGGATATCGAGGGTGGCGTCAAAGATTACTGGTATCCCTATTAACAAAGGTGGTTGAGTAGCCCCGATGCTTTTACCCTTAAGGGCACATGTTGGGGCGTATCGAAACCACAATTCTGAATTATCTATCATTGTTGGTTTCGATCGCGTAGCACTCAACCAACGCTAATATCAGAGTAGAAAATCTTATGCAGACTACTTCTTTCTGGAATGATAACTACCCCCGCCCCGCCGACCTCCCCGTCGCAGACGAACTCCCGATTCGTGTGGATGTTGCCATTATCGGTGGCGGTTACACAGGCTTGAGCGCTGCCCGCACACTGCGCAAGGCGGGTGTTTCGGTAGCTGTGCTCGAACGCAATCATATCGGTTGGGGTGCAAGCTCCCGTAATGGCGGTATCACCGGCTGCGGATTGAAAAAAGGCGCTCCTGCCATCTTCAAATCCTACGGCAAGAAATATGGGCATTTCTTCTGGCAGGCGGGCTTGGATGCCCTCGATCTCGTCACTGAGCTTTCCGAACAAGACGGTATCGACTGCGACCTCCAACAAAACGGCGATCTTTGCGTTGCCTACAAACCCTCCCATTTTGAAGGCTTCAAGGAGCGCATCCGCTGGCACAAGGAAAATCTCGGGCACGAACTCGAACTCATTCCGCCCAGCGAACTTCAAAACGAGATCGGCAGTTCGGTCTATTTTGGCGGCGTCGTCGACCATCACGGCACGGGGCTGCACCCTGCCAAGCTGGTTTACAACCTCGCCAAATTTGTCGCCGCACAGGGAGCAATTCTCTGTGAGAACGCCGGTGTGAGCAGGATCGAAAAGCTCGCTCAGGGCTACTCCCTCGAAACCCCACGTGGCTACGTCGAAGCCAAAGAAATCATCATCGCTACCAACGGTTACACCGACCGCCTTTCGCCTAAACTCAACAAAAAAACCTTCCCCGTCGGCTCATATAGCATTGTCACCGAGCCTTTGTCGGATGAATTACGGATGTTGATCTCTCCGAAGGGGCGCATGTTCTGGGATTCGAAATGGTTCCTGAACTATTTCCGCCTCACCCCTGGTGGACGCTTGCTCTGGGGTGGACGCAACAATCTCAGCACCACGCTCAATCTCGCCAACTCCGCTGCGACATTGCAGGCGCAGATGGTGAATGCCTTCCCCAAACTTGCGGGCGTAGCAGTCACCCATACTTGGACAGGACAACTCGGTCTCACCTTTGACTTGATGCCCAATATTGGTCGCCTCGACGATGGCATCCACTATGCCCTTGGCTACGGTGGGCACGGCCTCCACACCGCCCTCTACCTCGGACGTGAGATCGCCCAAATTCTGACTGGTGAGAAGACCAGCTCCCCCTTCATGGAAATCCCGCACCAAACCTATTTCTTCTACTGTGATAAGGCGTGGTTCCTGCCTTTTGCTGCGTATTACTATCGTTTTAAAGATGCAATTTCGTAATCCAGTCTCTGAGCGGAGGGCTAAACGCAGAGAAGCCCGTAGTCGAAGAGCGGTGTTCACTGGTCACTCGTCCTTCGACTGCGCTCCTCCCGTTGGTCATCGCTCCGCTCAGGAGCTGTATGTCAATTAAAAAAACAAGGATTATCAAAAAATCATGACATCTTCCCTCTCCCATCTTTCCCCCGTCTGGACGCATATGACCAATATCCAACCCGTGCGTGGCGAAGGCATCTACCTCTACGATGCAGACGGCAAACGCTACATCGACTTCACATCCGGCATCGGCGTCACCTCGACGGGACACTGCCACCCGAACGTAGTGCAGGCGATCAAAGGTCAAGCTGAAAAACTGCTCTTCGGGCAGATGAATATCGTCATCCCGCCTGTAGCCATCGAATTGGCAGAAGAACTTAGCAAGGTCTTCCCACCCGAACTCGACACTTTCTTCTTCTCCAACTCCGGGGCAGAAGCGGTTGAGGCCAGCGTTAAGTTGGCACGTCACGTCACCGGCAAACGCAATATCATCGTCTTTCAAGGCAGTTTCCACGGACGCACCGCCCAGACGATGGCGATGACGACTTCCAAATATATCTACCGCCATCAGTATCAGCCGCTGCCCTCGGGCATCTTCACGACACCTTTCCCCTACGCCTACTTCTACGGCTGGGACGAGGAAGAGACGACCGAGTTCTGCCTGAAACAACTCGACTTTGTCCTGCATGGACAAACGCCCCCTGACGAGACTGCTGCGATCATCATCGAACCTGTTTTGGGCGAGGGTGGCTACGTCCCTGTGCCGGATGGTTTCATGCAGGAATTGCGCAAAATCTGCACCGCCAATAACATCATGTTGATCGTGGACGAAGTCCAATCCGGTTTTGGGCGCACGGGCAAATTCTTTGGCTTTGAGCATTCCGGCATCCTGCCCGACATCGTTGTCATGGCGAAAGGATTAGGTAGCGGTCTGCCTGTTTCCGGCATCGCTGCTCCCAAAGCCCTGATGGAAAAATGGGAGCCCGGCACACATGGCGGCACTTATGGCGGTGGCAGCGCTGTCCCCTTGGCGGCAGCTTTGGCGACGGTACGAATCTTGCAGGAAGAAAAACTGGTTGAGAACGCCGCCAAGATGGGCGAGCGTCTCATGGCTGGCTTGCGTAAGCTCCAGAAGCAACATCCCTTCATCGGGGATGTGCGTGGTCGCGGATTAATGGTTGGGGTGGAGATCACAGCCGAAGATAACGGGAGCAAGTCGATTACAAGTGCGATCCAGCAAGCTTGTCTCGACCGAGATTTACTCCTGCTATCCTGCGGCACCTATGGCAATGTCATCCGCTGGATCCCGCCGCTGATTGTGACTGCCGAACAAATTGACGAAGCCTTAGCCATTTTTGAAGAAGCGCTAAAAGACGCAAGCGGCAAGTAGCAAATCGCAAGCAATGGCACCTGAAACTGAGACCTAATTATGAACATTTGGCGCATAAACACCCGCACCCAAGCCCTGACCATCCAACCGACGCCCGAAAGCTGGCA
Source organism: Anaerolineales bacterium (assembly GCA_050293165.1). GTDB lineage: Bacteria > Chloroflexota > Anaerolineae > Anaerolineales > Villigracilaceae > Desulfolinea. Next base: position 2,584 of record JBNKMO010000124.1, on the reverse strand, counting down.
GCATCTCGGCGGGCGTGGACTACTGACCCGTATTTTGGTGGACGAAGTGCCGCCAACCTGCGAGCCGCTTGGTGCGCATAACAAACTTATCTTCGCCCCCGGGTTGATGGTGGGACATCGCTTGTCCTCTTGCGACCGCATCTCGATCGGCGGAAAATCCCCGCTGACGGGCGGCGTTAAGGAAGCGAATGCGGGCGGCACGACCGGGCTGGCGCTGACCTATCTTGGCATCAAGGCGCTCATTCTCGAAGACAAACCCGACGATGAAGGGTGGCAAATTATTCATCTCTCGATGGATGGCGCGGAGTTTGAGCCTGCGGGCGAATTGGTTGGCATGGGCGTCTTTGAAGCCGCCCCGCTGTTGCTCGAATGCAACGGTAAAAAGGTCGCCATCGCCATGATCGGGCCCGGCGGCGAGATGGAACTGCGTGCTGCTGGTATCCAGAATCTGGACAAAGAGGGCGTACCTTCCCGTATTGCGGCGCGTGGCGGTCTCGGTGCGCTGATGGGGTCGAAAAAGATCAAAGCCATCATCATCGACACCGAGCATGGCGAAAAACCGCCCATCGAAGATATGGCCGCGTTCCGTGCGGCGCAGAAGGAATACACCAAAGCGCTGATGGAACACCCTCAAACCGCCACCTATCGTGACTATGGCACATCCGCAATGGCAAACATGACCAATCATTTTGGCAGCCTGCCGACGCGCGGATTTTCCGCTGGTCAGTTCGATGGTGTCGAAAGTATCAGCGGCGAACACATGCGCGAAGCTTTACTCGCACGTGGCGGTGAGAGCGAAACATCCCATGCCTGCATGCCCGGCTGCGCTATCCAGTGCTCGAACGTCTACGGCGGCGAGGACGGCAAAACCCTCGTCTCGCCCCTCGAATACGAAACCATCGGCTTGATGGGGTCGAACCTTGGCATCGACGACCTCGATACGGTTGCCCGCATGAGTTGGGATGTCAGCGACCTCGGATTGGATACGATCGAGATCGGCGCTGCGTTGGGCGTGGCGGCCCGTGCTGGATTGCTGGACTGGGGCGACGGGACGCGCGCCGCCGAACTTGTTTCCGAAATACGAGCCGGTACGCCACTTGGACGGATTCTCGGTAACGGTGCCGCCACGACGGGCAAAGTGCTTGGCGTGGAGCAAGTCCCCGTCGCCAAGGGACAGGCGATGCCCGCCTACGACCCGCGTGCCATCAAAGGCACCGGCGTCACCTACGCCACCTCCCCCCAAGGCGCAGACCACACCTGCGGTTTGACCATTCGTGCCAAGATCAGACACACCGATCCCGAAGGGCAAGCCGATCTCTCACGCGGTGGGCAGATCAGCATGGCGGGCTACGATACGCTTGGTGTCTGCATCTTCGCAGGTTTCGGTTTTGCCGTAGCACCCGATACCATCGTTGCGCTGCTTAATGCGCGCTACGGCTGGGATGTGGATACCAATATTTTGCAAGAACTGGGACGCGAGACCCTCAAGCTGGAACGTGAATTCAACAAAGGCGCAGGATTCACCTCAGCAGACGACCGCCTCCCCGAATGGATGACACGCGAACCTGTTGCTCCGACCAATGCGGTTTTCGATGTCGCTGAAGACGATTTAGATAACGTATTCAACTGGTAGCCAGGAGAAGAGAGCGCAACGATATTTGCAACGAAAGTTTAGATGTAAAAAAATAAAACACAAAATCAAAATCGTTATTAGGAGAATTAACCATGAGTATGCAAGGTAAAAAAACCGCTGAAATGTATAAACGTGCCCAGAAAGTCATGCCGCACGGTGTTAACTCGAACTTCCGCTATTGGGGGACTGAAGATACCCTCGTTATCAAAAAAGGTGATGGCGCTTATATCTGGGATATGGACGACAAGCGTTATATCGACTATCGCCTTGCCTTTGGGCCGATCATTTTGGGGCACGCCCATCCGGTTGTGAATCAGCGCGTCAAGGAAGCGATTGATCAGGGTACGCTTTTCGCCTGGACAACGCCCCTCGAGGTCAGTGTTGCTGAACGGATCTGCCGTTTAACGGGAGTCGATAAAGTGCGGCTCACAAATACGGGTACGGAAGCAGTCTTCCATGCGCTGCGTATCGCCCGTGCGTACACCAACCGCGAGAAATTCATCAAATTTGAAGGTCACTATCACGGGCAGATCGACTATTTCATGTTCAGCACGGCGTCATCCAATGCCAAGATGATGGGCTCGACCCGTTCACCTATCGCAGCCCCGAATACATCCGGTATCCCGAAAGGCATCGTCGATTACGTTATTCCGCTGCCTTTCAACGATGCCGAAATGCTCGAGCGCACCGTCAAAGCCCGCTGGGGCGAGATTGCCGCAATCGTTTTTGAGCCGATTATGGGCAACGCGGCTGGGATTGGTCCTGACCCCGAATTTCTCGAAACCATCCGCCGCCTGTGCGACGAATATGGCATCGTGATGCTGATGGATGAGGTCAAAACCGGCTTCCGTATCGCCAACGGCGGTGCGCAGGAATACTTCAACGTCAAAGCCGACTTAGTGACCTATGCCAAATCGCTTGGGAACGGTTATCCGATTGCCGCGATTGGTG
>JBNKMO010000123.1:0-23915 GCA_050293165.1 Anaerolineales bacterium | reverse complement strand
ACATCTCCCCCAAATTCCAAGAGCACGGAATTTAGGGGAGAAACGATGCAATGCACATCCAGCAAACGGAGCAATTATGACCCAGAAATTCAGCGGCGCGCAAATTCGCCAAGACTTTATCGACTTTTTCAACGAGCACGCTCACACCTTTGTCCCCTCGGCTTCGCTCGTCCCCGGCGGGGATGCGACGTTGCTTTTTACCAACGCCGGCATGGTGCAGTTCAAGGACGTTTTCCTCGGCACGGATAAGCGCGCCTACACGCGTGCTGTCAACTCGCAGAAGTGTATGCGCGTGGCGGGCAAACACAACGATCTCGAAGACGTCGGGCGCGATGACACGCACCACACCTTCTTTGAGATGCTCGGCAATTGGTCGTTTGGCGACTACTATAAAAAGGAAGCGATCGAGTGGGCGTGGCAGTTGCTGACCGAAGTTTGGGGTTTGCCGAAAGAGAATCTCTACGCCACCGTTTTCAAAGACGAAAAAGGTGAAATCCCATCCGATGAAGAAGCCGCCTCCTACTGGGTCAAGCAGCCTGGGTTTGGCGACGGGCATCTCTTCTATCTCGGGCGCAAGGATAATTTCTGGGAGATGGCGGATACCGGTCCCTGCGGACCCTGTTCGGAAATTCACATCGACCTGCGCCCCGAAGAGGGCGAAGTGACCGAAGAGACGCTCGACACCGACCGCTTCATCGAGTTGTGGAATCTGGTCTTTATCCAGTACAACCGCCTGAACGCAGACACGCTCGAACCTTTGCCTGCCACCCATGTGGACACGGGAATGGGCTTTGAGCGGATCGTTTCCATTCTCCAGCAAGTCGACTCCAACTATAAAATCGACCTTTTCCAGGGCGCTTTGGCGGCTGTCCGCAAGTTGACAGGGCACAGCGAAGACGAGATGCTGGCTGATTTCACGCCCTACCGTGTGATCGCCGACCATGCCCGCACAGCAGCCTTCTTAATTGCCGACGGGGTTGTGCCAGGCAACGTGGGACGCAACTATGTCTGCCGTATGATTATCCGCCGCGCGGCTCGCTTTGGCGGCAAACTGGATTTGTACGAACCTTTCCTCGCCAAAGTCGCCGATGCGATCGTCGACTCGTATGGCGAGTTTTACCCCGAACTGGAGAAAAACCGCCAGACCATCGCCGACAGCCTGACGCGCGAAGAAATGCGGTTTGCGAAAACGGTTGAGAGCGGCACCGCACATCTCGATGAGATGTTGGCGGAGCTCGCCAAAAGTGGCGAAACAGTCCTCGACGGCAACAAAGCCTTCGATCTCTACGCCACCTACGGCTTGCCCTTCGAGATCACGCGCGACATCGCCAAAGAACGCGATCTCGACGTGGACGAAGCGGGCTTCACAAAGGCGATGGACGAACACCGCATCGCATCGGGCGGCGGCAAGGCGATGGGCGCGCTTGGCGGCGAAGATGCCGAGATGTATGCCAAGCTCGTCGACGAGTTGAAAGCCAAAGGCAAACTGCCCGAAAGCGGCGTGACCTACGACCCATACACCCTGCTCGAAGCGGAAGGTGAGGTGTTATCGCTCGTCGTAGACGGGATGCCTGTTGAACGGGCAAATGTCGGGGATATGGTCGAAGTGATCCTGCCTGAGACCGGGTTCTATGTTGAAGCTGGCGGCCAAGTTGGGGACACGGGCGTCATCGCCGCTGGCGCTTGGAGCGTGGATGTTGTCTCCATGCGCAAACCCGCTCCGGGGTTGGTCGTGCATGTGGGCGAGGTCGCCAGCGGAAATCCCCAAGTTGGTGATTTCTCCATCGCAAAAGTCGACACAGATCGTCGCAAAGACATCATGCGCAATCACACCGCCACGCACCTGCTGCACGCCGCCCTGCACGAAGTTTTGGGCGACCATGCCCGTCAGGCTGGCTCGCTGGTGGCGCCCGACCGCCTGCGTTTCGACTTCACGCACCCCGAAGCGCTGACGCACGCCGAGATCGAAAAAATCGAACGCTATGTGAACGAGCGTGTACTCGAAGACCACGAAATGCACACCGAAGTCAAATCGCTGCAAGAGGCAATGGACAGCGGCGCAACGGCGCTCTTTGGCGAGAAATACGGCGAAGTGGTGCGTAACCTAACCATGGGAGAGTTTTCAAATGAGCTTTGCGGCGGCACGCATGTTGAAAGCAGCGGGCAGGTGGGCACCTTCATCATCACCAGCGAAGGCAGCGCCGCAGCGGGCATCCGCCGTATCGAAGCGATCACGGGACGGGCGTCTTACGACCTGATCCAGCGCCGCTTTGGGATGGTGAACCGTGCGGCTGCGCTGATCTCATCTACCCCTGAAAAGATCGAAGAGCGGATGGAAAGCGCTCTCGCCGAAATGAAAGAGATGCGGAATACGATCCAGACCCTGCGCAAAAGCGTGGCAGCCGCCGACTTCACCCGTGTCCTTGACGGGGCATCGTCTGTGGGCGATGTCACGGTTCTGACCGCTGTCCTGCAAAACGCCGATATGGACACCTTGCGTGAACTGACCGACAAGTTTCGCCAACGCAATCCGCAAAGCGCCGTCGCCGTGCTGGCGAGCGTCATCGACGAGAAACCAATGGTGATCGCCGCCGTGACCGATGATCTGGTCAAGCGCAACATCAAGGCAGGCGACCTGGTCAAATTCGTCGCCACACCTTTGGGCGGCGGCGGCGGTGGACGCCCGACCCTCGCCCAGGCAGGCGGCAAGGATGCCAGCAAGCTAGACGAGGTTTTAGGAACAGTCGCTGGCTGGGTGGAAGGGAAGTTGAAGTAGGAAGAGTAGTAAGTGGAAAGTAGGGGGCTTTCCACTTTTTTGTATCAGGTGGAGAAATGACCTTTTCAAACAACAACAATGGCATGGCAACAATCAGAGAAACTTTACTTAGCAAAAAAGCATCTAGTGAATTAATCGAGACTGTCATAAAAGTTCGCTTTAATGCTGAAGCTATGCACAACCGATTCCCTGACGAGTTATCTGAAGACAATCCATTCGATATTGCATCTTTTATGCTCAATATGTTCGCGCAGGGAAATCTAGACATCATTCATGAGTATTCTGAATTCCCCATCGAGAAAATTTTTCTTGGAGCAGTAAATGTAGGAATGGTTTTTCTGTGTGTGGAAACGTTTGCGCTCCCTTTTATAAATTTTCTTTCCCCCTCTAAATCAGCACCTGATATTACCCAAGCAAACAGAAAATATTGGAAAAAATTGAATGAAACCCGAAGGCTTTTTTCACGAATTTCTGAGACCAATGACCCTGTGGACTTTATAGATTTCGCAATCAAACACGGGGCTATTTCGTCTGAACACAGACTTGAAGCTATTGCTGAAACAGTAATGTATCAGGACATGAATGTAGGGAACACTTATCAACTTATGCCACAGGCTCGCTTTCCACAAATCAAAAATGCAGGACGCTCAATTCGAGCAGATATTCTAATTTGGAAACCTACAGATGATGATTTCAACTTAATAGTGGAATGTGATGGTTATCAATACCATAATACAGCAGAAAGGTTCTCAAATGATCGATCTAGAGACAGATTGTTAAAAACACATGGGTATGATGTTTTTAGATTCTCAGGAACAGAGATATATCATCGCCCTGTAGAAATGGCAAAAGAATTAACAGACTACCTTTTCAAACATGCAGACCCTCCAGAGTTCATCAGTCAAGATGACTAAAGGTGATTGCTTTAGCTGCTTTTATCTTTTATTTTGCATTCTTCACTGAAGGGAAGACTTATGACCAACTTTCGGGAAATAATAACAAAAATGAAAGTAAAGTAAAAAAATGAAACAATCTGAACAAATCAAGCAAGCTACAGCTCTCCTTGAAGCTTGTGAATATTTTCTACACAAGTGGCGTTATGAATATCAAATGATGCCACAACCTATAAAAACGGGGGTGCTTTATCACTACACTGATTTGCATGTTTGCAGTCAAATTTTACAATCAAATGACATATATCTATTTGACTCACAATCATGCAACGACATTGAAGAGTATAAACACGGTGTTGAAAAAGTCAGACAAAGCTTTTCAGGTTACTCAACCGATCTTTTCTTTCGAAAGAGTGATTTTCCTGAGCAATCCGACTATCATCTGCGGTATGAGTATGACAAAAAATCTACGAACTCACTTTTTAAGCAATTACAAGAGAAATATTATGTACTCAATCCTAATTGGCTATGCTATGTATTCTCTTTAAGCCGCCCCAAAAATTTGCCCCCTAGTTCTTATGACGCCCTACTTCCAGAAGACAATCTTTCTATGTGGAGAGGGTATGGAAATGACGGAAATGGTTGTGCACTCTCATTTGCTGAAGACGAGCTTTATGCAATATCACTCGCCACTCCAGAGCTAATGCTACGGGAGGTAATTTACGATGATTACGAGAAAGATTTTTTTAGCAAAATGCTGTTCCGTCTCATCTATGAGATATGGATATTCAACAACAATGCTTCATCCACATACTCAACAGACAACCTAAGTCGATACGGAATCTCTCTTCCAATTTCTCACTCAGACATTACAGATATCGGGGCATTGGCATTTTGGATGCTACCAACGTTTTTCAAACACCATGGGTTTTCAGAAGAAAATGAAACTCGCCTTATACTTGTCCCGTCAATTCATTCAAAGATTGATAAATCAGTTAATTATATTGGAACAGGGCACTCTGCAAGACCTTATATTAAATTTTCCAACGTGTCTAGAAAAGATAAAAAAACATTACCTGTTATCGGAGTTTGCATAGGACCAAACGTAAGCAATCAACAATATAACGACTATTTTGTAAAAACAGGTGGGCACGAAATCGTTACCACGCACAAGCTTAGCATTACGAATTCTAGATTGCCATATAGAAGCAAGCCTTCAAACTCCTAAATAGTTTTCACAAAAAAAACTAAATCCTCTTTTCATCAGGAGACCCCAAATGCACATCGTCTTAGAAATCCCCTCGTTCAAAACGCCTGTGCGAGTTGAGTGAGCGTGAGCGGGGTTGCCCTAAAAGGCGTTTCGCGAAAGTCAGCGGAATATCCTTTCTAGTTCTTCCGCAAAACAAGTCTAGACCTGATCGTCAACGAGTCTAGACTTAATCGCCAACAAGACTAGACTCGTTTTGAATCCGATCTAGACTCGTTAGAAGACCCTCCTAGACATTTTTTAGCGATTAACTTCAAAACGGAAAGAGGCAAGAACTTCTTTCCGTTTTTTGTATAATGGAGGTATCAAAAGCTACGATCCATGAACTTACCACAAGGAGTTAAAGATGAAAGAAAGCAACTATGGTAATAGTGGCGGTCAGGGAGGCCTATTATGACGACTTCAACAAACCCTGCCAAAAACAGGATACTTCTGCTCATAATCCCGATCATTGTTGGATTAGCTATCTGGGTCATACCACCACCAACAGGGGTTGAAGTGAAAGCATGGCACCTGCTGGCTATTTTTGTTGCAACGATTGTGGGAATCATCGCTAAACCCCTCCCCATGGGGGCTGTGGCAATGTTGGGCATTGCCGCCACAGCTCTAACCGGTACACTTACGATTCAGGAAGCATTGAGCGGTTTTGGGAACACCACTATCTGGCTGATTGTCATAGCCTTCTTTGTAGCCCGGGGATTTATAAAAACCGGACTTGGCAGCCGTATTGGGTACATGTTTATGCGGGCATTGGGCAAAAGAACCCTGGGGTTATCCTACGGCCTTATTGCCACCGACCTGATCTTGGCCCCGGCCATCCCCAGCAATACGGCACGGGGCGGGGGCGTTATTTACCCCATTCTGCGCTCTGTGGCTAAAGCCTACGACAGCAACCCCGATGATGGTACCGCCCGAAAATTAGGGGCGTTCCTGATAAAAACATCATTTCAGACCTTGATTATTTCCAGCACGATGTTCTTGACGGCTATGGCTGCCAATCCGCTCTCGGTTAAATTTGCGGCCGAACAGGGTGTTGAAATAAGCTGGGGTTTGTGGGCGTTGGCCGCTTCGGTCCCTGGCATTATCAGCCTGATTGTGGTTCCGCTGCTGCTGTACAAGCTGTATCCCCCGGAAATTAAAGAAACCCCACAAGCTGTGCAGATGGCCAAGGATAAATTGAAGGAAATGGGCAAAACAACAACCCCCGAATGGATTATGTTGGGGACATTTATTATGCTGCTGGTTTTGTGGGTTTTTGGCAAAACCCTTGGTGTACACAGTACCACGGCGGCTCTGGTAGGACTATCGGTGTTGCTGATAACAACGGTTCTTACATGGCAAGACGTACTCAATGAACAGGGCGCCTGGGATACGCTGGTCTGGTTTGCGGCGCTGGTTATGATGGCCTCATTCCTCAACTCGCTGGGTTTGATCCCTTGGTTCAGCGAGACCATGGGTGGACTGGTGGGCGGCATCTCCTGGATCCCGGCTTTTCTTATTCTGAGTCTGGTGTACTTTTACAGCCACTACTTATTTGCCAGTAATACCGCTCACATCAGCGCCATGTACGCTGCTTTTCTGGCAGTTGCCATTGCGGTAGGTGCCCCCCCTATGCTGGCCGCGCTGGTGCTGGCCTTTTTTGGCAACCTGATGAGCAGCATGACCCACTACGGCACCGGCCCGGCACCAGTCTTTTTTGGCTCCGGCTATGTAGAGATGGGAACCTGGTGGAAGCTGGGATTGCTAATCAGTGTCGTTAACATCGTTATTTGGTTGGGGGTTGGTGGCATCTGGTGGAAGGTGCTGGGACTATGGTAGGTTATCAATAGTCTCAATCACTCCAGAAAGCTCTGGCTAGCAGCGGAAAGAGGTGAGAACTTCTTTCCGCTTTTTTTGTATAATGGAAAAAGCAAGCACCTCAATCACAAGAGAAAGAAAGACAAGTATGAAATGCAACAGTTGCGGCGTTGAGAAAAAAGACCTAAAACCCGAATACTCCGGCTACGGCATGTATTCCGCTCCGGTCACTTCATGGATCTGCTCGTCCTGCGAAGCAAAAGCCAAAAAGAAGAGCGCAGAGATTGCAGAGAAAAAGCGCTGGAAAGGGAGAGCCTCTTGCCCGGCTTGCAAAGGCAAACTGCGTGCAGAGGGAGATATCCATACATCCATTTCAGATATAAAAACAATAGCTGAAGCGGTAAACGCAACATTTGAAATCAACCCGATCGGAATGGCAAAACGTCTGGTTATCGGAATCGGCAAAGCCGCTTTTTCGGTCGCAAAAGACGAAAAAGAATCGAAAGTGCGCCAATGCTCAAAATGCGAAGCCTATGCCACAAAATGCCCAACCTGCGCAAAAGTATTCATCGTAGGCAGGCCAAAAGTTTTCGACGGCGTAAGTGGAAGATGTCCAAAATGCGGGCAGAGAGTTGTCGCTTATTCATGACCTATCGTTTATAAAAGGTCAACATTAACCGATCAAGACGGAAAGAGCTGAGAACTTCTTTCCGTTTATTTGTATAATGACACCATACCTAAAGGAGAACAAAATGCATATCGGATTACAGATCCCCTCGTTCAAATACCCCGATGGGACAGCCGCCATCCGCCCGAAACTAAAAGAAATCGTCACCACGGCTGAGGGAGTCGGTTTCCACAGCCTATGGGTGATGGATCATTACTACCAGATCAAAGGCTTGTTTGGCGAAGCCTACACAGACCCGATGATGGAAAGCTACACAACCCTTGGATATTTTGCCGGGCTAACGGAAAAAGCCTATCTCGGTGTCCTGGTGACCGGCATTATTTATCGCTATCCATCCGTGCTGATGAAGATGGTCAACACGCTCGATATTCTCTCCGGCGGGCGCGCCTATCTCGGCATCGGTGCCGCCTGGTATGAAGATGAAGCAAAAGGATTTGGGATCCCCTACCCATCCACATCGGAACGCTTCGAGCATTTGGAGGACAATCTAAAACTTGCGAAAACGCTCTGGGATGGTGAAGAGGTTTCCTTTGAAGGACAGCACTTCTCGGCCCCGGCTATTACCAATAACCCACGCCCGCTCTCCAAGCCGCATCCGCGCATCATGATCGGCGGGATGGGCCCGAAGAAAACACTGCGCATGGTTGCCCAATACTCAGACGCCTGCAACTTCTTCGAAGGCGCAGGGAAAGAAAAGATGCAAACTGCGCTCGACACCCTCAAATCTCATTGCGAACGCCTGGAACGCGATTACAACACTGTCGAAAAAACATCGCTGGGCACCGTACATCTATCCGGGGGCGATACCGTCGATAGCGTCATCAAGCGTATCAAGGAACTCTCAGCAATGGGCTTCACGCATACGATCTTCAATATGCCGGATGTTTACAAGATCACCCCGCTCGAAACCTTTGCCAAAGAGATCATTCCGGCTGTCGCAAAACTTTAGTGGGTATCAATAGAACTTGAGAAAACCGTAAAAGTGGAAAGATGTGAGAACCTCTTTTCACTTTTTTGTATAATAGGCAAAGTTCATATCCGGGTAGACGCTCGCTTTGCGCAAGGCATAATAGAGCGAATCGAATCACATGAGTGATTTTTAGAAACAGAAAGACCTATCATTAATATAGCAAGATTCATCAGCCTCCTTGACCAAAAGAAAGAAGTGCAAAATCAAACTACCTGTAAAACTGATCCCCCTAATCATATAAAGGACAAAATTATGCAAAACCTCGCTACTTTTATTGCTATCCCCCTAATTAGTTTATATGGCGGTCTGAATGCCTATGCGGGGTTCTCACAGTTGAAGGGAAAGGAAATTCCAAGTTGGTCTGCTTGGCTCATGTCAGGTTCAGGATTGGTTATCATTGCAAGTGCTATCATCCTTCTTCAGAAGCTTCCCCTCGCTCTGGGACTTTTGGCAATTGGCCTTATCACCATTCACATGCTGACAATCTATAACGGATATCACCTATACGGAAAAATCAATCCCAGGCATCATTTTGCGCGGCTTGCCATATCCATCATCCTGTTAGGATTGGCTTTTTGGAACTTACAATAACAACTGCTCAATGTCGCGGATGTAAACTCGGGTGAAAACTTCTTTCCTGTTACAAACATGACTGTAAAATGAAACTTGCGAAAATATTTATTTTCTTCATTGTGATTTTGACTATATTGACGAGTTGCGCTACTCCCGATAAAAAATTTATTGAATTAAGCGACATAAACGCCGAAATCGAATTCAATCTACCCACTGGGCTAGCCACCGATTCCGTGGACAATCTTTATATTTTCGATTCAGGGAGCCAGCGAGTATTAAAGTTTGACAAAGACGGGAATTTCCTCATCGAATGGGGAGGCTATGGAACCGAAGAAGGTAAGTTTAATTGCCATGAAGACAAAGGAACCATTTGTGGACTAGCCGTAGACTCTCAAAATCATATCTATGTTGTTGATAAGGGAAACTACCGTATCCAAAAATTTGATGCTGAAGGAAATTTCTTAACCTCTTGGGGCACTCAAGGCACAGGTAATGGCCAATTTATCCGCCCTATTTATGTAGCGGTAGATTTGCAAGGAAATGTTTTTGTCACCGATGATAGAAATCCTGTGATCCAAAAGTTTGACAAGGATGGGCAATTTTTATTGAAGTGGGGAAGTTTTGGTACTAAAAACGGTCAATTCAGACACGCGACAGGTATAGCCACTGACTCCGAAGGAAACGTTTATATATCCGATTATACAAATCGAGTCGTTCAGAAATTTGACAATAACGGAACATTTCTCGCTGCGTGGAAAACGGGCGAAAATCACAAAAGCGGCACTCCTGAAGCATTGGTCATTGACCACAATGACAGAATTTACATTACAGACAGTAAACTCAAACAAATTGAGATTTTTAACAGTGAAGGTGTATCTCTGAAGAGCATCAGCTTGGAAGGAGCGGGTTTATTCAATCGCATTTCTCCATACGGGATTGCAATCAATTCCTCGGGGTATCTGTTTGTTAGCGACAGGAAAAACCACAGGGTTCTAAAATATACGAAGCCAGTATTGGGAGAAAACAAAAAGTGACAAGTTCAGAGTCTTCGCCTGAAAAGGGCGTCTTCCGAGAAGAGATCAGGCGCTTTGTCGATGCCGAATGGTTGATCGTCGTACTGATATTTCTGGTGCACATCGGCTTGACATCTATTTTCAGGACAATCGGCTTGGTCGCTATGTGGGTGTGGATATTCATCCTGATGCGCCTAGAAGGACGAAAGAGGATCGGCATACGACAGCCGAATCATTGGGGCTGGTGGGTTGCGGGTCCACTTTTGGGGTTGGCCTTGATCGGCATTACAGCAGCGTTCTCATCGCTGACTTGGGGCTGGGGTGAAGAGAATATGCTTTACGAGATGGGGCAAGGCATCCAGGAATGGCTAGGAGGCAATCTTCCTGTATGGCTGCTTTTCACTTTACTTGGATTTGGCTGGCTGGTGGAAAGTCCCTTCATGGAAGAGCCGCTTTTCCGCGGGCTGATCTTTGGCGTACTTCGGGGAAAATGGAGCAACGGGGTCAGTATTTTTATTCAAGCGCTTGCTTTTACACTCGTGCATCCCTTGCACAGTGCTTCGTGGGCCATCTCCATTTTTGCTGCGGGAGTTGTATATGGTTTGATAACGAAATACAGTGAGTCTATTTTCCCTGCTGCGTTGGCGCATAGCGCCTATAATTTTGGGGTACTCTGGATTGTATTGCAGCATTTTTCATAGGAGATCAATGTATCATGGTTCGAGCAAACTTCATTCCCTGCGCCTACTGCAAAACCCAAAACCCAGATGATGCGGAGAGCTGTGTCGCCTGCGGTGCGCCGCTTGAAAAGCTGGTTGCACCCAAGATCATCAAGCCTGCGCCCAAGAAACCCATCCACCCGGCGTTGAAAGAAAAGCGCCCCGAAGAGATTGCGCAAAAAATCGGCGAGAAAGTTGAAGACGCCTATTACGTCTGCGCCGTAGGTTGGCGCACCTTTGCCGAGGCGTTGGCAATCGCGGTAGCAACGTTCATCACCGGAGTGGCAAGCGGTGCGACGGGGCTGGCTTACTGGGGGCTACTTGGCACGGTCGCGGTGGGAGTGGCTGTCGGCCTGACAGGGAAGATGTTTTACCTTGCACTCATCAGCGCACCGCTGGGAGCGCTCATCGGCTTGGGGATTGGGGCGGCACCGCTCATGTTGGGAATGCCCAAAATACTGCCTGTCTCGATGACCCTTTTCGCCGTTTGGGGCGCGGTACTCGGCGGGCGACGCAGAACAGATTTCAAGTACAGGAATTGGTGGGAAAAGGCACGCCCCTTTTTGGGGGGCGTTGGTGGTCTGCTTTTCGGTTTTCTGGGAACATTGCTCGGTATCGGTATCCAGCAAATGCTGGCACGCCTCTTCCACTAAATCCCTTTGAAATAATTTCTCTACCTACTCCATATAAAAGAGACCTGACAGGTTTTGAAAACTTGTCAGGTCCCATTTATTTACTCGCTATCCGGTACCAAGTAGATCATCGGCAAGCTGAGCAATGTCACGCCATACTTCACCACAAGGTTGAAGAAAAATATCTGCCAAACCACCGTCCAAGGCAGCAACCAGCCAAAAGCACCCACCGAAAAGATCAGGTTATCGACTGGCACAGAGAGACTATTGCTCAAGAGGACACGCGCCCATTGATGCTTGCGGGTGACCTTCTCCACAAACCAGGCATAAATTTCGGTATCCAACAATTCGCTAACTACTTCTGCCAAAATGGAGGCCATAACGATCCGCCATACGGGAGAGAGAATTGCCGAAAACTCAGTGCCCAGCCCCCACTCAGGGTCGCTCGACACGGATGCTGCCCACATTAGGTATCCGGCCATTAGTAGATTGATCACACCCGCAACCAGAATCAGCAATTGGGCACTCTTCTTTCCCAGCACCTTATGCACGACATCGCGCAAAGTAAACGTAACGGGATAAATAAATGTCCCCATATCCACCGCAAAGCCCGCCACGAGACCGATTTTCAAACTGGCGATATCAGAAAGCATCTGGGCGGCAATATAGCTCGCCACTAAAATAATTGCCATTTTCGACAGGATGCTAAAATCTTTTTCTTTTTCAACGTTTGCGTTCATTCTTTCACTCCAAGATAAGTTAGGATTACCGCATCGCGCAACCAGCGCAATTTGGCGCGGCTATGATAACATGGCAATAACATTCTTTTACACCCAAAAAGAATGATAAAATCGCCTGCGTGCTTGCTCCGGCAAGGCACAAATTTTATTAACCGAGGCTCAAATGACCGTTCCTTACTGGGTACAAGACGCAATCTTTTATCAAATTTTTCCCGACCGCTTTGCCAATGGCGATCCAGGCAATGACCCTGCCAATGTCGAAAAGTGGGGCAGCAAGCCCACTCTCTGGAATTTTCAGGGTGGCGACCTGCGCGGCATCCTTCAAAAGCTGGATTACCTGCTTGATCTTGGCGTAACCGCACTCTATCTCAATCCCATTTTTCTCTCCCCGTCCAACCATCGCTACAATACCAGCGACTACTACACCATCGACCCCAAACTTGGCACGCGTGCCGATTTTGACGCCCTGCTAAGTGCCGTTCACAGCAACGGGATGCGCCTCATCATCGACGGCGTTTTCAACCACACATCGCGTGGCTTTTTCGCCTTCAACGACCTGCTCGAAAACGGCGAGCACTCTGCATACAAAGACTGGTTCCATGTCAAAAACTTCCCGCTCAACGCCTTTACTCACGGAGACGCAGAAAATTTTAGTGGTTGGTGGAATTTCAAATCTCTACCCAAACTCAATACAGATACCCCCCAAGTGCGGGATTATATTATGCAGATTGCGCGTTACTGGATTGAAGCCGGTGTCGATGGTTGGCGTTTGGATGTTCCCAACGAAATCGACGATGACGCCTTTTGGGCTCGTTTCCGTCAAAATGTCAAATCTCTCAACCCGGACGCCTACATCCTTGGCGAGATATGGACAGTGGATCCCCGCTGGGTGGACGACCAACACTTCGACGGGCTGATGCATTACCCCGTACGCGACGCATTGCTCGAGGGGCTCAACCAGCACATTAATGCAAAACTCTTTGCAGACAAGGTTGAGTTACTGCTAAATATCTATCCCGCCGCAAATATCAAGGCGATGTATGTACCACTCGGCTCACACGATACCGAACGCCTACGCTTTAAGCTCGGTGGCGATCTGGCAAAGGCCAAACTCGCTTTTCTCTATCAGTTTGCCTATCCTGGCGCACCCGCGATCTACTACGGCGACGAAGTCGGTCTCGATGGCGACAAAGACCCCGATTGTCGGCGTGCCTTCCCGTGGGAACAGGACCAATGGCAGGGAGACCTGCGTCCCTGGGTGCAGCAGTTGATCGCATTACGGAAAGACCACCCAGCCCTGCGACGCGGTACCTACACACGCCTCTTTGCAGATGAGAAGAGCTATGTTTTTGCGCGCGCACTTGGAGCAGAAAAAATCCTTGTTGCAATGAACTTTTCAGACGAAAACGTTACACTGCGCATCCCAGCCGATGCTTTGTGGCAAAATGGTTACGAAACGCGCAATCTTTTCAACTACAATAAGATTGGCGTGCGAGATGGACATCTTGAGATGGAACTCTCCGCATGGAGCGGTACCTGGCTGCGTTAAGCAAAGAAAGGATTTCTATGTCACCACAATTGGATACTTTTGGCACACAACCTGAGAAACACGCGACGCTTGAAGATCTTTTTGAAGAGATGTATAAAATGGATGATGATCCGCTGGTGAATGCAGGAACGCGCGTCGTCATTAGCCGCGGCAACCCAAAAGCAAAGATCCTTTTGGTTGGCGAGGCTCCCGGCCCACAGGAAAATATCCAGGGCATGCCATTTGTTGGTCGTGCCGGAAAAATGCTCGATAAAGTTCTGGCATCAGTAGATTTTGACAGCGAAAAAGACATCTACATCACAAATTCCGTTTTTCGGATGCCTCCCGGAGAAAACGGCGCAAGCTTCCGCAAACCGACGAATGCAGAAATAGAATATTACCGCCCCTATGTCTTCGAGATTATGCGCCTTGTGGATGCGCCGATCGTGTTGTTGACGGGCAATGTCGCCTGTTATTCTGTACTTGGCAAAACAGGGATCACCCGCCTGCGCGGGCAGTGGAATCAAGTTGAAGGGCGCTGGGTGATGCCGATTTTCCACCCATCGTATTTGCTGCGAAATCCATCCCGCAAACCAGACGCCCCAAAAGCGCTGATGTGGCAGGATGTGCAGGAAATACGCCGAAAATACAACGAATTGACAAAATAAGGGAAGCAAGTTCAGGATCGAGGGCGAAACACACTATCGAAGATATGCAATCCAAGTTAAAATATCTTTCGTTTACATTGCAAATCGCATCTTGCTTCAATTTTAAAGTATAATCTTTACAATCATTATGGATTCAATTTTCGGACAACTCACATCCTTGCTGACAGACGCTCCAGGGAATTTAATTTATCATATTGTGCTGGCTTTTTCAGTGGCTGGCGCATTACAAGTTGCTGTTCGCCAGTGGCGCGTAAGTCGGTTCCCGCAAGTAAGGCGCACAATTTTGGGGCTTTCAGTTCTTTTGCTGGCCCAATTAGCATCTTTCATTATTAATGCTCTCGCCTGGCAAGCATTGATCGATCCTGTAATGATCTTGCCACCCCTTGATCGCGCAATCACCTTTTTCAGTCTCGTCTGGGTAGCATGGTTATGGTCATTCCCTGAGCCAAGCCGCTCTGCTGATGCCGGAAATGCCTTGCTGACTGTCCTGACGGTTATTGGCTTAATCGCCTCTTATGTGATTTGGTTCCCCAAAGCAACCGCACAGGTCTACAACGGCTCTTTTGAAGATGTGATCTGGCAGGTTGCCTCGCTGATCTTCCTTGCAGGAATAGCAACAGGGCTATTTGTCCGTCGTCCCAATGGGTGGAATAACGGGCTTCTCTTTCTAGTGCTGACCGCTCTCGGACATGGTCTACATCTGCTTTTGGGCAGCGCGGGAAATTTCCCCGGGATTGTACGCCTTTTCTACTTAGCCGCTTATCCCAGCCTGCTAACACTAACACAACGTTTTCCAAGCCCAACATCGACTCCTTTAGCAAGTCGTAAAATCCCGACACAGACTCCACAAACAGATGGCCCAGTCCACGAGCGACGCCGCTATAGCACAGATCCAAAAACCTTCCATGCACTTCTTACATTAGCGGCTGAAATAGACGCGACAAAAACTAACCACGCCATTACGCGTGCAATTGCCCAGACCATGCTCGCAGATCTCTGTTTCTTGATCTACTTAAGCGAAGACACCAAACAGCTTATTATCTCCAGCGGCTATGACTTGATCCGTGAAGAAAATCTGGATGGCGCTAGCCTGAACAAGTCAGCGATTCCAATGTTAGCAAACGCCCTTCAGCGTGGACGCGCGTTGCGCTTACCCCAAAGCAGCACATCCCCCGATTTAAAAGGTCTCGGCGACCTACTCGGATTGAGCAACCCGGGGCATCTGTTGAGTACCCCAATCATGAAGTCGTCTAAAGAATCAATTGGCGGCGTATTATTGCTTTCGCCTTATTCCAATCGTTTATGGAATGCTGACGATCAAGCCTTCTTGAGTAATATTTCTGACATGCTGCTCTCGATTATCGAGCGCGGGCAAACACTCGAAAGAATCAAACGCGCAGGCGAAAGAGCGCAAGAAGTCGCAGACAACTATCGTGTTCAACTGGATTCTCTGCGCAAAGACAAATACGGTCTTGAGCAAAAAGTGATCGAGATCGAAAAACAGCTTGAGGCAGGCCCTGAGCAAGGCGAAAATATGGAAGCCCTTGTCGCCCTTCAGGACGAAGCACAAGCCAAAATCAAAGAACTACAACAGGAAAACGAGAGCTTGCGTGCCGAGATATTCAGCAAGAAAGCCGAAGTTTTTGAAAACGCCAGCTTCTCAAGCGAAGAGACACAGCACCTTGAAAAGGAATTAAAAACCACGCTTCAGGAAGTGGCGCGTCTGCAAAACTTACACGCCAAAGCCAGCCTGCGCATACTCGAACTGGAAAACAGTCCAAGAAAAGAAGACCCCAGTGATCAGGCTGCCGTAATCACATCGATTTCGCAGGAATTGCGCCAACCGATGTCATCCATCATCGGATATACAGATCTACTGCTTGGGGAGTCGGTCGGCATTCTGGGCGCTTTGCAGCGCAAATTTGTCGAACGCATCAAATCGTCGATTGAGCGTATCAGCAACCTGACTGATGACATGATCCAGGTCTCTGCATTAAATATGGACTTGGCTGAACTAAAACCGGAGCCCGTTGACCTGAACGCTATCATTGATAACGCGATGGCATACACAAGCAACCAGTCGCGCGAGAAGAATATCTCTATCAACCTTGATCTGCCGAAAGTTATCGAACCCATCCACGCTGACCGAGATGCCCTGCAACAAATTCTCATTCATCTGCTGCAAAACGCAGGAGCAGCCTCTCCCATCGATGGGACTGTAACGCTGAACGTGCAAGCCAAAACCGAAAAAGGGCAAGATTTCATGCTCATCCGCGTTTCGGATACAGGCGGCGGCATCCCTCAGGATGATATTTCACGCGTTTTCTCACGTCTCTACCGTGCCGAAAATGTTCTCATTCAGGGCGTTGGCGACACAGGCGTAGGGCTTTCCATCGCAAAAACTCTCACCGAAGCTCAGAATGGTCGTATTTGGGTTGAAACCCAAGAAAATATCGGCGCCACATTCAGCGTCTTACTACCCATCGCCCGCGCCGACGTAGATCGCCAATAAAGGGGATTTATATGCGGCAAGCCTTGCAACAACTCGGCTCGAGCCTGTTTTTTGCAGCAATTTCGCTCTTCCTTATCATTGGTGGACTAAGCACAGCTTTAGCGGAAAAGCGGATCAATCACCCCCCTACAGCAACTTTAACGGAAACAAACCTCCCCACGAGCGTGCCACAGGTGGAGTTTATCGACGATACGCCCGCCGCCCCGGGCGCGCTTCCGTCGCCTAGCATCATCCCATCCCCAATATTCACTGCCACCCTGCCACCCTCATCAGCCTCCTGTCCCGCCCCAGAAGGTTGGGTATCCTATATTGTTCAACTTGGCGATACACTCAACGCACTCGCCACCCGCTACGGGGTTTCCGTAGCAACACTCCAAGAAAAGAACTGCCTCGTTGCAACTGGATTAGTACCTGATACACGCTTGTATGTCCCCCCTTTCCCAACGGCAACGCCCATCCCTTGCGGAGCGCCCTCCGGCTGGGTTTTCTACAAAATTCAAACGGGAGATAATCTCTACCGCATCAGTTTGAAATATCGTGTCAGCGTGTCGCAACTCCAACAGGCAAATTGTCTGGGCTATTCGACTCGAATCACAGCCGGGACAATGCTCTACGTGCCTAATGTCCCAACCAGTACCCCCGCAGTGACGGACACCCCGACCGCGACACGCACCTACACACCAACGCTGACATCAACAACGGCTCCGCCTACTGCAACGTTCACAGTAGGCCCCCCAACAGAGACCTTCACACCAACCCCCGAAGAAACCGCAACCGAGACATCTACCTCTGTCCCCACTGAAACGGCGACTGACACAGCTCAACCCGAATAAATGACTTTTCGATTTCGTACGCTTCTATTTCCGTTTCTGCTAGGAATGATTGTTTCTGGTTGTCAAAGCGCAACGCCATCCCCACCACCCAAAAAACAAAGAGATCCTTACCTTCTTGTTACACCTAACCCACGAAGCACTGCTACCCCAACTCCCTTTCTGCCGGATTACAGCAGCGCTCCGCAAAGCATCACCCCATCTCAAATGCCACCTACCGTAACACCGCTGGTAAGCCCAACAGCCAGTAACACCCCCATCCCTCCAACAAGCACCTATGCCCTGCCACCAATGGGCGAATACATCACAGCAACGCCGAATTTCTATGGCAATGTCTGGGAAGATTACCCTCCGCCCGTGTTTTACCCTGCTTCGACGCAGATTCCCTATCCTGTTGGAATGCTCTCTCAGCCCAAAAATCAGATCAACATCCTGCTACTTGGTTCCGACATCCGCCCCAACACGACCACGTACCGCACCGACACAATCATTCTGGTAACCATTAACAAAGACTTGGGCACCGTCAATCTAACATCCATCCCGCGCGATCTATACGTCTACATCCCCGGGTGGACGGTACAGCGCATCAATACCGCGATGAATTACGGGGGCTATCACACGCTGGCTATGACGCTCGCCTATAATTTTGGCGTCTATCCCGATTACTATCTGATGATTAATTTTTCAAACTTCGTAAAGGTCATTAATAGTCTTGGCGGAATCGACGTAGAAGTTGAGAAGAATTTTTCAGATCAACGCACAGGGTATGGTTGGTATCGTGTCAAACAAGGAACCGTCCATATGGATGGAGACACAGCCCTTTGGTACGTGCGCTCCCGCTACACCAGTAGCGACATTGACCGCCTGCGCCGCGCGCAGGAAGTGATTCAGGCTGTAGGTTATCGCCTACTCAGTTTTGATGTATTAAAGCGATCTCCAGAGCTCTACGATATCTATAAAGGAACTGTTTACACAGACCTCGGCCTGGAAGATATCGGCAAGCTTTTGCCTGCCGCAAATACCCTCGTCAAAACTCAAAATATAAATCGCTATGTAATCGGCTATGGCGAAGTTTATGACTGGGTCGAGCCGTACACCGGTGCAATGGTACTCTTGCCCAATCGCTACAATATTATGACCGTGATGCGTAAAGCCCTGAATGTACGCTAAAGAGCATCAGTATTATCACCGGTGCAGAAAAATCATAGAACCAGTGTTCTTTTATTGACACCAGCGCTCTTTTGCTATAAACTATACGCAACGACTATCCGAAGTTTTCAATAAGGAGAAACCCGATGACCGAAAACTCCGCTCATCTGACCGCACAAACCTTTTTGCCACCCACAATTCAAGCATGGGAACGCTACCTTACAGATCAGGGCAGCTCGCCAAACACGATCAAAGCCTTTTTATCCGATATTCGCATCCTAACCGAATTCCTGCCTCCCGACCGCGCCCTTGGTGCGATCACCACCGAAGACCTGAACCGCTACTTCGACTGGATGGAAAAGGAGCGCGGTGTCCCCTGTAGTCCCAAGACGCTCGCCCGCCGTATTACCTCCACAAAATCCTTCTTTCGCTGGCTTCATCAATACGGCGTCCTGCTAATTGACCCCGCAGAGAAAGTAGCCAATCGCTCAGTGCTTTCCCCGCTGCCAACCGTCTTAACGGAAGAAGAAATGCTCGCCGCGCTTGATGCTGCCAACAAACATCGCTCGGATGAGAAACCGGACGCACGCCCCTTCACCTTGCTCTCGTTAATTCTGACAACAGCCGTGAAGAAAAGCGAATGTCTTGGCATTCATCTCAACCATATCGAACTAAATGACCCTGAAGGGCCATACGTTTTTATTCGATACGCCAGCCCCGCCAACCGCTACAAGGAACGCAAGATTCCACTCACCGAAGAATGGATCGAAGCCTATCATGAGTATGTTGCTCAATACGAACCCGTTGACCAACTCTTCCCATGGTCACAACGTCGCCTGGAATACTTGCTCGAGGATATCGGCGAAGAAGCTGGCCTGGACAAACATGTATCCTTCGACATGTGCCGCTGGACAAGCGCTCTGGTTGATTTCAAAAATGGCGTAGAACATGATCGCATCCGCCAAAAGCTGGGCATCTCGAAAATCCAATGGCGCGAAATTCGTATGAAGCTCCGCAAGCTCAATCGCGAAGAATAGTTTAATCGCAACAGGGCTGGTCAAATGACCAGCCCTGTTTACTTTTTTAAAGCAGCTTTATTCTTCAGGAATATATGCCACAGCCTCGACTTCAACACGCACATTCAAAGGCAATGTTTTCACAGCAACCGTCGAGCGCGCGGGCGGTTTGTCGGTGAAGAACTCTGCGTAGACCGCATTGAAGGCCGCAAACTCGCTCATGTCGGCTAAAAAGCAGGTCGTCTTGACGACGTAATCTAACCCCGAGCCAGCAGCTTCGAGAACATGTTTTAGATTCGTCAAAGATTGGCGCGCCTCAGCTTCGATACCGCCCTCGACTACTTTCCCGCTCGTGGCATCGACAGGAATTTGCCCGGCAGTATAGACTAGATTGCCCAGCGTCATCCCGGCAGAGTAGGGACCAATTGCTTTCGGGGCGTTTTCAGCAACAACAACATTTTTTGTGAGAGACATGGTTTCCTCGTAGATAGTAAATTGAATTGACAAGGCATATTCTAAGGCAAGAATGGGAGATGGTCAAAATCGGGTACGCAGGGGGAACGGAAGCAAGCCTCCACGCGCTGTCAATCCTACAGGGGAATTCCACTTTTTTGCAACGCGAAACGCTCCATCCACTCACTTTCAGGTATAATTACGAAAACATTTTCCATTCAAAAAGGGCATTTATGCTAGCAATCAAACACAAAAAACCTATCGACTATGCTGGCTGGACCTTCTTCATTTTTGGTATTCTTGCTCTGCTGCTGGGATTGCTTGGCTTGATAAAGCCAGAAATCACATTGAGCATGTTAGGCTTCGACATAGTTGCTCGCGCAACTCGCGCTGGTGGCGACTATACGCTGGTCTTTTTGATTGCCTCTTCGATGGCTTCACTCAACATGGGGGTCTACTATATTTTTGCCGCACTAAATGATGTGAAAATTTTCTATGGCTGGACAGTCCCCTTCCGTGTTCTGACCTTTTTGGCCTTCACCAGCGCGGTGATCTTCGGACTGGCGCCGACTCGCTTTCTGGGCGTTGGGATTTGGGAACTGATCGGTGCAATCTCAACTGGCATTGCGCTTTATTTCGACAAGAAAAGGGAGGCATAAACATGCGTTCAAAATGGATCGAATATCAAGGTAAAAAAATCTTCTATCAAGATTTCTCTAGTCTTTTCTATAATTATGATGCGGTCAAAGAAGAGTTAGCAGAAGTGCAGAAGATCGTTGTCGCACAACCTCTTGGTTCTCTTTTGGTGCTTTCAAATTTCACCGACACAACCATCGCCGGCGATCTAATGACAGTTTTGAACGAAAGCTCAAAACTCACCAAAGATCATGTTGCGAAAACAGCTGTAATTGGTGTAACTGGCATCAAGCGCCGCCTCGCAGATATGCTCACAAAACTAACCGGGCAACCGCTCAAATATTTCGACGACGAGTTCGCCGCCAAAGACTGGCTCACCGAAGAACTCTAATCCCAAAAGCGACGCAAGCCGTCGCTTTTTTTATTTGCCCATTTTCGCGCTCCCCGCTACAATTGCACAAACTTTTAAGAAGGAGAAATCAATGGCATCAAGAAATAGAAATAAACGCGCACGCCAGCAGGCAAAAAAAGCAGAGCAAAAAAGAATGACGATTAATATCGCGATCATCGTCGTCGTTATCCTTGCCGTCTTATGGATCGCAACATCCGCAAACCAGAAACGGCCGGATGCAGTCGCAGAGAACAACACAACTCAGCAGGATTCAGCGGCAGAAAGCAATACAGCACAACAGGATACGCTCCCGGAGATCGATGTCAAACAATATGATTCAGCTCCGCCAATGACCATCGACACGAACGTGCAGTATTTTGCTACCGTTAAAATGGCAAAGGGTGGCGAGTTTGTGATTCAACTCTACCCCGACAAAGCACCGATTACCGTTAACAGCTTCGTCTTCCTCGTCCGCGACGGCTACTTCGACGGGACAACCTTCCATCGTGTGCTTGAAGGCTTCATGGCGCAAGGCGGCGATCAGACCGGCACCGGCATGGGCGGTCCCGGTTACCAATTTGTCAACGAAAACAGCGACCTGACCTTCGACAAAGCCGGCGTAGTAGCCATGGCAAACGCCGGGCCTGATACAAATGGCAGCCAATTCTTTATCACCTTTGGCCCTACACCGCAACTAAACGGCAGCTACACCATTTTCGGGCAGGTCATCGAAGGCATGGATGTGGTCAACGGCATCACGCGCCGTGATCCACAAATGCGCCCCGACTACATAGGCGATGTCATTGAGAGCATCACGATCAGTGAAAAGTAGATAGTCCTTAGACATTAGATAAAGAAGGCTTCTGATTTTTCTTTGAAATCTCAGAAGTCTTTTTCTTTTAATGCGCAACTTGAAGAAAGAGATGCTCGTAAATAGAGTCTCTTTCTCTAGTTGTATAATAGAATGCGTTATATTCAATTCTCTCAACATAAACAAAACTCACAACACAACAAACGAAAGTTTTCTGGAAGAAAAAATGAACAATATTTTTAAAAACAAAAAAATAATCATAAGCTTTGGCACTATTTTAGTACTCGTGGCTTTAGTTACCTTCTTCAAGCAGCGCAACAACACCGCCGCAAATGAGATATACCAAACAGAAACGGCCGGATATGGAGATATAACCTCAGTGGTCGAGGCAACAGGCACTGTACGTGCCTATCAATCGACCACCTTAGCGTGGAAAACCAGCGGGATCGTGGAAGCCGTCAACGTCCAAGTGGGCGACACCGTTCAAGCAGGTGATGTATTGGCGCTGCTGGATAAAGCATCACTCCCTCCACAAATTATTCAGGCAGAAGCAGACTTGATCTCAGCGGAACAGGCACTCGAAGATTTATATGGCTCCACAAAAACAGAAGCAGCCAATGCTGCAATCGTAGTAACCAAAGCGCAAGAAGCCTATGATGATGCCGTTAACTATCGCAACCTGCTGGACGATGAAGTCAAATATGATGTTTTTAATGGTTTCAAACGCTTACAAACACCTTGGGGCACATTTAAAATCCCCAGTATCAAAACTGTCAGATACTACCCCAATGACGAACAAAAAGCCGAAGCAGATCAAGACATCGAAGCACGAAGAGCTGAATGGGAAGATGCTCAACGTGCCTATGATCGCGTAAAAGACGGTCCTGGCGAACGCGACATTTCAGCGGCCAACGCGCGAATTCTCGCGGCTCAAGCTGTCCTCGACCAAGCAAAGATCACATCTCCATTCAGTGGCGTTATCACAGAGATGGATGTTCAAGCAGGCGATCAAATCTCGTCAGGAGCCTTTGCCTTTCGGGTCGACAATCTATCCAGTTTACTCATAGAATTAGATATATCCGAAATCGATATTAATAGCGTTTCTGTTGGGCAAGAAGTACTCGTAAACTTTGATGCCGTAGAAAAAAAAGATTACGCCGGTGAAGTTCTTTCAGTAGACCGAATAGGAACCAACACCGCCGGAAGCGTCAACTTTAAGGCAACCGTTGCGATCACCAATCCAGACGAAATGGTCAAACAAGGCATGACGGCTGCCGTACTCATTCAAACCCGTACTGTACAAAATGCCCTCATGGTTCCCAATCAAGCGGTGCGCATGCTGAACAACAAGCGCACAGTCTATATTCTCAACGCAGATGGCACATTGAAAACAGTTGAAGTCCTTCTAGGCATAAGATCAGATGCCTATAGCGAATTAATTGGCGGCACGCTAAAAGCAGGCGACCAAATCGTTCTAAACCCGCCCTCCCCTCAAGCACTTAACGCCAATAATTAGATGAGAAGATGACACTCAGCTTATTTGAGCAATCCCAAAAAAGACCATCTGCAAGAAGATGGTCTTTCCGAAAATGAACCGCTCTCAGATCAAACTAAGCAAATTCCTGAGCCTGATCCTGCGACATCGTCCGGAGCGCATCGGAATTCAACTTGATTCCGCTGGTTGGGCAAACATCGACGAGTTGATTGCTGCCGTTAACAAAACAGGTCCAGCTTTGACCCGCGAGACACTCGAAATCATCGTCGCCAACGACAGCAAAGAACGCTACAGCATCTCGCCCGACGGGAAATTCATCCGCGCCAATCAGGGGCACTCCATCGATATTGATCTCGGT
>JBNKMO010000122.1:0-3489 GCA_050293165.1 Anaerolineales bacterium | reverse complement strand
ACCCCATGTTCCTCGGCTTTTTGCATCACAGTCTTTACGCTCAGATTGGCAACGCGGCGCAGATCAACCGTTTCCTGCTGTAAAGTCAAATCACCACGAGATGTGATCGAGACCATAATTAAGTCTTCGATCAGGCTCTCCAAACGTGTTGTTGACTTCTGGCTAACTTGCAAGGCATGTTTCTGTTCTTCTGTGATCGTACCCAAAGATTCAGAGATCAACAATTCGGTATAGCCCTTGATATGGGTGAGCGGTGTTCGTAATTCATGGGAGATATTCGAGATGAAGTTTGCTTTCAACTTGGAGAGTTCGGCTAAACGCTCGAGCGCATTTTGCAATTCAACGGTGCGTTCTTGCACACGTCGTTCAAGATTGCGATTGGTCGCCTGAAGAGCGCTCCGCAGTTGGATGATCTGTTCCGTGATAGCCTGGTCGAGCATGTCACGCGTGATGGTTCCCAGATCAAGCAAAGTTTGCCCTAATAAGGGACTTTGCCCCTTAGCAATATTCTCCTGTTGAGCAAGGAGCGCAACACGAAGATCCTCCTCGCTGATATGCCCTTTTTTTACCAGATATTCCCCTAAACGGGGCACAAGCATTTCGGGAGTGAGTTTCATTTGCTGATCTGCCATAGTTATCCTTCTTTCATTTTAGACGAATAATAAATCTGGCTTGATGAAAATTCGCTAGAGGAGTTTCTCCAGCAGCGCTTCCAAGTCTTCATCTTTCGCATAATATAACGTAATACTACCGCCTTTTGGCGTGTAGCGCAGTGCCACTTTGGTCTCAAACCGCGATGAGAGGCGTTTTTCAAGGTCAAGCGCTTCAGGCGACTTTTCGACCTTCTCTTTGGGAGCTGGTTTTTCGCCGTTGAGTTTATTCACCAACTGCTCAGTTTGGCGAACGTTCAGCCTTAAGGCAACTACAGTTTGTAGTGCTGCCTCTTGGGCTTGGGCGTTTGGTAGCCCCAGCAGAGCGCGGGCGTGCCCTTCAGATATGAGTTTATCAATAAGTGCAACTTTAACAGTTTGGGAGAGTTTGCGTAAGCGGAGTGTATTTGTAATTGCTACACGGCTTTTACCGACTTGTTTGGCGATGGCTTCATGCGAGAGACCAAACTCATCGCTGAGCTGGTGGTAAGCCTCGGCTTCTTCGAGCGGACTTAGATCGGCGCGTTGCACGTTTTCGATCAACGCCCATTCGAGTTGTTGCTGATCGCTTACCTCGCGGATAACAACCGGGACGTTCCCCAATTTGGCTTGGCGAGATGCCCTCAAGCGGCGTTCTCCGGCGATGAGTGTGTATTTGCCATCGTCGTTGGCAGAAACGATTAAAGGTTGAATGATGCCATGCTCTCTGATCGAGGCAGTCAATTCATCCAATTCATCCTGATTAAAGTGCAGACGGGGTTGACGTGGGTTGGTAACAATCTCCTCAACGGCAACCTGTTGAATGCCACTTTCCTTTGGTTTAGGAGCCGTTTCATTGCCACTATCGGTGCTGGTGATAAGTGCATCTAGTCCTTTGCCGAGTCCACTTCGTTTTGCCATAATTCTCTCCTACATAACTATCTTACAAGGTTTCCCCCATAAAAAAAGGGGATAAATACTTTAGTTTTTGTCGCCCGCCAGTAATTCCTGTGCGAGGGCATTATAGGCTTTCGCGCCGACCGATTCGGAGGCATACACCGAAATGGGCAAGCCATACGAAGGTGCCTCCGCCAGGCGGATACTGCGTGGAATGACGGATTTAAAAACCTGTTCCGGGAAATGCCGATTCACTTCGGCAACCACGTCGTTAGCGAGATTCGTTCGACGGTCAAACATTGTCAAAACAACGCCACGCACGTGCAAATCCGAGAAGAGTGCCGTGCGTACTTTTTGAATTGTTTCCGTCAGTTGTCCCAATCCCTCCAGAGCAAGATACTCGCATTGCACCGGAATGATCACGCCATCCTGTGCTGCCATAAGGCCGTTGATGGTCAGCAACCCCAGTGAGGGGGGGCAGTCGAGCAAAATATAATCATAATCATCTTGCAGTGTATTGAGGGCGTTGCGCAGGCGGGTCTCGCGGCGATTTTCGTCGACCAGCTCCACTTCCGCACCGGCCAGTGAGGAGGACGAAGGTAAAAGCGAGAGGTTGAGACGATCATTTTTCAAGATCAGCGAGGTTATTGGCATTCCGCCAAGCAAAGCTTGGTACGAACCATGCTCTACGCCGTGCTTGTCGATTCCGAGGCAAGATGTAGCGTTGGCTTGTGGGTCAATATCCACGATCAGAACGCGCTGTCCCAGTTCGGCGAGGTACGCGCCCAGATTGATGGCGGTGGTGGTTTTGCCCACACCGCCTTTTTGATTAACCAGTGTATAAATGCGTGCCATGAATTAGATGACCTCCAATTGGCAGGTTTGAATTTCTTCTTGAGTAGGGATACTTTCCAAACCGCGTCGTGTCACAGAGTGGCTTGCCAAGCGAGTGGCAAAACGCGCTGCTTCCCACGGATCGCGGGTGATGTGTAAGCGGATAAAAAACGCGGCAGCGAAAATATCGCCTGCGCCGGTGTCGTCGAGTAACTCCATTTTGGGAGCGCGGAAGCGACGCAGATCGCCGTTCCAGTAAAGACGTACCCCTTCGCTGCCTTCTGTGATGACGAGGACACGGCAAGCGAGGGACATCTCTTCGATGATCTCCTCGTTACCCTGAACATCTTCCACACTAAGAACGACGGCGCCCGCCTGATTTAGGCTTGCTTCCATTGCCGACCATTTTCTCGGCGAGATATGTCCATCCGCATCCCAACCGCGCAACCAGCCTTGTGGCGTCAGGCCCAACAGAGATGTGGAAAATCCCACCGGCAACTGCGCTGAAATCTCCTGTGCGATTGGTCCCAGATGGATGATGGGCGTTTTGCGCCATGCAGCAGGGATTTTCTCGAAGCTGATCTCGGTCGCTTGCGCAAAGAGACGTTGTTTGCGTCCTTCAGGAGTTACTGAGTTTTCAAAGGTTGTCGTTACTTCCGATGGAATATTGCAGACGGGTAAATCGGACGGGAAAATCCCTCGATCCAGGTCTGTCTCGTTCATGCTTGTCACAATTCCCATGCGTAAGCCAAGCGCATGCGCGGTTAGTGCGGCATAGGCTGCTGTTCCGCCGAGACGGTGGCTTCCATCAGGCAAAAGGTCTTTCGCAAAATGCCCAATGGCGAGATAATCTATTTTTTCATAAGATGGGTGAACAAGCATGGCATGATTATACCTGATGAAGAGTCTGTGAAACATTCTCGATTTGTAATAAATTGGGCATTTGATTGAAAGAGGGAACTCTTTTCAGCCTCTCCACCTAGCGCATTATCAAAAAAGATATTTGGTTTGGGCGGTAAGTTCTTCCTCGCTTGTTGGGGGAGTTAGCGGATGGCTATTTAAAGAAATCACTTGGTTATGCAATCAGCAATTCTAAATATGATTCCGCGAGGAGCACGCTTTTGCGACA
>JBNKMO010000121.1:0-3450 GCA_050293165.1 Anaerolineales bacterium | reverse complement strand
GCAAGCCTTCCAAGCCCCGATCATGGCAGAGCGTGAAGATGTTGCTAAATTATTGGATGGCCTTGCTGAACACTCTTCAGCCAAAGCCGAGATTAAAGCCATTCGTGGAAAATTAACTGCTTTCCCGCAAGGTCTTTTCCGTGAGCAACACGAAGCTGTCCATGCTGCCTTGCGTGCAACCCGCCATGAAAACGGCATGAATCTTAGGCGTGATAGCTTGGTGATGTGGATGCAAACACGCGAAAGAGAACACGAATCCCGCTTTAGTGATCAACTCTGGAGCGAGACTGATGCCGCGCTCTTGAAAGTGCAGGAAGTCAAGCCTGTTTACTCCGCCGAGTCGCCGATGATACAAGCCTTTGATCTGCTCAATCATGGATTTGATGCGATCTTTGCGCGAGATAAACGCGTAGTTGCTTTCGGCGAAGATGTCGGTCATTTGGGGGCGGTCAATCAGGGTTTTCGTGGATTGCAGGGAAAATACGGCACGCTCAAGATCATGGATACGGGTATTCGAGAGATCACGATTTTGGGTCAAGCGATTGGTTTGGCAATGCGTGGCTTACGTCCGATTGCTGAGATCCAATATCTCGACTATTTGCTTTATGCGCTGCAACTGATGTCCGATGACCTTGCTACGCTGCTCTGGCGTACGAAGGGCGGACAAAAAGCTCCCGTCATTGTGCGCACGCGCGGACATCGTCTCGAGGGCATCTGGCACGCCGGCTCGCCGATGGGCGCCATTGTTCATCTTGTGCGCGGCATGGCGGTGCTTGTGCCGCGCAATGCTGTCCAGGCAGCAGGTTTCTATAATACCCTGCTCAAATCAGATGAGCCGGGCATCATCGTTGAAGTGCTGAATGGCTATCGTCTGAAGGAAAAACTGCCCGACAATATTGGCGAAGTGACTGTCCCTGTTGGCGTGCCCGAAGTACTGCGCGAAGGCAGCGACATCACGCTCGTCACCTATGGGGCGATGTGCCGTATCGTGCTTGAAGCCGCCGAAGAACTTGCCAAAGCCGATGTTAGTGTTGAAGTGATTGATGCGCAGTCACTGCTGCCTTTCGATGTGCATGGTCGCATCCTTGAATCGCTCAAGAAGACCAATCGCATTCTCTTCGCCGACGAAGACGTCCCGGGCGGCGCAACCGCCTATATGCTGCAGGAAGTGATCGAAAAGCAGGGCGGCTACTACTGGCTCGATTCGCCCGCTGCCACGCTCACAGCGAAAGCCCATCGTCCCGCCTACGGCTCGGATGGCGACTACTGGTCGAAGCCGAACGCCGAGACGGTCTATGATGCCGTGTATGAGATGATGTCGGAAGTGAATCCGCAGAAGTATCCGTCGTTTTATTAGAGATTGTGCCCCGCCCCCCTCTGTCCTTCGGACATCTCCCCCCGAAGGGGGGAGAACTGTTCCTTCCCCCTTTGGGGGAAGGCTAGGAAGGGGGAAGGAAGAGGAATAATTATGCCAACCAAAGTTCTTGTACCCCTGCTTGGGGAAGGTGTTGAAGAAGTATCCATCGTGACCTGGCTCAAAGCCGAGGGCGATGCTGTTGCCGAATATGAAGGTCTGCTCGAAGTCGAGACGGACAAGGTCGTGACCGAAATCCCTGCGCCCGTGGCGGGCGTGGTACTCAAAATTCTGGAAGCGGAAGAAGGAAAATCCGTCAGCGTGGGGACTTTGCTGGCGTGGATCGGGGAAGCTGGCGAATCTATCCCAGATGGTGACGAGACGCCCGTGGATGAGAAACCTGCTCCCGCTAAAGAAGAAGTGGTGCCTGAGCCAGAACCTATGCCGTCAAAAGCCGCCAAGCAAACAATGGGACGTGATTCTGAACTGGGATTTATCTCGCCAGTGGTGGCGAAAATAGCTGCCGAAGAGCATATAGACCTGCACCAAGTTGAAGGGACGGGGCGCGGTGGACGCATCACGAAGGCAGATGTTTTGGCGTACGGAAGCAAGCCCAAGGTCGAGGTTGTTCCGATGAGCGGCGGGATGGTTGCCAAGCCGACAGCCGCATCCACACTGACGGGTGGGACAGTGCTTCCCATGACGTCCGTGCGCCGCTCCATCGCGAAACACATGGTCGAGAGCCGTAAGACCTCGCCGCATGTGACGACGGTGATGGAGGTCGATTTGACGAATGTGATGGCGCATCGGCAGGGGAATAAAGCTGCTTTTGCGCGCGATGGCGTCAAGCTGACTTTTACGCCGTATTTTGTGGCGACGTCGGTGGCGGCGCTGAAGGCGTTCCCGATTGTGAACTCGTCGTGGAGCGATGAGGGGATCGTGCTGCACAAGGCGATCAATATCGGCATGGCGACCTCGCTGGGCGAGGACGGCTTGATCGTGCCGGTGATCCGCAATGCGGAGCGGCTTTCGCTGCTGGGGCTGGCGGGGGCGGTGAACGATCTTGCCGAGCGGGCGCGGGCGAAGCAGCTCAAGCCCGAGGAAGTGCGCGACGGGACATTTTCGATCACTAATCATGGCGTGAGCGGGTCGCTCTTTGCGATGCCGATCATCAACCAGCCGCAGGTGGCGATTTTGGGTGTGGGTGCGATCCAGAAACGGGTCGTGGTTGTGACGGATACGAACGGAAACGATATGATCGCCATCCGCCCGATGGTCTACATCACGCTGACTTTCGATCACCGTGTGCTCGATGGCGCTGTTGCGGATTATTTCCTTGCGGAGGTTGTGAGGGAATTGGAAGGGAGTTGGTAGTTGGGAATTGGGGTAGTTTATGCTAAACGAGAAGACCCTCGTGAGAGGGTCTTCTTTTTTTATAGATGATTTCTTATGTCATTTGTTCAGTTGTGTTTTCTTTTAGTTCTATTTTTTGAATGATATTGAAGAGAAACATATATAGACCGACAAGTCCCTGTTTTGCTTCAGCAGATGTGACTTTGGAGTGGACGCCTTTGTTTGCTATATGGTTTAGTTTTTTAGCAAAAACCATTAAATAGTTTAATTCTGCTTTTATCAAATCATTGGAAGCTGACGAATTGAGCGATGTAAAACAAAATTCTTGGAGGCGATTTAAGTATTCATTTTCGCCCATTGGCCTTTCTACTCCGTCAGAACAGACCAGTTTTTCGTTTTGGGGCGGGTAAAAATAGTCAGCTATTTCTTTTATAGATCTTCGAACTGACGTGAGTAGAAGTGAAAAATCTTCTGGGTTGCTTGAAACAACTAATAAAGACGCTTTTTGTAGTTTATTGTAGATACTCTCGGAGCGTGTTGCGAAAAAATTGTTAACAATAGTTTGAACTTCACTGATAAACTCAGTTGGTTTTTCCTGCGCCTGTATTTGTTTCTCAATTCTTGATGCATAGTTTACGCACCTAGTTCTTATTCTTTCACGCAGAGTTTTTATGGCGGACAATCTGAGTCGCCAGCGTGATTTTTCTGTATCGTATCTGTCTGTAAATGCTGCTGTGTCAAAT
>JBNKMO010000120.1:0-11463 GCA_050293165.1 Anaerolineales bacterium | reverse complement strand
GATTGATTGTTGACTTTTTAGCCTGTTTGAGGGACTTACGTTCATTTTTTAATGAAAGATGAAATTATGGTTGGAGAAGTCGGGCTTGAAGCCGAGCGCGGTGAAGCGGCGTTAGAGGATGTCTTCCGGTCACTGGTGAAGGAGTGATTAAAAAACGAAACTTCCGAAGTTTTCAAAACTTCGGAAGTTTTTTGTTTTAGCGTATTCTGAAACATCCTTGTAGTCGTGACTATAGTTGCCCTGGACGGCTGAAGTCGTTACTACAAGGGTGTTTTTTGATAGAGGACTAAATAGTTTCGGCAGGCTTCTGAGGGATGACTATCATCATGATCAGGTAGGCGATGAAGATGCCGGGGCCTGTCATGAAGAAGGCCAGCACAAAGAGCAGGCGAATGAGGGTGGGGTCGAGCTCTGCGTAGTCTGCCAGTCCGCTGCAGACGCCAGCCAGCATGGTGTCGGTGCTGCTGCGGTACAATCGTTTAATATTTTCAGTCATTTGATTCTCCTTTGTGTTTCACTGCATCTTTTTACGCAGGGAGTTGGCGAAAGTTGCAATAACTCCAAGTTTCGGTATTGACAAGCAAAAGTCTGGATGCTTTTGACTTTGTGTTTAGGTTGTCGTGAAGATGGCAAAGGAGGTAGGGAGAAGGTGATGAAGTTGGAACCAGTGCGTTTTATTGGGGAGCAAGTCGAGGTCGTGTTTGATTCGCCGCCGCCTTTGGAGAAAACACCTCCGTGCCCGGATGCCTTCATTTGGCAGGGAGAGCGCTTTCGGGTTATTGAGTTGTTGAGCGAGCAACGGGATTTTGAACGGCGAGGGCGTATGGGGCGGAATATGCGTCCGAGCCATGCGGCGGCGGCATCCACACGCGGATCGCGCGGCGTGGGCAGATTTCATTTCCGCGTGCGCGTGGAGGGTGGTCGGGTTTTCGATCTGTATTATGACCGTGAAGTGAAGAGCGTTGACGATAAAAAGGGAAGCTGGTTTTTGTACCGCGAAATGGGTTAGTTTGTGAAGAAAGCGGTGAAAGTGCGTCCCAACCAGACAGCTGCAAGACCGAGCACAACGCTTGCGCCGATGTTTAGGTAGGAAAGCAGGTTTTGCCCGTTGCGCATGAGATTGACGCTCTCGGAGCTGAAGGTGGAAAAGGTGGTGAAGGCCCCCAGAAAGCCGAGAAAGACAAGTGAGCTTGTTTCAGGGGTGAAAATATCACGTGATTCAGCTAGTTGTGCTAAAGCGCCGATTAACAAGCAACCAATTAGATTGACGACCAGTGTTCCAAATGGGAATTGAGAAAACTTCGACCAATTTTGCACAAAGTTGCTGAGTGCATAGCGCATGATTGCGCCCAGAAACCCCCCCAGTCCGATAAAAAGAAAATTGCCCATAGGCTCCTCTTCGTGATGTAGATTTGCGTGAAGGGTTCGCCCAAGGGCAACTCACAACGCTTAATGTCGGCTATTGTACAAGTGCCCGCGTTTGAAGGCAAGGGTGGTTTATTTTTTGAGCTGCTTGCGGTAAAAGCTCATTTGGAAGCCTAGAAAAATGATGCCAACGATCCCAGCAATAGCAGGGGATAGGATTGGGTGAAGGGATAGTGTTTTGGGGAAGGCTCTCATTGCATAATAAACAGATGCGCCGATGGTGATGGCTCCCAGTAATGCAACTTGTTGTGCCAATAAATAAGCTACGTTCCCGGGTTTATAGGGTGGAGGGAGTGTTTTGGATTGCCAGCGAAAGGCTGCGCTTATTTCGCTATTTTTGCTAATTAGAAAATCTTTAATCTGATTCATGGCCTTTGCAGATTCAAACCATGCCTTACGGAGCATGATGAGCTGCCTGAGCGTAATAAACCCAAAATAGGACAAAAAGAAGAATAGCCCTGAGAAGCCTAGATAAGCGAGTATTGTCACTTTTTCGTCGCTGAAATTGGTGCTAAAAAAAGCGCCGAACAAACTTCCCAGGCTGACGATATAGAAGGATGTGACGCGTGCACGATCTTCTTGTGCCTGAAAAGCGGTTTGGGCGATATATTCGTACTCAGCGGCAATGATTTCTTCAGCTTTTATCGGGGCGATTCCCAGATTTTTTTCGGTCATTTTTATTTCTTAGCCTCTTTGACCGGATGGCGGATAATCGTACGCTCTTTGTCTGGGTGTTCATGGCGCGGGTCGCTAATGTAGATTTCATGGTAGGCGCCAGAGAGTTCGTAGCCTTTGTATTTAGCGTAGTCTTGCATGCGTTCAAAGGTCATCGGTATCAGTTCTTGGGAGCCGACGTGCATGATCTGGATTGCCAAACTTTCGTGTAAGTTTGCGTAACGTATCAATCCCAACGCAGGAACTTCGCCTTGTTTTTTACGTAAACTTTCGACCGCGTTATTGACCATTTCGTCGGTGATGTGTTTTGGTTGCATAGCCATGAGAGTCCATTGCCAGCCGCCGCGATTGATAAGGTCACCTTGATCGCCAAATTGCCATAATGCCTCCATGGGCATAATGTTGTAGTCGATGGGTTTCTTTCGGTTGAGCTTGGACATAAACTTCAGTGTAAACGAAATACCGCTGATGACATTAAGCGCTTCCTGAAAAGACTCAGAAGTTTTAAGATTTTGCTCTTCTTCAATTCTGCCGTCGATCATAAGGAATTTTAATTCGGGAACATCAACGGTTGAGATGTAACGCGCAGAAGGCGCGTACAATCTTGAGACTTTCTCATCTAAAACTAGCTTGGTCATTAGGGACTCCCAATTTTTAATTCGCAATATCGCTCTTATTATAATGCCCTTTCATTTTATTTTTATTGAAAAACAACGAGCAAGCTGACAATTTTGTTTTGGAGATGGTTGAGCAGCTCTGAACGCATTTAGAGGGCGTATAGAAGCCTAAATTTGATTTCGATACGGTGTAGCCCATCATTTGATGATTGTCTTGAAATCTAATTGTCTTTTTGGTTGACTTCCCTTTCGCTTGTGCTATAATATTGCGCGTTAAGTCCCCGTCATTCTTTTGCGGGGGCAAATTTATGTCACACCCCAAACTTTCCCGCACTCAGGCGTTGGGCAAAGAGCCTCGCAGGATCTGCGGAGAAGTGAAGATTGGAGAAACTATGAAATATGCAATTGTTGAAAGTGGCGGTAAGCAGTATAAGGCCGTCGAAGGCGGGATGATCGATGTAGATCGTCTTGCTGTAGAAGAAGGCGCTTCGATTGATCTCGAACGTGTCTTGATGGTTGTGGACGGTGAAGAATATACCGTTGGCACACCTGAAGTGGCTGGTGTGAAGGTCAAAGCTACTGTGGCTTCGCACTTTAAGGGTCCGAAGATCATTATTTTCAAGTATCACCCCAAGAAGCGTTATCGCTTGAAAAAAGGTCATCGTCAACAGTACACCCGCTTGGCGATTGAAAAGATCGGTTAAGAAAGAGAGTAAATCATGGCACATAAAAAAGGTGGCGGCTCTAGCCGCAACGGTCGCGATAGTAAATCAAAACGCTTAGGCGTAAAGAAATATGCTGGTGAAATTGTTATCTCTGGTAATATTTTAGTTCGTCAGCGCGGCACCAAGATCAAACCCGGTTTGAATGTCGGTGTTGGTAAAGATCATACTCTCTTTGCGGTTGCTGACGGCGAGGTGATGTTCGATGTCACTAAAGGTCGCAAGCGTGTGAATGTTGTTCCGGTCCAGAGCTAGGCACCGGACAAAAGGATAGAAAATGAAACCCGATATTCATCCCACTTATTACCCTGAAGCCACAGTGACCTGTGTCTGCGGGAACACTTGGACAACCGGTTCGACGAAGCCCGAGATTCGTACTGAAATTTGCTCAAATTGCCACCCTTTCTACACTGGTGATTTGCAACGCATCGTTGATACTGAAGGTCAAGTTGATCGCTTCTACAAACGTTTGCAAGCTCGCGAAGAATACGTTAAAGAAAAAACAGCCAAAGAAAATGCTCGCACTTCCCCGGGGCGTGATATTGCTGAACTCGAACTTGGTAAGCGCGCAACCGATTCCTTGCTGAAGGTTGGTATTACCAATGTTGGCGAATTCATGAAGAAATATGAAGAAGGCGAAAAAGCCGTCTTGGCGATTGCTGGCTTCGGTCAAAAATCTTTGATTGATGCAAAGAAAGCATTGCGTGCAATGGGATATGAACTTCCCGAAGCGTAGTAAGTATCTATAATTTGGATGCAGCCTAAGGGCTTGCGCACAGAATAAACTCAGGTACACTTAATGGGCAGAGGCATACAGCATCTGCCCATTTTTTATAAATATAAGGAGTACAATGAAGCATACAAAGGGATCTATTGAAGTCGTCACAGGCTCGATGTTTTGTGGTAAAACCGATGAGCTAATCCGGCGTCTGCGCCGCGCTACGATTGCTCGTCAAAAAGTACAGGTTTTCAAACCCGCTGTCGATATCCGCTACGCAGTTGAAAAAGTAACATCTCACGCTGGGGCAGAGTTTGATGCTTTGCCGGTTGAAGAAAGTGCTGAAATCTGGAAACATCTCAAAGATGATGTGACCGTTGTTGCCATCGATGAAACGCAGTTTTTTGATGAAGGTATTATTGATGTTGCCAAACAGTTAGCAGAGCGCGGCATTCGCGTCATTGTTGCCGGTCTCGATATGGATTTTCGCGCTGAGCCTTTCGGTCCAATGCCCGCATTGCTGGCCCAAGCCGAAGAAGTCAGTAAGTTGCGCGCTATTTGTATGGTTTGTGGCGAGGAAGCCAGTCGCAGCCAGCGTCTGGTCAATGGCGAGCCTGCCCGCTATGATGATCCGATTGTCATCGTTGGGGCAGATGAACTCTATGAAGCGCGCTGCCGTGACCATCATGAAGTGCCGCGCTAGGAGAAATAATGATCGAAGATTATACAAACTTCCTCAAAGAAATTTTGATAGATCGTGACGAACTACAAGCGCGCATAGAGGAACTTGGCGAAGAAATCAGTCGCGATTATGCAGGTAAAGAATTGCTCATGGTCTGCATTTTGCGCGGCGGTGTCTTCTTTACTGTTGATTTGATGAAGAGTGTCGATATTCCGCATATGGTTGAATTTATGGCGATTTCTTCCTATGGCGCTGGCGCGCGCGAATCTACTGGCGATGTGCGCATCACCTTCGATTTACAGACCAATATTCGTGGCAAACATGTTTTGCTTGTCGAAGATATTATCGATAGCGGGCACACCCTCGCTTCAGTTATCGAGCGCCTGAGTGTGCAAGGCCCCGCCTCACTCGAAATTTGCACCCTGCTTGATAAAGCATCTCGCCGTGAAGTCGACGTCCCCATTAGGTATCGTGGCTTCAATATTGAAGACAAATTTGTTTTTGGCTACGGCCTGGATATTGACGAATATTTTCGCGGCTTGCCCTTTATTGGTGTCGTAGACCTGGATAAATACAAACCGGAAGACTAACGATGAGCGCGCAGCCTTCAACGTCCACGGAAGAGCAGGGGAAGCAAAACTCTCCCTATGCTGGACGCTGGGTTGCGCGTTTACGCGGTAAAATCATTGCACACGGTGGCACGCCCGAACAGGCCCGCCGTGCTGCACAACGTTCTCGCTACAAAGAAAGCCCCACGATTGACTATATGCCTCCTGCCAAGTCTTTGATCCTTTCCCCCTTACTTGATAAAGTTTTGGATGCCCTCCCTGCAGAGCAGCCGCTCTATTTGATTGGCGGCGCAGTTCGTGATGCACTGCTTGGACGAGTCAGTCACGACCTTGATTTTGGCTTGCCTCGCTCCGAAAAACGGGATGCCGATCCCATGCGGGTTGCCCGCTACATCGCCAACGAGATTGGTGCTGCCTATTATCCTCTCGACAGCGAACGCGGCGCTGCACGCCTTGTCATCATCCATAAAGATGGTACGCGCGACACCCTCGACTTCGCCAGCTTCCGTGGCGATACCCTCGAAGATGATCTGCGTGGGCGCGACTTCACCCTCAACGCCATCGCACTCGATGTGCGTACCCAGCAGCTTTACGATCCTCTTTCTGGGGCGAGTGATTTACGCGCTAAAACCTTGCGCATGTGCGCCCCCACCAGCATCAGCAACGACCCCATCCGCATTCTACGTGCCATTCGCCTTGCGGCGTCATATGGCTTTCACATCCTGCCTGAAACCCGTCAGGCGATGAGGGCCGCCGCCCCCGCGCTTTCCGCTACGTCAGCTGAGCGCCGCCGTGACGAGCTTTTCCGCATTTTGGATGGTGCACAGCCTGCCACAGCTTTCCGTGCACTTGAAATGCTCGGGGCCCTGTCAGAAATCTTGCCCGAATTGCCCGCTCTGAAAGGTGTTGCTCAACCTACGCCGCATGTGGACGATGTCTGGTCGCACACCCTCAACGTCTTACGCCATCTCGAAGCTATTATTGCTGCACTTTCGCCCAAATATGATGAGAGCACAGCCGCCGAGTTTTATAATGGTTTGCTGGTCATGCGTCTGGGACGTTACCGTGAGCAGTTTGGCACACATTTTGCCGAGAGTTTGATCCCTGATCGCTCGCTTTATGGTCTACTCTTTTTTGCAGCCCTTTATCACGATGTGGCTAAGCCGCTCAAAAGCGAAATCGGCGACGATGGGCGCATCCGCTTTTGGGGGCATGATGCTGAAGGGGCGTTAATGGCAGCCGACCGGATGCGCGCCCTTCATTTGAGCAATGACGAGATTGATCGAGTGCAGCGGGTTATTCGCCACCACATGCGTATCCACTCGATGACGAATCGACTGTTTGGGGAACAGAAGCAACCTTCCCGGAGAGCGATCTATCGCTTCTTCCGCGATACCCGCGAAGCGGGCGTCGATCTTATCATCCTGTCATTAGCTGATCTGCGCGCCACGTATGAGCATACCCTCCCTGAAGCGCTCTGGGTTAGCGCT
This sequence comes from Anaerolineales bacterium, assembly GCA_050293165.1. Lineage (GTDB taxonomy): Bacteria > Chloroflexota > Anaerolineae > Anaerolineales > Villigracilaceae > Desulfolinea. The sequence goes on along the minus strand of JBNKMO010000120.1, from coordinate 4,565 downwards.
CTGGATGTTTGCCGTATGCTGCTTGAAAATCTGTGGGAGCGTCCTGCGGACGTCGTCAAACCGCCCAGCCTTCTGGATGGGCACGAAGTGATGGATGCCTTTGCCTTGACGCCCAGCCCACTGGTGGGGCAGTTGTTGGAGGCAATTCGCGAGGCGCAGGCAATGGGTGAAATTTCGAGCAAAGAGGAAGCGCTTGTCTTTGGGCAAGCGTGGTTGGACGCGCAAAATTAAGTATGGATATTCAAGCAGGTATTCGGACAGCTATTTTTCTTTCGATTATTGGCGCAATCTTTGGAGTTTGGGTTGGACTAAACCAGATTCGCTCGGCGCGCAGCTTAAGTTTTTATCGCTTGCGTCAGCGTCAAATGACGCGTGGCTGGCGACTGCTTTCGAGCGCTGGGTTGTTGATTGTTTTGGCGATTGTTTTGGGGCGTTATGGTGAACCGGTTATCTATAAATATTATCCGCCTACGCCAACGATTGCCCCTACGCCCACAATTACGCTGACGCCTACGATTACCCTCACTCCCACGATTACACTTACGCCGACGATCACAAATACGCCTTCCGTCACCGATACTCCCACGCCAACTTCAACACCTTTTGTGCCACCGGTAATCGAAGCCTTATTTGAATCAGAAGTAACCCCTAATCCGGATGCAGTTTTTAGCCCTTTGCAATTTTCCACGAAGATGGAAAATTATCAGGCCGTTAGCCCTGCAACCCTTTTCGTAAATCCCATCAATGATCTTTTTGCAGTCTATTCCTATAATAATATGATCCCCGGCGTGCAGGTGACCGAGCTTTGGTTCCGTGAAGGAAAGATGGTGCATTACAACACCTTCCCTTGGGATGGCACAACTGGTGGATTGGGGTTTGCCGAATGCAATTACACGCTGTGCGATGGCTGGCAACCCGGTGATTACCAGGTGCAGGTTTTTGTTGGTAATGACTGGAAAGTAGTTGGCCTCTTTTCGATCGAAGGCGAGCCGCTGACGGCCACGCCAACATTTATTCCAACGCCAACTCTCGAAGCAACTACCACACCAGACAATTAGAAAATTCGTTTACAGACTTCAAATCTTCTCAATGCTTTTGGAGTCTTCTTTTTATCTATTACGAGGTATCCCATGTCTGAAAAATCCTTCCAAGATTACTACCCCGAACATACCGCTCACTGCTATGGATGCGGACATCTGAATGAGTTGGGACACCAGCTCAAATCCTATTGGGATGGCGACGAAAGCGTCGCCCGCTTCACCCCGCGCCCGGAGCATATTGCCATCCCGGGCTATGTCTACGGTGGTTTACTTGCTTCACTCATCGACTGCCATGGAACGGGTACCGCCTCCGCAGCAGCTTACCGCGCCGAAGGGCGTGAAATGGACACCGAACCATCGCATCGCTTCCTGACAGGCTCCCTGCATGTCGACTTTCTCAAACCAACCCCACTTGGGATCGAACTGGAAGTGCGCGGTAAAGTCAAAGAAGTCAAGGGGCGCAAGGTTGTCATCGAAGAATGGATCGTCGCCAACGGGGAGATCACCGTGCGCGGCGAAGTGGTTGCCGTCGAAGTGCCGGATAAGTTGGTACTGGAATTGTTGGAGAAAGCGAAAAAGTAAATTAAGATAGCAAAAGCCCCTCGTGAGAGGGGCTTTTTCGTTTCTTTTGAATCTGCGCCAGAATTACGGCACCCAAGCTTCGAGCACATAGAGTAGGAGCATAAAAAACTGAACGAGAAATTGTATTCCGATGACCAGGGCTTGCTGCCAGCGCTTTTTTAATGCAAAAGCCAAGCCGATGAAGACAGGAACCGCGATGAATAAATGTCTTGGTAAGCTGAAATATACACCAGATACGCCTGTCGACATACTGAAGCTAACGAAGGTGATTGCAAGGCTGTAGAGCCGATCGGCAGGTCGTAAATATTTCCAGCTAAGAAGTAGCAGAACAAGAAACCACACCCCCAGCACGACACTCATAAAATCACCAATTTGCGGACTCTCGGCAAGCTGACGAACTCCTTCAGAAAACGCTTTCCACGGAAGCATTAATGTTTGATCTGGGACAACTTTCTTTGCGTATGGTGACAATAGCGCTGAGTAGAAAAAACTTTGCAGGCTTGTTGTTTCTATTGTGCCTTCGTGTAAGAGAAAAACTCGATAAAGAGTCCAGGTAAATAGCCCGGCAGGGGCTGTGAACGCTGCAAGCCAGCCTTTATAATTCTTGAACGTGTTTTTTATGCTCCCTTCGGCTTCATCCCTGACATACCAGATGATCGGGATGAACAGAAAAATGCCTTGTTGACGCGTTAGCGATGCGAGAAAGGTTGCAAGCGCAGTAAGCAGCCACTTGCGTTCGCGCATAAAATATAGCGATAGAGTTGAAAAAAATAAAAAAAGGCTTTCTGTGTAAGGCGCAAAAAGAATAAAGGATGCGGGAAAAGATGCGAACAAGACAACTGCAAGTAAGCTTTTTCTATGCCCGGTATCAAGACGCGCCAGCTTGTACAAGGCCCAGAAAAAAAGCAATCCGGCGAGCGAGCTAGTGAGCATTAAGCTGAATAGGGGTGAGATGCCTAATTGATGTGGTATTGCGCTAAATAATAGGTAAAGAGGGTGGAAGGATGTTGTCCCGTCTCCTGCTTTATATCCCGTAGTTAGTATTTGAACGTACCAATTTGCATCCCAGCGTAACCAGGGTGCCAGAAATGCCCTTTGAAGCCAAAGTTGTAGATTTGTTGGGGGCCAGAGAGCAGTGCTTTTTTCAATCGCTGTATAAGGGCGGATTCCTGAAAAAAAGGCAGCCGCAATAAATGTGAGTAAACGTAAAAACGCCCATAAGCCAAAATAGGCTGGAAACGCTTTGCTTTTTTTCATATTTTGGTTTTGCGCTGCTAGATGTGTTTTTTCTGTTTGCTGCTCACCATTACCTTCGCAATCTTCGCTGCGAGTGTAGCGTTATTATGCAGCAGCACCAAATTCGATTGCAGTGACTTGCCGCCGCTGAGTTTACTGATGCGCGCCAACAGATAGGGCGTCAGTGCTTGCCCGTGGATGCCTTTTTCTTTTGCGTCTGCGGATGCCTGCTCAATAATTGGGTTGATGAATTCATCGTCCAGCGAATGCTCTGCGGGGATTGGGTTGGTGACCAAGATAGCGCTCTTCATACCCAACTCCCAGTGGGCTTTGGCGAAGGCGGCGATCTCTTCGGGCGTGTCGATGCGTACGCTTACGTTCAGGCCGCTGTGGCGCGAGAAGAAAGCCGGAAATTCATTCGTCCCATAGCCGACAACGGGCACGGCCATCGTTTCGAGATATTCGAGCGTGGCAGGCAGATCTAAGATCGATTTTGCGCCAGCGCAGACCACGATCATCGGGGTGTCGGCGAGGGCTTGCAGGTCGGTCGAGATGTCGAGATAGCTCTCGCGGTGGACGCCACCGATCCCGCCAGTGGCGAATACTTTGATTCCCGCTTTCTGGGATGCCAGCATTGTCCCTGCAACGGTTGTGCCGCCATCCAGTTTTTTGACGATTACTTTGGCGAAATCGCGCCGTGATACTTTGACGGGGTTTTTGGTGTAGGCGAGACGCTCTAGTTCGGCTTCGTTGATCCCCACGCGAATCTGCCCATCGAGCAAAGCCACAGTTGCCGGTACCGCGCCCTCTGCGCGCACATTTGCTTCCATAGCGAGAGCAAGTTCCATATTCTGGGGCGTTGGCAAGCCGTGTGTAATTACGGTCGATTCTAGGGCGACGATCGGCGTATCCAATTCATGCGCACGCTGTACTTCATCTGAAATCTGAAACATTTTATTGTCCTTTAAGAGAGAGTATTTGTAGTGTGAGCAACTGCGTTTCTGCCACGTCGCTCAAACTGGTATTGTTGGTCTCTAAGTTTAACGCTTTTTCTTTCTGACTGAGGATGTAAACTGAATTGATTTTACTCAGTTGCAGCACCTCATCCCAACTGCCGTAAGGCTGCATAGCCGCGTGCAGCACAACGACCTGCGCGTATTCATCTGGTTGCCATTCCAAACCAAAGGGCGTGTTGAGCACCTCGCGATGTAGAATTTGCGGCGTCCACTCTTCGAGTGCCTGATTGCCGACTACCAAAACCTGTGCGTTTGGTGGGAGATTCGCGCGCAAGGTGTCTAACTCGGCGATCTCCGCTGCGCTGATTTTCCATTCTTCATCGTTAATCATAGTTTCAGTTGTCGCGATTGTGTTGATAGCAAGACTTGCGAAGATCAATAGCCCGATGCTCATTATGGAACGCAAGCGCATCTTTTTTGATGGGAGATTTTTCAAACCGGCATCCAGCAAGGGCAGAGCAATTTTTACCAGCCCCGCTCCAGCAAAAATTGGGGTTACCAGTGCGGTCAGCCAAACGCTCTCGCGCGGGATTAATGCCAGCGCGATGAAGAGCAGTGGTAGAAAGTATTTTCGCTGAAAAATGTACCAGAAAAGACCCAGAATAATTAGCATATTCCACAGAATGGCGTAATCCCCTCCCGCATAATTAAAGGTAAAAAAGGATTGGATAAAGCGTACCAGCCACGAGCC
>JBNKMO010000119.1:0-4857 GCA_050293165.1 Anaerolineales bacterium | reverse complement strand
CCAATTGTTGTTTGTAGGGGCGAACGGCTGTTCGCCTCTACGTTTTTTTAAAGTATAACAGAATAGATGTTCTTTTTTATGCGTCTAACAAGAAACTTATACGTCTCCTCTATAATGGATTTCTATCATAGAGTTGGCAGTCACTTTAAAAGTGACTGCCAACTGCCCCGCTAACGGAGGTACCTTTATGGGTTTTCACGGAGCAGGCTGGTGTGCCTACTTAAAACACGACGAAGAGAAAGACCAACCCAAGATCACGCGCGAATTGCTCTTGCGCGCTTGGGAGATCGCCAAACCTTATCGCTTGCAATCTTTGGGATTGCTGCTCACGATTTTATTCATTTCAGGCGTTACGCTGGTTTCGCCGCTTTTGTACAGAGATTTGATCGACAACGCCATTCCCAATGGGGACTTGGCGCGCCTAAATTGGCTTGCCCTCGGCATGATCGCTGTGCCGCTTGTGAATGGCGTGGTCGGTGTTTTTCAACGCCGCCTAAATTCCGCAATTGGCGAGGGAGTTATCTACGATCTGCGCCGCAGCCTTTATGCGCATTTGCAACGCATGTCGCTGCGTTTCTTCACACAAACGCGCACCGGCGAGTTAATGTCACGGCTCAATAATGATGTGGTCGGCGCACAGCGCGCCATCAGCAACACGATGGTTTCAATCATCTCGAATATCGTTTCGTTGATCGCTACGCTGGGCATCATGTTGGCGCTTGAATGGCGCCTCACTCTTTTGGGCTTGGCAATTTTGCCCTTCTTCATTTTCCCCGCACGTAAAATCGGAAAAACACTCCGTGCTCTCACACGTAACTCAATGGAAGTGAACGCTGAAATGAACGCCACCATGAACGAGACGCTTAACATTAGCGGCGCGTTACTGGTCAAATTGTTTGGGCGCGAAAAAAGCGAACTCAACCGTTTCAGCCACGACGGTGCATCCGTGCGCGATATTGGCATTCGCCGAGCAGTCGTTGGACATTGGTTCTTCATGATTCTGAGCGTGGTCAGCGCGGTCGGTTCGGCGGTCGTCTTTTGGGTTGGCGGCCATCTGGTTTTGCAGGGTGCCTTCACCATCGGCACCATCGTCGCTTTTGGCAGCTATCTCACCCAGCTTTACGGGCCGCTGATGGCGCTCACCAACGCGCAGGTCGAGGTGGCGCAGAGCATGGTCAGTTTTGAGCGCGTTTTTGAAGTGCTCGATATCCCCATTGAAATTGCGGAAAAAGAATCGGCCAAAGCGCTCACAAATGTGAATGGGCAGATCGTTTTCGAGAATGTGTCTTTTGCCTACGAAGGTTTGGGTGAAGGTGAAAAAGTGGGCTTGGATGAGATCGCCCGTTTCACCTGGGGCGGAAGCGCTGCTCATCTTAAGCGTGGCAAACAGAAGGATGAGAGCGATTCGGACGCATCCCAAACAGGGTCAGCTCTGCAGTGGGCATTACGAGACATCAGCTTTGGGATTGCCCCCGGTCAACTGGTCGCCCTGGTCGGGCCCAGCGGCGCAGGGAAATCGACGACGACCTACATGATCCCGCGTCTATACGACCCGACTGAAGGAACGATCCGCCTGGACGGGCACGATATCCGCGACCTGACGCTGAATTCACTGGCCGAGAATATCGGCATGGTCACGCAGGAGACCTATCTTTTCTACGATACGATCGCTGCGAACCTGCGTTATGCGCGCCCCAATGCGACCGATGAAGAAGTGATCTCAGCCTGTAAGACGGCCAATATCCACGATTTTATTGCCGCGCTGCCGGATGGCTACGACACGGTTGTTGGCGAGCGCGGATACCGCTTGAGCGGCGGCGAACGTCAGCGTGTGGCCATCGCGCGCGTGGTCTTGAAGAACCCGCGCATCCTTGTGCTGGATGAAGCCACCTCGCACCTCGATTCGCTTTCGGAGGAGTTGATCCAGAACGCCTTGCTGAAAGTGATGAAAGGGCGCAGCAGTTTGGTGATCGCGCATCGGCTTTCGACGATCTTGGCAGCGGACAAGATTTTGGTGATGCAGGACGGAAAGCTGGTCGAGCAAGGCACGCATGATGAACTGCTCGCCGAGAGTGGTCTGTATAAAGAGTTGTACGAGACGCAGTTTAAGGCTTAGTTTTGGTACATGGAGAAACAAAAGACCTGACGGGTTTTTAAAACCTGTCAGGTCTTAGTTGTTAAGCGCTCGCTCTGTCTCGCCTAATGCTCCGACGTAGATGTTGCTTGTAAGAATAGTTCTTCTGTCGAAATATCAAATGCCCAAATATCACCGTGTTGCTCAAGAATTACTTTGCCATCTATTATTTCTATAGGGTTGAAAGTAGGGTCTTTTTCTTGGCATGAATCAACTTTCATATCGTCAACAATGACGGATGTTGACATCTCTTCGATGTCGATAAAACGAATTGCAATTGTTCTAAAGCAATCATCTCCATCAATAATTGCCATATAAGCCAGCCTTAACCCGTCAGCCGACCAAACAAACTTGCCAGCTTGAGAATATCTGGGAGGAAAGTCTGTTTCCGATAACTCTCCTGTTTGAAAATCCTCAATAAATAATTTTCGAGGGTTTGTTCCTGTGACATAAACTAACCTCTTGCTCGTTGGGGAGATTGATGCACTGTAATAACCACTTGGAGAGAGTACCGTAGTAATATCTCCACTATTGAGATTTATTCGGTACATAGCTCTATGTGTCCCACATCCAAGGCATACCGGGGTCATGTCCTACTGGAGATAGATTCACATAAATATAATTCCCGTCTTTTGTATAATGCTCAAGAAAAACGTAATACCATGGAATCCTTTCAGGAAGCGGAACCCCTAGTTCTTCCGCTGAATATTTCCATAACAAACCTTCTTCGTTGAAAACAAGTAAGCTATGCCCCACAGAACCACAAACGCCCCATGTGTTATTTCTGAAATAGGAAACACCATATATTCCTCTTTGACAATCTTCGAGAATCAGGGATTCTCTCGTAGCATATACGGCACTTGTAGGGTCAGATGTATTTGTTAGCGTTGGAGTAGGAGTAAGCGTAGCTTCTATCACCGGCGTTGGCGTTTCAGTTTGAGCGTTTACACCTGCATTTGTTGGAGAAGCTAGCGGTTGTGAAGGGGTGTTTAAAGATGCTTCATTAGCACAGCCAGCAATGATGAAAAATATACTTACAAAGGGAATTATTATTTTCTTCATTTCCTAACCCGTCCATATTTTATTTGATGGCCCCACCCTGTGAAAAGATAGGGAATATGTTTAAACGTGTATAGAATATATTTTATCCCAAACCCTCGCCTGTTCAATCTAAAGAGAATATTGCGTAAAGAATTGTACGAGACGCAGTTTAAAGCCGCTTAAAACTTATGCATTCCTCCCCCGTTTGCGGGGGAAGCTAGGTGGGGGGCTTTGATGTATAATCGCACCCATGAAACTGAAAAATTCCCGCATCTATTTGTGGATACTGCTTGGCATCGCCGTCCTGATCGGCCTTTACTTTCTGCCCCCGATCCATTCGCGGCTTTCATGGCGTGTGGACAACTTGCGCACGCAGGTCAAATATTATTTCAACCCGCCGGATGAAGCCGTTTTCGAACCCTCCGCGCCCCAGCCGACATCGCCACCCTCGCAGGCGACCGCTGAAATACTCGAAACCCTCGCGCCGACAGCCACACCAGAAGGCGTTGAAGCCACCCCCGAACCAACCCTGACCCCGACCATCGTCCCGACGGCGATCCCTGAGCGTGTGCTCTTGGATGGCTTTAAATATGTCGATCAGCACAATCGCTGGAATTATTGTGGTCCCGCCAACTTGACGATGGCGCTCTCCTATTGGGGCTGGGAGGGGACGCGTGATGATATTGCCAAAGTCATCAAACCGGGCGTATCGGATGTGAAAGACTTTATCCAGGCCGGGAAAACGGACAAAAACGTTATGCCCGCCGAGATGCTTGGTTTTGTCAACGACCAAACCGAATTCACGGGCGTCATGCGCCATGGCGGCACGCTTGAACTGATCAAGCAATTCATTGCCGCAGGCTATCCCGTCATCGTCGAAAAAGGCTATTACGAGCGCGATTACACGGGCAAAGTCGCCTGGCTGGGACATTATCAATACGTCACCGGCTACGACGATGGGACGAGTGAGTTCATCGTCCAGGACACGTACAACGACGGCCCTAATCATCACGATCCCTATGCAGTCTTTGAAGAGGGGTGGCGTTCTTTCAACTATCTCTTTATGGTCGTTTATCCTGGCGCAGAAAGCGAGCGTATCAACGAAATTCTGGGTCTTTGGCTCGATGAAACCTGGGCAAACGAACATGCGCTCAGCATCGCCGAAGACGAAACAATTGGCACATCAGGCAACGACGAATTTTTTGCCTGGTTCAACAAGGGTACCAGCCTCGTCAATTTGCAGCGTTATGGCGAAGCCGCCGTTGCTTTCGACCAAGCCTTCACGCTCTATTCCAAACTCGGGCAGGATGATAACCAGCGCCCCTATCGCATCATGTGGTATCAGACCTCGCCCTACTGGGCATATTTCTACACCGGGCGCTATCAGGATGTCATCAATCTTGCCGACACAACCCTCAACGAAACCATCAGCGAGCCGACTCTCGAAGAAAGTCTCTACTGGCGCGCAATGGCAGAATATGCCGCGGGTGATTACACCGCCGCCTATGCGGATATGCTCGAGACCGTGCGCCTAAACCCCAACTTTGCGCCGGGAATTTTCTATCTCGAGCAGTGGGGCGTGCAATAAACAGCGGAACGCTCTCCTTTTCGGCTTGATTCCGTTCTTGAGCAGTGCGTCGCACCAGAAGGTTAGATTTTTCTTTTCGACGAATAAATACTTG
>JBNKMO010000118.1:0-7094 GCA_050293165.1 Anaerolineales bacterium | reverse complement strand
GCCGTTAGCCGTCCCGCCGCCGCCATTTTTTCGGCTTGTAGAAGCGCCTTTTGCGAATCTTCGACCTGTTTGACATAATCTCGTAATTCAGCGTACAGATGGGCGTTTTCGACAGCTACAGCCGCTTGGCGTGTCAGAATCAGCAGCGTATCCAGATCAATTTCGCGGAAGGCACTTGCGCCCTCGTCTCGGCCCGCAAAAATTAACGCCTTTGTTTGTGATTGCGTGGTCGGAACAAGCAATCCGGAACCCAAACCAAGCTCAGATAATTCATTTTGAATAACGAGATGTGAAGGATCATTTTCGTTCAATGCAAAAGGCTCATTGAGTTCTGATATCCGTGCACGCAGTTCTTCGTGTTCGCCCGTGCGAGGGGCTTGTCCCCGTTTAGAGAGCAGCCTCAGCCCCTCAGCCTCGTACTGATAATAAGCAGCGTGTTCGCAGCGTAGGTGCTTGCAAACGGCATCCACAATCAGCTCTGGCAGCCGCTCTGGACGCGTCTCGGCGAGAAAAGTTTCGGTGACATCGAAGAGTGGACGGAGTGCCTGCATATGGGCGGCATCCCGTTTGCGTTGATTATCTGCCAATGCCTGTCGTGCAGCATCAACAAGTTCGCTGCCTTTCTCGAATGGTTTCAATATCAAGCCGTCCACACCCTGCCGGAGGGCTTTGATGGCCGTTTCAACCGTGCCAAAGCCCGTCATCACGAGAGTGGCAACATCAGGTTGTTGCTCCTTCGCAAAGGAGACAAGGGTAAAACCATCCACTTCGGGCATACGGATATCAACAAGGAGCAGATCAATGCGATTTTCGCGCAGGTAGTGCATTGCTTTGCGGGGCTCAGTAAACGATAGGGCACGGAAGCCTGCCTTGGTCAGGAGGCGCTCGCAGAGTCTTGCTATCCCGGATTCGTCGTCAACGATTAAAATAAAAGGCATGCTCATGCAGGTTTCTCCTCAAGCGGCAACCAGACGTTGAAACAGGCGCCCTGATTTGGGGCGCTGTCTACATCAATGAAGCCTTGATGATCTGTGATGATTCCATAGCTAACGGCCAGACCTAATCCTGTGCCGCCTTCGCTGGCCTTTGTGGTAAAGAATGGTTCGAAAATGCGCGCAAGATCACTCGGGGTGATCCCCTTACCATTATCCTGCACTGCCATAAGAACCCAATCTTGCTCATTCTTTTGGCGTGTATCTGTGGTGACAGAAAGAGTGCCCCCGGTGGGCATGGCATGGAGGGCATTATGCAACAGGTTCAAGATCACTTGTTTGATTTGGTCTCGATCCATGAGCACCCAGGGGAGATTTTTTTGCAATCGCATGGAGAAATCAATGTGATTGGTCTCGAAAAGATGTCTGGTAAGAGCAGAGACATCCTCGATGACTTCGTTCAAATCGGCACGTACGCGCACGCTTTCGCTCTGGCGGGCAAAATCGAGCAGGCGACGGACAACATTACGCGCACGCGTGGCCTCGCGCAGAACAAGCTCTAAATCTGTACGCTGCGGGGATTTTGGAGGAAGGTCATCGAGGACGAGTTCCGCAAAACCGGCGACGGTCGTTAGCGGATTATTTAACTCGTGGGCAACGCCGGCAGCCATCTCACCGACTGCGGCAAGTTTCGCAGCTTGGATGAGTCTGTTTTCAGCATCATGCTGAGCTTCCATCCGCTCATTTAGCTCTTCCTGTGTGGTTTGCAATATTTGAATGGTATCTTGCAGCATTTGGTAACGGTCTACGCTTGAAACAGCGCTGGTTAAAAAACCTGCCAGAGATTCAAGGGCGAGCAGATCATTATGACTGAAGGCATTTTTGGCGCTTGATTCGACATCAATCACGCCCCAAATCTGTTCTCCATCACGTAGTGCGATGCAGATCTCAGATGCCGCATCCCAACCGGGGACAGCGATGTATTCAGGGTGTTGGGAAACATCCTCGATCATCATGCTTTTGCCATTTTTAAAAACATAGTTTGTGATTCCCCCTTGCGGTGGCGTTTCAGATTTACTCAAAACCGCCTCGACAAAAGGCGCTGCCACACCGCTAATGCCATTCAGTCGAAGTTGCTTGTTTCGATCAACGAGCAGCACAACGGCCAACTCATAGGAAAAGTGCTCCACGAGAATATCCGCCGTTATCTGGGCAACCTCTTTGATATTCGTCAGTCCAATCACCTGCTGAATAACCTCGTGAATCAGTCCCAGATTACGGGCGCGTGCTTCCGCCTCATCGCGCATACGGCCATATTCGACCAATCCCGCCAGATGGCTGGCGATCACAACCAGCAGATTCTCATCGTAGCCGTTAAAGGCACCAACATTCTCGCTTTCGAGGGCAAGAACGCCAATGACCTCGCCGCGATATTTGAGCGGGATAGTAAGCGCTGCCTGTGCTTCTGGATCGGCGACAGCGTAGCTTTGCGCAGCAGCATTCTCAATACGGACATTTTTCCCTTCACGCACAAAGTTGGCGATTGGGTGGTTTTCCAGAAATTCGGTGCGGGGAATTATGCGCCGTTCGATATTACGATATTCGCGTAAGGTACGACCATCAGACGAAAGCAGGAAGAGCGAGATCAGCTTCGTGTTAAAGGTGCGTGTTAGTAACGCGAAAACACGGCGCACGATCTGATCCAGATTTTGGGCAGAGGAGATGATGAGCGCAAAGTCATTCAACATCGCTTGACGCTTGAGGTGATCTGCCATCCCCGCAAAGGTGATGAACATCTCTGCTGAAGCTGCCGCATAAACACTTAGATGTTGTAAGTTTAGCCACTCGTCATCACTAAAGAGAGTGTCACGCCACAAGACAACCACGCCGATCAGGCGTTGGCCAATCATTAAGGGCAGAGCTACCCATGTTGCTGCATTTGGCGCTGGGTCAATTTTCTTCCAGTCTGGCGCTCCCTCTTGAACGCGCAGCGGTTTTGGATTTTCTTTTAGTTCTTCCAGCGGAGAATCTTTAGCAAACTCGAGTTCTGTGCCAAGCAAATCAAATCCGTTTTGCTGTGCTTCGATCCGCAGCGAGTTTTCGCTATAAATTGCCAGCCAACCACCGCTAACAGGCACATACTGTACGATTCGTGCAAGAATTCGCTCCAGCGAGCCAGGTAAATCATAAGGAGCGGAGGTCTGTCCACCAAAAACAAAAGCGTCCGCCGGAGAGAGGTCTACCGTGGTTTTTGTTGCAAAAGCAGACTTTGCCAGTAGACGCCAAAGACGCTTGTTTTTTGTATTCAGTTCAGCGCCGCCGACCAGAATGATCTCTTCCGTCTCAGGTAAGGGGAAGGTGTATAAATTTGGCACCCCAGACTTGGGTTCAGAAGCAAGCTTCCGGGATCGAGCGCGTCCCCCGGCTATTGCACCGCAAAGCCAGCGGTCGACCTCATCCTTTGCAAGGTAGTTTTTCATCCACTTTTGGAGGGTTTTCGTCAACCGATGCGCGCCTTTTAGTTTCCACCCAGTTTGATTTCGTGATACGCAAGCAGCCCAAGTTGCACCTGTGATCTGACAGGCATCTTTCAGGGTGTCTTCGATTGGATTAGCCATAAATTCTCTTAATGTTGGTGTCGAAGTAAAAACATGTCTGTATTATACAGTACCGCTGAAAAAATACGATGATAAAATTGTCCTATGCAAACTATCAAAATTATTGGTGGAGGCTTGGCTGGCAGTGAAGCCGCGTGGCAAGCTGCTCAGCAAGGTCTCCATGTGAAATTATATGAGATGCGACCGCAAAAAGAAACCGGCGCGCATCAAAGTGGCGATCTGGCAGAACTGATCTGCTCGAACTCGCTCGGATCGAACTTGCCCGATCGTGCTTCCGGTTTATTAAAAAATGAACTGCGCCTGATGGGTTCTCTGCTACTTGCGCTTGCCGAGGAACATGCTGTGCCTGCCGGGGGTGCCTTGGCAGTCGACCGTGAGAATTTCGCTCGCGCTGTGACCGAGAAACTCGAAGCGCACCCCAACATCGACGTGATCCGTGAAGAGGCGACAGAAATCCCCGCCGAACCGACGATCATCGCTTCGGGGCCTCTCACATCGGATGCGCTTTCAGCAGCAATCGTTAAACTTACAGGTGAAGATCATCTCTATTTCTTTGACGCTATCGCGCCAATTGTGCATTACGAGAGCATCAACATGGAGATCGCTTTCCGCGCTTCGCGCTATGATCGTGGCGAAGCCCAGGAAGGCGATTATATCAACTGTCCTTTTACCAAAGAGGAATATGAGCGTTTTCTTGCGGCCTTGCTCGAGGCTGAGCGTATTCAATTGCATTCGTTTGAGTTAGCCATTGAAGAAGGCGTCAAAGCGGGAGCGCATCACTATTTCGAAGGCTGTTTGCCCGTCGAGGTGATCGCCAGTCGTGGTGAAAAGTCACTAGCCTTTGGTCCGCTGCGCCCAGTCGGGTTGATTGATCCGCGCACAGACAGACGTCCCTATGCGGTCTTGCAACTCCGGCAGGATAATCTCGCAGGCGATCTTTATAACCTGGTTGGCTTTCAGACTAATCTCAAATTTCCGGAACAACGGCGTGTTTTTCGCCTGATTCCCGGTCTTGAAAATGTCGAGTTTGCCCGCTATGGGCAGATGCATCGCAACACCTTTATCGCATCACCGCGCCTACTGCGCCCAACATTACAGTTTCACTCACGCGACGATCTTTTCTTCGCTGGGCAGATCACAGGTGTCGAAGGCTATATCGGCAATGTAGCTACCGGCTTGCTGGCCGGGCAGAATCTCGCACGCCTATTGGCTGAAAAAGTTCCCCTTAAACTCCCCCACACGAGCATGCTTGGCGCACTCTGCCACTACATAACAAATGCAGCAGAAAAAGATTTCCAGCCAATGAAAGCGAACTTTGGCATCTTTCCACCGTTGGAGCCAATTGAGCAGGGGGGTAAAAAGAAGCGCAACAAGCGTGAGCGAGCGGCAGCCCATGCTGAGCGTGCCTTATCTGATTTGAAGCAATATTTAGCTGAAAATTAATTGCATATTAACGGATACGCGCAAAAAGAGCATTGTTAGCGTTGCTGCAGGGATACTAATTACCCTTGGTTTGTTTTTCACTTGGATAGCGCTTTCAGCGCCGGAGCGCCCGCAACCGCAACTTGTTCCCGCTAACTTTGACGGGGAGCGTGCTTACCAGGACGTACTCCGCCAAACCGCACTCGGTCCACGCGTACCAGATTCTGAAGCACACATGCAAGTCAGGGCGTTAATTCGCGCAGAGCTTGAAGCGGCTGGATGGTATGTTGAGGAGCAAGCTTTTGAGGCTCTCGGGCACCGTGGCTACAACATCATCGCACGCCGAGATGCAGCATCTCCAGCGAAGATCATCTTTGGCGCGCACTACGATAGCCGCATCCAAGCCAATCACGACCCCGATGTCGACAAATGGGAACAAGCTGTTTTAGGCGCGAACGATGGCGCATCCGGGGTTGCGGTGCTGCTTGAGCTTGGACGCACCATCCCGGCAGAAATCGATAATGCCTGGCTAGTCTTCTTCGATCTGGAAGATAATGGCCGCCTCCCCACCTGGGATTGGATACTAGGTTCACGAGCGTTCGTTAATGGTTATGCGCTTAATCCTGACGCAGTCATCATTTTAGATATGATTGGCGATGCGGATCTAAACATCTATCTGGAGAAAAATTCCAATCTCACAATCCGAAACGAAATATGGACGCAGGCGCAAGCGCTAGGGTATGAGACATCCTTTATTAACACGGAGAAATTCGCCATGCTTGACGACCACACGCCCTTCATCGAAGCCGGCATTCCCGCTGTGGATGTGATCGACTTTGACTACCCTTACTGGCACGCGACCGAAGATACTGCTGATAAGGTTTCTGCCCAAAGTTTAGAAATCGTCGGGAAAACAATGCTCGCCTGGCTCAAAAATCGCCCGTAAAAAGGCATCAAGCAGGGTATAATAATTGAAGTTCTCTAACATCTGACAGACAAAAAAATATGAATACCCAAAGTCTTCTTGAGAAAATTCGCCCAACATGGATTGACCGCGTTGCCCACGATCTGGCACGCGGTGTTGGCGTGCGTGAAAATTTCGAGAAGGAATTGGTCCGTTTTTTCAATCTGCTTGAGCAGGCGGTGATGACAGGCGACCCATCCTGGCTTGATCCAATCTTGTACGATTGGGCAAACACGCCCACTGAAAGCGACTTGGCAGATGGACAACAAAACCTTTCTACACTAATTTCGAGAGCAAATGCGCTAACATTTGAAGTCGCCAAAGAGATTCTGGAACTTGCTGAAGCGATCGAACTTTTAAGCGCAACATCTGCAATCTACTCATACTCGCTGTCGAAAGCCGCTCATTTTGAGTCTGACACACGAGTGACCTATGTCACAAACGAACTCGATTCGATTCAGAAAAAACTGGAACAGCTAGATAAAACAAAGTCTAACTTTATTTCAGTAGCTGCCCATGAATTAAAAACCCCCCTCACCCTCATCGAGGGCTACACTGCCATGATGAGTGACATGCTTGGCAGAGAAAACCAGACGGCTATACAGCTGCTGAATGGCGTTCAAACAGGTGTGCATCGCTTGCGCGAGATCGTCAACGACATGATCGATGTATCCCTAATTGATAATAGCCTGCTCTCACTAAACTTTCAGCCGCTTTGGCTCAAGAACACACTCGACCTGCTTGATAAAGAATTACGTCCTGTTTGCAAAGAACGCCACTTGACACTCAATATCCACCAGTTCCCTGGCACAGATCAACTGATCTTTGCAGACCCGGAGCGCATTTATCAGGCTTTACGAAACGTACTCACCAATGCCATTAAATATACTCCCGATAACGGAAGCGTCACGGTCGATGGGCGCTTATTGCCGGGTTTTATCGAAATTACTATTGAAGACACAGGTATAGGGATTTCAGCCGATGATCAACTAATTATCTTTGAAAAATTCCGCCAATTAGGCAAAGCAGCACTCCATTCAAGCGGAAAAACCAAGTTCAAAGGGGGCGGCCCGGGACTTGGATTGCCAATTACACGCGGAATAATCGAAGCGCATGGCGGCACGATCTGGGTTGACTCCATTGGTCACGATGAGGAAA
>JBNKMO010000117.1:0-6970 GCA_050293165.1 Anaerolineales bacterium | reverse complement strand
TGATTGAGTAGCTGTGAGATGTTTTTGGAACAGCGTATCGAAATCCAGCCCGACGTGGCGATCTCCGGAACAGTCTAGGAAATTGCTTCCCAAGCTGAACTTCGTTCAGCCGCTCGCAATGACGAAGGATAAAAGGATGTCTACCTTCACCCCTCCTAATCTCGATTTCGAGAATTACCTTCGTGGAAGGTTTACCAAACAAAAGGCGATGCAAACCATCGGCGCAACGCTTGGCGATGTTCGTCCCGGCGAGGTGACCATCAACCTGCCCTTTCACGAAAAGCTCACTCAGCAGGATGGCTTCCTCCATGCCGGCATCGTGACCACCATCGTCGACTCAGCCTGCGGATATGCTGCCTTCACATTGATGCCGCTCGGCTCACGGGTTTTGAGCGTTGAGTTCAAGGTCAACCTGATGTCACCCGCCATCGGGGAGCTCTTCGTTGCTATTGGCAAGGTCATCAAGCCCGGGCGTACGATTACGGTCTGCTCGGGGGAGGTCTTTGCCTATCAGGGTGAAGAGAGTAAACTTGTCGCCCTCATGCAAGCGACGATGATAAGAATTGAAAAAAGCTAGCCACATGACATTTTTGTTTTTGAAGGTAATTGAGTACCTCGACGCGAAGCGGAGAGCGTATCGAAACCACAAACTTCGATTGTTTTTACCGCTTGTTGGTTTCGATACGGCGAAAAGCATCGCCTACTCAACCAACGAGCACCCTTATCAAGAGAAGTATCATGTCGCTAGAAAAAGAATAGAACACGAATTTAGTAGATTTGCGCTGATAAAAATCTTTACAAAATCATCACCGCACGGGGATTAATCCCCATGCGGGTACTCAGTTTGGAGCGTGTATGATGAAGCGATTTGGTCGAATCTTCTTTCAGCTTTTGGTTTTCGCCGCTCTGCTAATTCCTTTTGGGATAGGCAGTTCTGTCGAGGCAGGCAGCATTGACGCAGTCCCTGTTTTCGCAATTCCGGGCAATGATGATTTCAACTCTGCTACGGATCTCTCAGGCGTTGTTGGCAGCCTTCCTGTAAGCGATACAAGTGAAGCAACTGTGGCAATCGATGACCCAGTGATCAGCGCATGCGGGCTGGGACAGGGAGTTGCGACTGTTTGGTATTGGTATGAGTCATCAACGGATACGGCAATTGCTCTCGACACCTCGGCTTCAAATTACGACACCTTTATCGCTGTCTGGACAGGCGAACGCGGCAATTTGAATCCGGTTGCTTGTAATGATGATGCTAATGGGACGAAACAATCTGCGCTTGCTTTTCAAGTTCAGGGACAAGTGACGTATCACATCGAAGTTGGTCAACCATCTGAGGGGCCATCCCTGGCTGGCTGCCCTGTTTTCCCAGCGGATAATATCTGGAATACACGTGTTGATACCTTGCCCGTTCATGCTCGCTCCACTGCGTGGATTAACAGTATCGGGGGCAACGAAAGCTTTCACATGGATTTTGGGTCGGGTACCTGGGACGGTGGCCCCATCGGGATACCGTACAATCTTGTTGCGGGCAACCAAGCCAAAAAGGCGGTCGTCTTCGATTATTCTGACGAATCTGACCCCGGACCTTATCCCATCCCGAGTGATCCAAAAATTGAATATAGCAGCGATCATCATATCTTGATGCTCGATCAGGATAACTGCGTTCTGTATGAACTGTATGATGCCTCGTTGAGTAATGGGCAATGGTACGCGGGGTCAGGTGCGATCTGGGACTTGAATGCTCATGCTTTACGCCCGGATGGCTGGACATCTGCCGATGCGGCAGGATTGCCAGTTTTGCCCGGATTGGTGCGTTATGATGAAGTGGAAGCTGGGGAGATCAACCATGCCATTCGTTTCACAGTGGCGCAAACGCAGCGAGCATACCTTTGGCCTGCCCGGCATTTTGCGTCCAGTATTACAGACCCCAACGTCCCGCCGATGGGAGCGCGTTTCCGATTAAAGGCTTCTTATAATATTTCGGGGTTTTCGCCGGAGATGCAAGTGATCTTGCAGGCGATGAAAGAGTACGGGATCATCGTGGCGGATAATGGCTCGGACTGGTATATTTCTGGCGTTCCTGATGAACGTTGGGATAACAGTATGCTACATACGCTCGATGTACTTACAGGCGACGATTTCGAAGCAGTGGATGCTTCCAGCCTGATGATTGCCCCGGATTCCGGTCAGGCGGCACTGCCTTAGGATGTGTGGGAAGCGTTTCATTGACATCGGCAAGGTCAGCAACGATCTGTGTCTGCTTAGGGGAGCTTTGCAGTTCAGGGCGAGCAGAGTAAACTTGTGGCGCTCATGCAGGCAACGATGATTAGGATTGAGAAGCAATCCAGTTCCTGAGCGGAGCGACCGATAGGGAGCGCAGTCGAAGGACGGCGTTCTCACCTAAATCCGCTCTTACCCTAAAGGGCATCGTCGACTACACATCTCACTCCGTTCGATGTTCCGCTCAGAAACTTGTGGCGCTCATGCAGGCGACGATGATTAGGATTGAGGAAGAATGACCTTTTTTTGTGGTGATATGACCAAAGAAATTGGTAAAACCGTTATACAATTCAGTAATGTTTATCGCAAATGACTTTTTAAAATAGTACAGTTTTTTTCTTAAACTCAGACGTTCGCCCCCCTGCCCCTCGCTTCTGCTTCGACAAGCTCAGCATGAAGCTGGGGCGTCCCCCCATTTTGCAAGCAAAATAGGGGGACAAAACTTATCGTCTGGTCTCCCCTAAATTCCATGCTTTTGGAATTTGGGGGATGCGAAGCAGTTTCTTCACCAGATGTCCGAAGGACAGAGGGGGCAGCAAACGGAAAACTCATGAAAAAGAAAACCCTCCTCCCCATACTCATACTCATCCTCCTCTTCCTCGCCGCCGCCTACGCCCTTGCCAACAAAACCAACGCAGGCGGAATCTTCCGCACCCCAACGCCGACTGCCACGCAAACCTTCACTCCTTCACCAACCCCAACGAACACCGCGACCTTCACACCCTCCCCGACCAACACACCCACAAATACGCCAACATTCACCCCGACACCGACCCTCACCTTCACACCCTCACCAACCGCAACAATCTCTTGGTCATATCTCGATGACGACGGCGATGGTGTGCTAAACTATGCCGACAACTGCCCGCAGAAATACGCCGAAGCCGGCAACGGCTGCCCGCAAAACAATGGTGGAGGAGCTCCACCACCCGCTATTACTATTAGCCCTGGAGGCTAACCAACAAAGAAATTATCCTGAACAATGTTCAAAGGAAAATCCTATGACCAAAACCTACACCAACCGCAAATACCTCGACGCCCTCAATGAACGCGTCCTCATCTTCGATGGCGCGATGGGCACCAGCATCCAAAACCAAAACCTGACCGCCGAACATTTCGGCGGTGAGCAGTACAACGGCTGCAACGACTACCTTGTCCTGACCTATCCCGAAGCCGTCGAGAAGGTACATCGCTCCTTCTTTGAAGTCGGCGTGGACGTGGTCGAAACCGACACCTTCCGCGCCAATCGGCTGACGCTCGGTGAATACGGGCTGGCGGATAAGACCTACGAGATCAATTTTGCGGCGGCATCGCTCGCTCGCAGAATTGCGGATGAATATTCAAAAGCCCCCGTCCCCCCTCTCACTCTCCCCCCCGAGGGGGGGGAGAGGCAAGTCCTTCCCCCCTCGGGGGAAGGATTTAGGAAGGGGGATGAGGGGCAACCCCGTTTCGTCGCTGGCTCGCTCGGCCCGACGGGCAAACTCCCATCTGCCGATGACCCCGATCTCTCCGATCTCGGCTACGACGAACTCGCTGAGCTTTTCCGCGAGCAGGCAACGGGTCTGCTCGAGGGCGGCGTCGATCTGCTGCTCATCGAAACATCGCAGGATATTCTCGAAGTCAAAGCCGCCATCAGTGGCGTCGAAAAAGCCTTCGCCGAGACAAAGATTCGGGTCCCGATCCAAGCCCAAATCACGCTCGATACGACGGGCAGAATGCTCTTCGGTACCGACATCGCGGCTGCGCTGTCCATCCTCGAGGGGCTGCCCATCGACATCATCGGCATGAACTGCTCCACCGGCCCCGAACATATGCGCGAGCCGATCCAGTTCCTCGGCGAAAACGCCGCTCTGCCCGTTTCCTGCATCCCCAACGCCGGGCTGCCGCTCAATGTGGATGGCGAAGCCGTCTACCCGCTCCAGCCCGAACCCTTTGCGGATGCGCTGATGGAATTTGTCGAGAAAAATAATATTTCGGTCGTGGGTGGATGTTGTGGGACGACGCCCGCTCATCTGGATGCGCTTGTCAAACGGATGCATGGTCGTAGACATCCGCCGCGCCCGATACTCACGACGCCTCGGCTTGCTTCCGGTATCCGATCCTTTACCATGCGACAGGAGCCTGCTCCGTTAATCATCGGCGAGCGCTGCAACGCGCAGGGCAGCCGAAAATTCAAACGCCTCTTGCTCGAAGAAAATTGGGACGAGATTCTTGAAGTCGCCCGTGGACAAGTGGACAGCGGCTCGCACGCCCTCGATATTTCGGTGGCCGTCACCGAAAATGACGATGAAGCCCAGCTCATGCACGATGTCGTCCGTAAGCTGGTTACGGCGGGTATCGACGTGCCTTTGGTTTTCGACACGACCGACGTTGCTGTGATGGAAGCTGGTCTAAAGGTTGCTCCCGGGCGCTCACTGATCAACTCCACCCATCTTGAAAGCGGACGCGAAAAAGCCGATAAAGTTTTCGCTTTGGCGCGTAAACATAATGCCGCTGTTTTGGTCTTAACCATTGACGAAAAAGGGATGGCAAAGACCGCCGAGCGCAAACTGGAAGTAGCTAAACGAATTTACGATATTGCCATCAACGAACATGGTTTGCAACCCTACGACCTCGTCTTCGACGCCCTGACCTTCACCCTCGCCACCGGCGAAGCCGAATACATCGACTCTGCCAAAGAGACCATCGAAGGCATCAAACTAATTAAATCTGAATTGCCCGGTGTCTTTACATCATTGGGTGTTAGCAATGTATCGTTTGGATTGAATAAGGCCGCTCGGCATGTCATCAACAGCGCCTTCCTTTACCACTGCGTTCAAGCTGGGTTGGATATGGCAATTGTCAATCCAGCAACCACCCCGCCTTATGCAGAAATCCCCGACAACGAGCGTGTGTTGGTAGAAGATCTGATTTTCAATCGCCGCCCGGATGCTCTTCAGCGCGTGATCGAATACTTTGAAGGGCGCGAAGCAACAGCCTCCACCACCCAAACCAATCCCACCGAAGGCATGACCCTCGCCGAACGCCTGCACTGGCGCATCGTTTTCAGACAGCCAGGAAAAGTTGGGGCGTCTGAAAGCGTGGAGAACGATGTGGATGAAATTATAGCGGGCAAGATCATGGAAACCATTGTAGAGAAGAAACATGATTCTGCTATCCATACCCTGAACACTGTCCTGCTCCCCGCCATGAAAGAAGTTGGCGATAAATTTGGGGCTGGAGAATTGATTCTGCCCTTCGTGCTCCAATCGGCCGAAGTGATGAAGAAAGCTGTCGCCCGCCTGGAGCAATATCTTGAGCAGGCAGAGGGCACATCCAAAGGCAAGGTCGTCCTAGCCACCGTTTATGGTGACGTGCATGATATTGGCAAAAATCTCGTCAAAACGATTTTGAGTAATAACGGCTTTGAAGTTGTTGATCTGGGTAAACAAGTTCCGGCTGAGACGATCATCAATACTGCTATCGAGCAAAAAGCGGATGCTGTTGGTCTCTCTGCTTTGCTGGTGAGTACATCCAAGCAGATGCCGCTGATCATCAACGAATTGCATCGCCGTAAACAGAATATTCCCGTGCTTTTGGGCGGGGCGGCGATCAATCGGCGTTTTGGGCAGCGCATCAACAAAACCGAAGATGGAAATTGGTATGACGCAGGCGCTTTCTATTGCAAAGATGCTTTTGAAGGTCTCGAGACGATGGAAGAGTTGCAAGATGCGGGGCGCAAACCAGCGCTTATGAAACGGTTGCAAGCTCAGGTCACGCGCGAAGCGGAGCGGGCATCCCAAGAGAAATCCACGAAGAAAGTCAGCATCCAACGTTCAAAGATCGAGCCGAAACCTATTCCACTCCCATCCAAATTGGGCGCACAAATTGTTAAAGATATGCCACTGGAAATGATTTTTGAGCATCTCTACAAAAAAGAGCTTTTCCGTTTGTCGTGGGGCGCGAAAAACGCCCACGGCGAAGAGTGGGAAAAACTTGAAGCCGAGTTTGAAGCGCGGCTGGCAAAGATGAAGAAGGATGCCTTGCAAACGGGCTGGCTGAAACCACAGGGCGTATACGGTTTCTTCCCCTGTCAGGCAGATGGTGATGATTTGGTGATCTATGATCCTGAGCAAGCGAATGACCCTTCGCCCCTACAACGTTTTTCCTTCCCGCGCCAAAGCACAGGAAAGAACCTGTGTCTGGTAGATTATTTTTCCCCCGTCGGCTCCGGGAAAATGGACGTGGTCGCTTTTCAGGTAGTCACCGTTGGGCAAGAAGCAACAGAAAAATTTGACGCGCTGCAAGCCGACAATGATTACTCAGAAGGTTATTTTGTACACGGCTTGGCTGTGCAGACTGCTGAAGCGGCGGCTGAATATCTGCATAAACATATCCAACGCGAGATGGGAATCCCCGCTGGGCAGGGTAAACGCTATTCGTGGGGCTACCCAGCCATCCCCGATTTGGATGACCATCTGAAGGTCTTTGAGTTACTCCCCGTTGAAGAAGCCCTCGGTATGACCCTGAGTGCGGCGTATCAGCTGATCCCTGAACAATCGACAGCGGCGATCATTTTGCATCATCCCGATGCGAGCTATTTTACAGTTGGCGAGAGTAGGACGGAGCAGTTGAGCAAGTAGTTTTTATCTACAAAGAAGCAGGAAGCTTATTTATAATACAAAGTAACAGTCACCTTAAAGGTGACTGT
>JBNKMO010000116.1:0-7343 GCA_050293165.1 Anaerolineales bacterium | reverse complement strand
AAGGGCTTTCTGTAGATGTGCGTAAAGCTATTTTGGATTTAAAAACTTCCGGTTCCGGTCATCTTTCGGGACGATTGGTCGATTCATTGGAAAACTACATCGCGCGGTTCAATCGCCTTAGTGATCTCTATGTCAACTTTGACTTTTGTGATGAGCTTGATAACGTGGAACTGAACACAGAAACAAAATTACAAATTTTGCGCATCGTGCAAGAAGCATTAAGCAATATTCGCAAACACGCCAAAGCAACTCAGGTTTCTGTTTCCATATCTTGCGATGAGGACATACTTTCTTTGCAAGTTGTTGATAATGGCTGTGGCTTTGATCTGAATTCCGTTGAGAATACGAGTTTGCCTCGATTTGGTCTCAGTTCAATGCGGGAGCGAGCCGTATCTATTGGGGGAGAATTGCGTCTTATTAGTAGACAAGGGATAGGTACAACTGTTTCTGTTTTAAGGCCAATAGGAGAGAAGAAAAGAGTATGAACACAAAAGTCTTGGTTGCTGACGATCATTCCCTTTTTCGGGATGGTGTTGTCAGTTTACTGGGCGCGGCTGGCTTCAATGTCGTTGCAGAGGCTGGAGACGGGAAAACCGCAGTAAAAGAAGCCTTGCGTTTGAAACCGGACTTGGTACTCTTGGATATTCACATGCCTGAAGGCGGGGGGTTGCATGCCCTGCGAGAAATTCGCGAGAAACTGCCCAATGAAACCAAAGTCGTCATGCTGACCGTCTCTGAAGATAGCAATATTCTGGTAGAAGCTATTCAAAGCGGAGCACACGGTTATTTGCTAAAGAGCCTGAATGCCAAAGGCTTCCTTGCCAGCTTGGCGGGCGTACAACGTGGAGAAGCCGCCATGACACGTTCAACAATGACCGAATTGATGGGGGCACTCGCTAACCCAAATCGTACCGATACAGAAGGTCCTTCATCCGAAGCTTTCGACTTGCTCACCGAGCGCGAATTAGAATTATTGCAATTAGTAGCACTGGGGCTTTCCAATAAAGCGATTGCCCAACAATTGCATATTAGCGAAAACACCGTTAAATATCATATGAAAAACATCCTGCAAAAAACCAACTTACAAAACCGTACAGAAGTGGCGGCCTATGCGTTAAGAAAAGGATTGGTAGATAACAGAACCAATCCCCTTGACGGATAATTATTCAATAAATACATCCCCTCCCTGCTAAAAAGGGTAGTTTCTGTCACAAGAAAACTACCCTTTTTGGTTTAAAAGTTTGTGCCTTTGAGGGTGTAAGCAACAAACCCCTTGTGCTATTCTTCACATATATTTCTCGCCAATACAGAAAAGAAATCGATGAAACCACCTGTCTCTGTTGCCGTGCTCATGCGTAACTCCTTGCTTGCCGGAGGCATTGCCAGCCGCTTGCAGGAAAAAGACCATCTCTTTCGCGCAAGCCTCCTCGATATTACCGATCGAGAGGAATTGATCCTGCAACTGCTTGGCCTGGACCCCACCATCATCATTGTTGATGCACAGGACAAATATTTGCTTGAGCAATTGCCACTGATTGAGTTACTAGAGATATTCCCCAAAACCCGCGTCATCCAGGTTAATTGCATGAACGACGATGTACGTGTTTTTACCAGTGAGGAGTGGCAAGCGCAAAAAACGGACGACCTGTTTTTAAAAATGCTGGAAGCCGCCGCCTGATTTTGGAAAAGGAACTTATGATCGCAAAAATCAAAAAAGCGCTAAGTAGCCTCAACTTATCCACCCCGCAGGGCATTCAGAGAACAATCTGGCTTGTTGCTGCGGCGCTGACCGTTAACGTGCTGCTCTTTGGCGGCTACTACTACTGGGATCGGTATGTCCATCTTGGCGACACATCTCAAGTCGAGATAAGCATCGCTGAGCTGGAAAAAGCAATCCGCGATGACCCGAATGATCCGGAAAAGCGCGTCATGCTGGCGGAATATTATCTGAATTCCAACCTGCCCGCCAAAGCGCTCGAGCAAACCGATCAGGTTCTGGAAGCCTATCCGGAGAACGAGGGTGCCCTGCTCCTCTCCGGGATCGCTTTCGTTCGCCAGGAGCAACCCGAAAAGGCGATTGATCCGCTTAAGCATTTTGTCTATCTGAGAAAAGACCTACCGCTCGCCAGTTCAGATAAAGCACTCGAAATGGCGTATTACTTCCTTGGGGAGAGTTACCTGAAAGTAGACCGTCCACTGGATGCGATTGAGCCGCTTGAAGCTGCCATCCAGATCAGCGCCACAGATGCCGATGCACTCTACCAACTTGGGCTGGCCTATAACGCGGCTGAAAAACCGGAACAAGCGGTGGTCTTTTTCAGTCGAGCCGTACGTTTGGTGCCAGATTTTGTCGAAGCCTATGGCGGCATGATCGAAAGTTACACCACGCTTGAACAGCCCGAATTCATTGCCTATGCGCGCGGGATGCAGGCATTTTCTATGGGCGACTTTGAAACCGCTCGCACACATCTTGAATATGCCGCGCAAGTCCTGCCAGACCACAGCCCCACTTTTCTGGGGCTGGCGCTAACCTATGAGCAGCTTGAAGAATTTGATTACGCATTGATCGCGATCAATCATGCCCTTGAGCTTGAGCCAGAAAACTTTGCCGCCCAGCAAACTTTGGGGCGTCTGCAAGCGACTGTTACCGGGCAGGAGGGCTAAATGAGCCTATACATCGAAGACAATCCAACCAGCGCGGATGAGAAAAAACGACGTTGGCTATTGCTCATCCTGCTCTTGTTGGCACTCCTTTTTATTATGGTTTCCTGCCTTTTTCTGCGCTACCTGCGTAAACCGGAACCCCTGCCTGAAATGATCCCGGTTGTCGATCAGATGGACTATCCACCCCACTATCTCTTCTCCATTTATGGGTTGGACAATCCCATAGGCGTTTCCATTTCGATGGATGGCGAACGCATCTTCGCCTCCGAGACAAATGGTGAGCGCCTGATCAAAGCCTTTGATCGTGAAGGTGGCGAGGCACTTTTTGCGTTCGCTCCGCCACGCACCCACCCCGGAGAGCGGTCGCCGGTCTATATGGCAATGGATTCGGCGAACAGGTTATTTGTCAGCGACCGCCTGCAACATGTAATTTTCATTTACGACATCAATGGCAACCTGCTCGACGGCATCCTGACCCCCGATACCACTCTAAGCGAATACGTCGCAACCCAAACAGGAGTCCTGCCCGAAGGGAGCCGTTTTTTCTTCAATGCCTTTGAAGTCAATATCCACTACCAGAGACCCGGAGAGCAGGAGGAAACCCTGGCAATGCCCGAATTCGCTGATTGGTCCCCGCTAGGGATTTTCATCCAACCGAACGGAGCAATGCTCCTGACCGATGTTGGCAAAGACGCCAACTTCGTCCGTCAACTCCCCGCCGACCTGATGATTTCGACATCCTGGCAAAGTTTTGCCCCCACTGAAATCACCTTTGGGACGGAAGGCGAAGGAGACGGCGAACTCCTCTTCCCCAATGTCGCAGTGACCGATTCTCAGGGACGGGTCTACGTCTCAGATGGAAATAATGGGCGTGTTTCTGTCTGGAGTGCGGAGTTCGAATTTCTGTTCAACTTTGGGCGAGGGTCAAGCAACGGTGCGCTTAATTTACCGCGTGGCATGGCCATAGATGATAGCGACCGTCTCTATATTGTTGATGCAGTTGGACAAAACGTCAAAGTCTACGATGTCTCAGGGGAGCAGCCCCACTTCCTATTTGATTTTGGCGAACTGGGCATAAACGATGGGCAATTCCAATATCCGAACGATATTGCGGTCGACTCAAGCGGTCGTTTATATATCGCGGACCGCGAGAATAATCGTATTCAGGTATGGTCTTACTAAACCAAAGGAGGCCTTATTGAAATAAAGAACAATAGATTTAGAGAGTCCAGTTATCAGGTTGTGACTTCCTCACAGCCCAACGTTTTGAACGGAGGACAATGCAATGAAAAAAATATTATGGATCATGGTACTTACTGTGATCCTCGCGCTCGGAACAGTTTCCTTGACAAGCGCAAACGGCGGCCCGCATGGCGGATATACCGCCACAACCGATGCTTGCGCCGGCTGTCACCGTGCGCACACAGCATCAGGGCCAAACCTGCTCATTGAAACCGACACCTATACCCTGTGCATGACCTGCCACGGCAGTGCCGGCACGGGTGCAGACACAAATGTGGACGATGGTCTCTACACCGCCAGCCGCAGTTTAACGACTGTCGGCGCAGCGAATACCACTGATGGCGGATATCTGCTTGGCGGTGGCTTCGTGAACTACGAAACCAATGCCATCACATCTGCCCATGAAATGACCGGCGCTGGAAACACCAACGTGGCCTGGGGCAATGGCGTGGCACGCGGTGTCGGAGCAGCAATCACGGATGCAACCTTTACGTGCGCATCCTGCCATGATCCGCACGGCTCAACAAACTATCGAATCTTGAACCTGACAATCAACGGCACAGCCGTCACGGTCACGCAAGTGGACGAAGCAGCAAAAGATTACGATGACGAGGCTTGGCCCGATGACATGAGCGCGGTTTGTGTTGCTTGCCATGATAGTTATCACGACAACACCCTCGCCAAAGATGCCACCAGCTACACCCACAATGTCGATATGGCATTCGATGCTGGCATCAACAGCGGAGTGGACAACCCGGAGACAACGGGCTATGGCGGCTACTATTTACCGCTGGCTGATACAGGCACCGGAGACTTGGTGGCCTGCAATACCTGCCATTTCTCACATGGTTCGTCCGCTGTGATGAGCGGCATTACCGATGGCGGCCCGGATGGAACAGGATCCATTCCAGGCGATACAACAGCTTCAGATAGCGCATTACTACGACTTGACAATCGTGGTGTTTGCGAAGTCTGCCACCAGAAATAAAAAATGACAGCGGGATAGGGAAGAGGCTATGCCTTCAGAAAGCTGCTCTCCCTTATCCCACTGTCGTGGGGGATTCTACCCCATCACGGTGGCAAGACCTTCTCTAGGCTAAAAGGCGAACTCGTGGAAAAACGCTTTCAACATTCAACCGACCTGAACACTGCGACCGAAAAGCAGCAAATGACAGGAATGGCTAGAGCCTTCTCTGCATTGAGAGAGTAATGAACCTGACCGTCAACAAGAAAAAAACGAAAAACAAGCGCATCATCCATATTGGGATGACTGCGCTTGTGCTGGTTTTATTCTTGCTGGGTAATGTCGCCCCAACGCAAGCATCACCTTCGCCACAGGTGGGAGATGGCACAGTTTATGTTTGGTGGTTGGTACGTTTGGAAAATAATCAGGTCGCTTGCTCGCTGAATATTGCCCATGATGGGATGCCAAACGCATCAGAAGTGGAATCCGGTTGTGGAGCGGGGCTCTTGGCGCAATGGAAAAACACCGAAGTTTGCGTGGCAGGAAATTCTTGCTCCGGGTTGTATTTGCATTTGGCAAAACGAATTGAGCAGGCTTCCAACCTGCAGGATACGGTCTACACACGCCCCAGTTGGCTGCCAAAAACCAACCTTGTCGGCTCGATGGCGTTACTCTCCTACGCGGTCGATGAATCTTCACTGGCAAGTAATCGTCCACTACAACTTCTGGCGGGGAAACTGATCCAGAGCGGGATGGTTTCAACGGCAGGCTGTTCGGGGAGCGGCATCCTGCTCACGGGCGCAGCGAACACGTGCGGGCAAGAGCGTGCCGCGGAAATCACCTATGAATGGCAGAATCAATTCGATGCTGACATCCTGCTTGCCAGCGAGCAAACCCAAATCCCACCACATTTGTTGAAAAATCTATTCATGCAGGAAAGCCAGATGTGGCCCGGTATCCAACGCAGTTCGACTTCGGATGAGTATGGACTCGGACACATGACCGAAGCAGGCGCCGACACGCTCCTGACCTGGAATAGGCCCTATTTCGAATCGCTTTGCTCGCAGATGCTTGGTACCGAGGCCTGTGCAGATGGCTACATTCTCCTGAATGCGGGCGAACGCGCCATCTTGCGCGGGATCGTACTCAAACAGGTCGGGGCAGAATGCGCCACCTGCCCGTGGAACGTAGACCTGCGTCTGGCACAAAAAAGTGTACCGATCTTTGCGCATACGCTCGTTGCCTACGCCGAACAGACCGGTCAATTGGTCTATAACGTGACCGAACGCAAACCATCTGACCTGGTCTATAGTGAGGATATGTGGCGTTTTACGCTGGCGAATTACAATGGCGGCTCCGCTTGTTTGGGCGCGGCCTTGCAGGCAACCCGTGAGCAACGCAATCCGCTGGACTGGGTACATGTTGCACAAAATTTTGCGGAAGGCTGCCAGCAGGCAGTCACCTATGTGAACAAGATCAACGATGTTGATACAGGAACATTGACACTGCCCCCCACGCAGACAGCTTCGATCTTTGAACGCTGGCAAAATGCATTCAGCGCTGCGTATGTAAACCCGGAGCAAGTCAATGCACCCCTCGTGCAAGTTGCGGCTGTCTCCGCGCCTCCGGCGAAAACACCCACAGCCAGCTTTGCTGCCGGAGAAATAGCGCTGCAATTAAGCGACGCGGATTTTGACCCAACCCTGCTACAAACCGTGAGCGCTGCGCTTGATATCCCGATCAGCGTTGCAGGACAAGTAGATGCCTTGAACACGACCTTGCTCAACGTCCCTGCAGGCAGCGAGACCACTGTCCTAGCAGCCTTGCAGCAGAATACGCACGTTCTCTCGGCAGAGCCAAATTACCTTGTCCAAACCTTTCTTGAGCCTGATGACCCCGAATGGCACGAACAACCCTACCTGCAGGAGATGCAAATTCCTGCTGTCTGGGATCTGACACTTGGCGACCCGAACACAATTACTGCAGTCATTGATTCGGGCGTGGATACCGCACATCCTGACCTTGCAATGCAGATCTGGCAAAACCCGGGCGAAACGGGCGTTGATGAAGCCGGTAATGAAAAGCAAAGCAACGGTTTTGATGATGACAACAATGGTTTCATTGACGACTGGCAAGGTTGGAACTTCAACGCCCAGAACAATAACGTGCAAGACGATAATGGGCACGGCTCTTTTGTGGCTGGTGTAATTGGCGCTGCAACCAACAATGCCGAGGGCATTGCCGGTGTAGCAAGCGGTTCGCAGATGATGATCCTGAAGGCCCTCGACGCCAACGGATATGGCACCTACAACGACGTCGCTGCAGCGATCATTTATGCCGCCGATCAGGGTGCGCAGATCATCAACCTCAGTCTCGGCAACACCGCCCACAGTGAAATCTTGCAGGACGCAATCGACTACGCCGTCGCGCGTGACATCGTCCTTGTGGCTGCTGCGGGCAACTCTGGCGACGA